>JACOSU010000064.1 GCA_016178685.1 Candidatus Eiseniibacteriota bacterium | reverse complement strand
GTTTTCACCGTGCCCCGATGCGCGCGTGCTGCGCGGGGCCGAGCAGGAGCTCGAGTTCGAGACGTTCTGGGACCGCGCCATGGTGCTCGAGGGCTACGCGCGGCTCGGGCTCGCGGAAGACGCCGCGCGCGTCGCGGCGCCGCTCGCGCTCGAGCTGGCGCGAGCGCTGGCCGACGAGCCGTGCCTGTCGGACGATGCGGCCGGGTGCATCGCCGCCGTGTTCGATGCCTCGATCCACGCGATCTCGCACGCGCGGGCCGGCGAAGCGTGCGACGCGATCACCGGACTGCTGCGGCGCCCCGATCTGAAGCGCTACCGGGTGCCGTGCCGCCGCTGCCGCCAGGGCTCGATCGGCGTGGACCGCATCGAGGAAACCGGCGACGAGGACGGGGCGTCGTGACCGGGGGCCCCGTCACACTCCAGCTCGCAATCGGCGGCATGCATTGCGCCGCATGCGTGGGCCGCGTCGAGGGCGCTCTGGCGGGGGTCGAGGGCGTGACCGGCGCGACCGTCAATCTGGCGACCGAGCGTGCGGCGGTGCGGCTCGCGCATCCGGTTCCGCTCGAGCGCCTTCGCGCTGCGCTCGCCGCAGCCGGCTACCGCCTACGCGAAATCGAGGACGCGCGTGATGCGCAGGCGGAGCGTGAGCGCGCGGCCGGACTGCGCGTTCTTCGCGGGCGTTTCCTGGTCGCGGTCGTGCTCGGCCTGCCGGTGGTGGCGCTCGGAAACTTCGGAATGCTGCCGCCGCTCGATGCGATCCCGCTGCCGCTTCAGAACCGCATCCAGCTCGCGCTCACGATTCCGGTTCAGCTGTGGGCCGGCTGGCCGTTCGTACGCGGCGCGTGGATCGCGGTGCGGCGCCGCTCGGGCGACATGAACCTGCTGGTCGGGCTCGGCACGCTCGCCGCGTTCACGTATTCCGCGGTCGCGACGCTGGCGCCCGGCGCGCTCGAACGCGCGGGACACGCGCCGCACGTCTACTTCGACACCGCGGTCGTGATCGTGGCCCTGATCCTGCTGGGACGCCTGCTCGAGGCGCGCGCCCGTGCCGGCGCGTCGAGCGCGATCCGCAGGCTGCTCGAGCTCGGTGCGCGCGCCGCGCGCCGCGTGCGCGGCGAATCGTTCGAGGAGATTCCGCTCGATCAGGTCGGAGCGGGTGACGTGTTGCTGGTGCGCCCCGGAGAAAAGGTTCCGGTGGACGGCTCGGTGATCGAGGGCCGCTCGACCATCGACATCTCGATGCTGACCGGTGAGCCGCTGCCGGTCGAAGTCGGTCCCGGCGACCGGGTGACCGGGGCCACGCTCAATCAGACCGGAGCGTTCCGGATGCGCGCCGAACGGCTGGGCGCGGATTCGATGCTGATGCAGATCGTGCGCCTGGTCGAGGAGGCGCAGACCGGAAAGGCGGAGGCGCAGAAGCTCGCCGATCGCGTCGCCGCGGTGTTCGTCCCGGTGGTGATCGCGATCGCCGCGCTCACGTTCGGACTATGGTTCGCGTTGGGGCCCGAGCCGCGCCTCGCGCATGCGCTGCTGCAGGCGGTCGCGGTGCTGATCATCGCGTGTCCGTGCTCGCTGGGGCTCGCGACGCCGACCGCGCTCATGGTCGGGACCGGTCGCGGCGCCGAGCTGGGCGTGCTGATCCGCGGCGCCGACGTCCTGGAAGCCGCCGAGCGCGTGCGTGTGCTGGTGTTCGACAAGACCGGCACGCTGACGCGCGGGAAGCCGGAGCTGGTGGAGGTGGTCGCCGCGCCCGGCGTCGACCCGAGCCGTCTGCTACGGCTCGCAGCCGCGGTCGAGCGCTTGAGCGAGCACCCGCTCGCCGCCGCGATCACGCGCGGAGCCGAGGCGCGCGGGATCGCCGTGCCCGCGCCCGACGACTTCAGCACCATGCCGGGTCGCGGCGCGATCGCCGTGGTCGAGGGCCGCGCCGTGGCGCTCGGAACGTGCGCCTTGCTGGCCGAACAGGGCGTCGAGCTGGGTGCGCTCGAAGCGGTGAGATCGCGACTCGAGAGCGAGGGCCGCACGGTGGTCGCGGTGGCCGAGAACGGCGAGCCGCTCGGACTGCTCGCGGTCGCCGACACGCTCAAGCCCGATGCGCGGGACGCGGTCGCGGCCCTTGAGCGTGACGGTTACGAAGTGTGGATGATCACCGGTGACAACCTTCGGACGGCCGAGGCGATCGCGAGCCGGACCGGCATCGCGAAGCGGCACGTGCTGGCCGAAGTCCTGCCAGAGGGGAAGATCGAGAAGGTGCGGGCGCTGCGCGGCGAGGGGCGCGGCGTCGCGATGGTGGGCGATGGCATCAACGACGCGCCGGCGCTGGCCGCGGCCGACCTCGGCATCGCGATGGGGGGAGGCACCGACGTCGCGATCGAGGCGAGCGGTATCACTCTGGTGCGCGGCGACCTCGGCGGCGTCGTGACGGCGCTGCGGCTGGCGCGCCGCACCATGCGAGTGATCCGGCAGAATCTGTTCTGGGCGTTCGTTTACAACACGCTCGGCATTCCGATCGCGGCCGGCCTGTTCTACGTGGTGCTGCGCCCGGGAGGCCCGATCGGGCCGTTGTTCGGCTGGGAGGGCACGCTCAATCCGATGCTCGCTTCGCTCGCGATGGCGCTTTCGAGCGTCTCGGTCGTGACGTCGTCGCTCCGGCTGCGATCGTTCCGCTGAGCCTGGTCAGGCCAGTCCCCACTCCTCGAGATCGTCTTCGTCGAGACCCAGCAGGTGACCGACTTCGTGCTGCACGGTGATGCGCACCTCGCGCTTCAGTTCGTCGAGATCCTCGCAGGAGCGCAGAAGGTTCGTGCGAAAGATGTAGATCGCGCCCGGCGCGCCCGGCAGGTCGCCGACGCTGCGATCCATCCGGGGGCGGCCCACGAACAGCCCGAGCACGTCGGGAGAGACCGGCGGATCCTCCCCCTCGAGCATTTCGCGCGAAGGAAGCGGCTGCACCAGCACCGGCAGCTCGTCGATCTCCCGCTTCACCTTCTCGGGCATCTCGAGCAGCGTGGCTTCGACGATCGCGTCGAAATCCTCGTCGCTCACCTCGAGCGGCGAGGAAAAGCCGTCCGGATCGATCTCGCGCGCCGCCTCGGCATGGTCGCGCGCCGCGTCCGCGTCGCCCAGGTGCGCCGCGATGCGGGACAGCAGGTCGTGCGCCTCGGCGAGGCCCTGGTGGATCGCGATCGCGCGCTCGGTGTCGGCGCGCGAGGCTTCGAATCGCGACAGCTCGTACTGGGCCAGCGCGCGCAGGTGGAAGTAGAGCGCGGGATCGGCGGATCGCTCGGCACCCCGCAGCGTCTCGAGCGCGCGCTTCGCCTCGCCCTCCTCGAGCGCCACCGCCGCATCCACGATGCGCACATCGGGGTGCCCCGGCCGGGCGGCGGTCAGTGCGGCCAGTGTGCGGCGGGCCTTCTCGACCTCGCCTTCATCGAGCAGGTCCCACACGCGTTCGACAGCTTCCCACTCGGTCTCGTTCAACGTCTCGTAATTCACCGGCGATCCTCCGATCGGGCCGGTGAGGGTAGCGCGGTGACGTGCGATGCGCCAGCCGGGCGCAGCGGAAAGCGGCGAACGCGATTCGCCTGGCGCGCGGGAAAGCGGCGAACGCGATTCGCCGGCGGTGGAAAATCGGTGCAACGGGCCTCGGCGGTGCTAGCATCGAAGCGGGCCAGTTCCGAACCCGGGGGGATCCGCCATGATGCAGAAGCAGGTCATTCGCAATCTGGCGCAGGCGCATCGCCGCGCGCTCGAGCGGGCATGGAAACGCGCGTATCAGGAGGGATTTGAGGCCGGGCTGGCGCGAGCCCACGGGGCCGGGCGGCGCGGACGCACGGTTCGGGGAGACGCCACCGTGGATGGACTGGTGCGGCTGATCGGGCGCCATTTCGGACTCGACCGCTACGGCTTCGAAGTGCGGGTCGTGCACCAGGGCTCCGGACGGCGCGTTCCGGCGCGGGACCTGCTGAGGAAGTATCGCAGCGAGGAATGACGTCGCGACGCCCACCGGCCGAAACGCGAGGCGGTCGCGACGCGTGGGGCGTGAACCGCGGCATTCGCGGTGACGGCGATCGTCCCCCCATTCGATGAAGCATCGCCGCTTGACGCGGGCGGTCCGCCTGCATAAACTTTCGTGCCGAAATCCGATGGCCGAACGAGTTCCAGAGGTACCACCCGACTCCCGGGAGAATCCGCCCCATGAAGTCACTGACCTCCCGTCTCGCGATCGCGGCCGTGCTGGCCGTAACCGCGTGGCTCAGCCTGGTCGGCACAACCGGGCCCAAGGCTCCCGTCCTTCAGCCCGACAAGCTGATCATCCTGTCGACCACCGATGTGAAGGGCAAGACCGGCCCCTGTGGCTGACACACGCCCAAAGGGGGCCTGGCCCGGCGGGCCAGCTTTGCGGACAGTCTGAAGGCGACGTACAGCCAGATCCTGCTGGTCGACGGCGGCGGATTTTTCCCCGAGGACGATCTGCACGAGGACGTGGCGTGGTTCCTGATGGACGCCATGAAGCTGCTCGGAACGGATGCGGTGGGAGTCGGCGACCGCGATCTGCGCTTCGGCTACGCGCGGCTGCACGATCGCGCCGAACACGACAAGCTGCCGCTGGTTTCGGCGAATCTGCTGCTCAAGTCGACGAAGCTGCCGGCGTTCGAGGCCTCCGTGATCCGGAAGGTCGGCACGGTCAACGTCGGAGTCTTTGGACTGATCAGCGACAAGGCGGATTTCGGGCCGGCGCGCGATTCGCTCATCGCGACCGATCCGGCGGTGACGGCCAAGAAGATGGTCGCCGATCTGCGCAAGAGGGGCGCGACCGTGGTCGTGCTGCTCTCCCAGCTCGGGAAGGTCGAGACCGAGGATCTGGTCACGGCGGTCGACGGGATCGACGTCGCGATCATGGGGCGCAACGTCGGGCTGGTCCAGAAGGGACGGCTGATCAAGAGCGCGATCGCGGTTTATGGCGGCGAGCAGGGCCAGTACATGGGCCGCACCGTCGTGACGCTCGATGGCGCCCGCCGGAACAAGTCGGTCGAGAGCGAGATGTTCATGCTCGGACCCGAGGTGGGAGAGAAGAAGGAAGTCGCCGCCCTGGTCCAGGGATTTGAAGACAAATTCAACGAGAAGCTGCGCGTGAAAGAGAAGGAGCAGGCCGTCAAGCAGGCGACGCAGACCGCGCAGAACGAACCGGATCATTACGTGGGCGACGAGGTGTGCGCCCGCTGCCACCAGGCCGAGAGCGACCAGTGGAAGACCACCGCTCATGCCCGCGCCTGGCAGACCCTGGTCGACAAGAAGAAGGACGCGACCCCGGACTGCGTGCCGTGCCACGTGCTGGGCTACGACAAGGCGGGCGGATTCGCGAACGCGTCCGCCACGCCGAAGCTCGTCAACGTGCAATGCGAGAACTGCCACGGCATGGGGACCGGCCACCAGGCGTTCCCCGCCAGGTCGGCGAAGCTCACCGAGCAGGTCTGCATCACGTGCCACACTTCGAACACCAGTCCGACTTTCAACTTCTCGACCTACGAGCCGCACATCCTTCACAAGTTCACCGGAAAGCTGCCGGTGCTTCCGCCCAAGCCCACGGGCTCGATGGGAGGCGAATAGCGCCGCGCTCCGAATCATGCGCGGGCCGTACGAACGCGAGGCGGGGCTCGTCACCGGGCCTCGCCTCGCAAGCGTTTGCGGCGTCGCTTGACGCCCGCGCGCGTCGCCGCCTAATCTCCCGGTCCGGCCCACAGCACGCGGCCTTCCTCCGCGTTCCAGCGGATCCGCAAAGGCGCGCCGGCCGACCCACAATCATCGTCTGCCTCTCGATCACCCGAGGAGTGCTCCGCCCGTGAGTTCCGTGCTCGACGGCGTCCGCTACCACGAAACCATCCTGACCACGATCGGCCAGACCCCGCTGGTGCGGCTGCGCAAGCTGGCGCGAGATTGCCCGGCTCCGGTGCTGGCGAAGCTCGAGTTCTTCAACCCGGGCGGCAGCGTCAAGGACCGGATCGGCCTCGCGATGGTCGAGACGGCCGAGCGGGAGGGAAAGCTCCGTCCGGGCGGCACCATCGTGGAATGCACGTCGGGAAACACCGGGCTCGGGCTCGCGATGGTCGCGTGCGTCAGGGGCTACCGCGCGGTGTTCTGCATGCCCGACAAGGTCTCGAGCGAGAAGGTCAGCCTGCTCAAGGCGTTTGGCGCCGAAGTGCTGCTGAGCCCGACCGCGGTCGCGCCCGACTCGCCCGAATCGTACTACTCGGTGGCGCGGCACATCGCGGCCGAGCGACCCGGCGCATTTCTCACGAACCAGTACCACAACCCGGCGAACCCGCAGGCGCACTACGACAGCACCGGCCCCGAGCTGTGGGAGCAGACCGCGGGAAAGATCACGCACCTGGTGGCGGGCATGGGAACCGGCGGCACCATCTCGGGGACCGCGAAGTACCTGAAGGAGAAAAACCCCGGGGTGCGAGTGATCGGCGCCGATCCGGTGGGCTCGATCCTCAAGGCCTACCACGAGACCGGCAAGATCACCGAGGCCCATCCGTACAAGATCGAGGGCGTGGGCGAAGACTTCATTCCGACCGCCACGGATTTTTCCATGATCGACCAGGTGGTCTCATGCAATGACCGCAACGGTCTCAATACGGCGCGGCGCCTGGCGCGCGAGGAGGCCATTTTCGTCGGCGGATCGAGCGGCATGGCGGCGTGGGTCGCGATCGAAGTGGCCCGCACACTCGCGCCGAACGATCTGATGGTCGTGCTGCTGACGGACACCGGGGAGCGCTACCTCACCAAGGTGCACAGCGACGCCTGGATGCGCGACAACCATCTGTTCGATCCCGCGATCACGCGCGCCGGCGACGTCTTGGGCGGCAAGGGCCGTGCGGTGCGCGGACTGCTCTCGGTGCGGGTCGGCGAGCCGCTGCGCAGGGCGCTGGCGCTGGTCGAGCAGCACGACATCACGCAGATCCCGGTGTTCCGGGACGGCGACGTGGCGGGGACGCTCTACGACAGCGAAATCCTGAAGCGCGTTCTCGAGGACTCGCGAACGCTCGACCAGGCGGTGGAGACCCTGATGTCGGAGCCGCTGCCGGTGGTCGAGAGCGACGAACCGGTCGAGAGCGTCACGCGCCTGATGGCGGCCCACAATTCCGCGGTGCTGGTGCGCGAGCACGGTGCGCTCACCGGCATCCTCACGCGCTACGACATGCTGCAGTTCATCGCGGGAGGCGAGTGATGGGCGGCGATTCCTCGCTGCGTCCGGAATCGGGCTTCAGCACCCGGGCGATTCACGCCGGGCAGAGCCCGGATCCCACGACTGGCGCCGTGGTGGTGCCGATCTACCAGACCTCGACCTACGCTCAGGAGGCGCTCGGCAAGCACAAGGGGTTCGAATACGCGCGCACCCACAACGCCACGCGCTTCGCGCTCGAGAACAACCTGGCGGCGCTCGAGGGCGGCCGTTTCGGTTTCTGCTTCGCCTCGGGTCTCGCGGCCACGAATACGCTGCTGCAGACGCTGTCGGCGGGCGACCACGTGGTGGCGGGCGACAATCTCTACGGTGGCACCTACCGGCTGTTCGAGAAGGTTCTGCGTCGTTTCGGCCTCGAGTTCGCGTTCACCGCCACCGACGACCTGCAGACTCTCGAGAAGACGCTTCGCCCGAACACGAAGATGCTGTTCGTCGAGACGCCCACCAACCCCATGATGCGTCTCACCGATCTTCGCGCGGTCAGCGCGATGGCGCGTGAGCGCGGCGTCTCGGTCGTGGTGGACAACACGTTCATGACGCCCTACTTCCAGCGGCCGCTCGAACTCGGCGCGACCGCCGTGCTGCACTCGGTGACGAAGTATCTGAACGGGCACAGCGACATGCTGGGCGGTGCGCTGGTCACTTCGGACGAGGCGCTGGCCGATTCGCTGCGATTTCTTCAGAACGCGGCCGGTGCGGTGCCGGGACCCATGGATTGCTGGCTCGCATTGCGCGGCACCAAGACGCTCGCGGTGCGCATGCAGCGCCACGAGGCAAACGCGCGGGCGCTCGCGGACGATCTCGCGCGGCGGCTGGGAGTGGACGCGGTCTTCTATCCGGGGCTCCCCGGCCATCCCCAGCACCATCTGGCGAAACGGCAGGCCTCGGGATTCGGGGGGATGATCTCGTTCATCCCGGGTGACGGCTCGCTCGAAGCGGGACGCCGGGTGTTCGATCGCTTCCGTCTGTTCACGCGGGCCGAGAGTCTGGGGGGGGTCGAAAGCCTGGTCTGCCATCCCGCCTCCATGACCCACGCTTCGGTGCCGCGCAAGACGCGCATGGCGATGGGATTCGCCGATGGACTGCTGCGCCTGTCGGTCGGAATCGAGGATCTGGTCGACCTTCAAGCCGACCTTGCCCATGCACTGCAAGATGTTTAGCCGGTTGAGATTAGCCACCAGGCTCGGCGTCGACTCGACGAAAATACGGGTTGACAACCGGGGGGTGCGCCCCTAGGTTCTTCCGCGCTTGTCCGGTCCGACCGTTCCCGAGGGCAAGCGGCTCGGCGCTCCCCGTTCGACATCCTGCGCAGGGACGGCATGGACGCTGCCAGACCGACACCGCGTGACCGCGGTGGCCGTCTCGTTGTTGCCTGGCGGCACCGGACTGATGAATGTGAATCGCAAAATTGACGGCCGCGGCCGGGTCCACCGGCGCGGCGAGATCGGGAGGAGGTGAGTGGAAAGACATGCGTAAATATCTAGCTCTTGCGATGGTCGCGATGCTCGCGATGACCGTCGCTCTCGCCATGGTCAGCTGTGCAAAGAAGGCCGAGGAGTCGTCGACCGAGACGCCCAGCACGTCGGCGCCGATGGCTGCCGACAGCGGAATGTCGGCCGACACCAGCATGAAGTCGATGGCGATGGACAGCACGAAGAAGTAGCGCCGCGCCGGACAGCATCTGGAGCATCACGAGCGGGGAGAGGTCCGAAACCGGACCCTCCCCCTCGTGCATTGGGGCCGAATGCGACTCGAACCCGAAGATTTTCAGCAGGTTTGCGCAACCCGCCCGCGCCCTGCTCCGTAGGCCGGGACACGAGGAGGGTTTCGCCGTGAGACGTCTGCTGCTGACTGCCCTGACGACCGCGCTGCTGGTTCCACCCGGACATGCCGCCGCCGATGTCCTCCGGGAATCGAGTGAGAAGGTCCTGGACCCGACCGGGCTCAGCGGCGTTCGGATCGAGAACTCCCGCGGCCGCGTGGACGTGCAGCCCAGCCTCGATGGACGCATCCATGTGATCGCGCTCAAGGAAGTTCGCGCGGCCTCGGCCGATGAGCGGCGGCGGCGCGCAGACGAAACGCACGTGACCGCCGGCACCGAGAACGGAGTGTTCGCCGTGCACGTGGATTATGCGGGCTCGGGTTCAGTCCACGTGGAGGTATGGAACCTGTTCGGCGGGTTCGAGCTGCCCCGCTGCGAAGTGAAGCTGACGGTCGAGGTGCCGCCGCGACTGGCGGTCTCGGTCGAGACCGCCAGTGGCGACGTCTCGTGCGCGGGCATGACGGGTCCGCAGAACATCACGGCCTCGAGCGGCGACATCGACATTCGCGAAGTTTCCGGTCCGCTCATGATCAACACCTCGAGCGGCGATCTCCGCGCGACGGGCCTCGCAGCCGCACGCATCCGGACCTCGAGCGGCGACGTGCAGATCGAACACGCGCGCGGTCCCGTGGAAATCCACACGCACAGCGGGGACGTCGAGGTCCGCGCGGCGTCCGACAGCCTCGCAATCACGACCGGGAGCGGAGACGTGGTGGTCGGCGAATCGGCGCGCGGTCTGCACGTTCAGACGTCGAGCGGCGAGATCCAGGTGAAAGGCGCCTCGGGCGCGGTGCGCCTCTCGACCATGAGCGGCGACGTGACCGCCTCGTTGCACGGAACGCTCGCGAGCGTCGAGGTCAGCGCCTCGAGCGGCGAGATCGTCGCCCGGTTCGATCGCGACGCGAGCCTGAGGCTCGACGTGCGCACCTCAAGCGGCGAGGTCGAAGCCGGCCTTCCACTGCGGGTCCTGAGCGCCGATCGGCACCGCTTGAACGCGACGTGCGGCACCGGCCAGACGCCGGTCGTGCTGCGAAGCTCTTCGGGAGACATTCACGTGACGGACGGAGGGCGATGATCATGCGCCGATGGCTGCTGGGAGGTCTCGCGATCCTGACGGCAGGCGCCGTGGTGGCGCTCGCTGCGCTGTCCACGCCGGCACGTGTGACGCGGCTGACCGCCGCCCTGGTCGGGAACCTGGCGCGCATCGAGATGAACTTTGAGGGCGCCTCGCTCGCTCGCGCCGGCCGGCTGGTGCGAGTCGCCCGCGTTCCGCTCGGGGTGATCGCGGGCCGAGCGATCGACCGGGCGTGGGCCGACGAAATGTTGCAGTTCCATCCGGTCTCGGCCGAGAGCGCCGCGCGCATCGAAGATCGCAGCCGTCGAGCCCGTGCGACCGTCACGCCTCCGCCGCCCGCAGCGGCTCGCGCGAGCGCCGCCCATGGCTCCGCGGCCGCGCCGCCCGCCACAGCTCCCGCGAGCGCCGCAGACTCGCTCAAGCCGCTTCCGCCCGAAGCGCCCGCCGTGCCGGCTGAGCCCGCGCCGCCGCGGCACTCGGGCGAGATGATGCGCATCGGATCCGACATCCACGTTGAGCGCGATCAGACCATCGAGGGCGACGTGGTGGCGATCAGCGGCGACGTGCGGGTGGACGGCCACGTCAAGGGGAGCGTGCAGGCGCTGGGGGGCGACGTGTATTTGAGCTCGAACGCGCGCGTCGACGGCGACGTGGCGGCGGTGCGCGGCGAGCTTCACGAGGAGAGCGGCGCCTACGTCGGGGGCCAACGCGTCACGGCGCTCGGCGGGAGCTCGGTGCGGATCGGCCGGAACCATCTTCATCCCATGCTGGATGAGATGGGCCGTCCGGTGCGCCAGGCGCACCGCGCGGTCAAAGAGCTGGTCCATCTGCTCGTGATGCTGGGCCTGGTGTGGCTCGCCCTGCGCATCACGCCGCACCGCACGGCGGTGGCGGTCGACGTGCTGCGTCGAGAGACCGCCGCGTCGCTCGGGGTCGGGCTGCTGACCTGGGTTCTGGTGGTGCCGTCGCTGGTGGCGCTCGCGCTGGTGGTCGCGATCCTGTGCATCACGATCATCGGCATCCCGGTGGCTCTGGCCGCGCTCATGGCCTACAGCGTGCTGCTGGTGGTGCTGTTCTTCTGGGGATTCATCGTGGGGGCGGCGTGGCTCGGCGGCCAGCTCATGGGGCGTTCGAACTCTTCGTTGCTGCGCCTGGCGCTGACTGGGACGGCGATCATCATCGGCCTGCGCGCGGTCGGGCACCTGATTGGCATGGTTCCGTTCTTCGGATTCCTGGGCGGGCTCTTCGTGGTGGTGGGTTGGGCGCTGAGCGGCACCGCGATCACGCTCGGCGCCGGCGCCCTGTTGCGCTCGGAATCGGCCAGCGGCGCGCTCGGCCGCTGGTGGAGAAACTGGCGTGGAGATCCGACGCGTGCCGTGGGCCCCGCGCCCGGTCCTTCGGCGACGCCTCGGACGGAGAATGCTCCGGTGACCGCCATCACGATCGATCCTTCGGCGTCCACCACCGATCCCGCGCCACCGACCGCGGGCCCGGCCCCGCCGTCGGATCCGTCTTCGTTCGCGCCTCCTCCTTCGACCGGCTGATCGCCGCCGCGGCGGCATCTGTGGTAGAGATGCGGCGCCCGCGCCCCGCCATCGGGGTGGCGCGGGCGCCGCTTCGTTTCCTCCTGGGGGGGGCGTGTCCTTGCTGGATCCGTCGCTGGCCTGGCTGTGCCTGATGCTGTTCGTGGACGGCGCCACGCTGTCGATCGCCACCACGCCGCTGCTGCTTCATTACGGCCACCGGCACCCGCCGCTGATCGTCGCGACGCTGGGCGGGCTTTCGAGCGCGCTCGGAAACGCGCTGCAGCTGATCGTGCTGCGCTGGGCGCTGTCGTCGAGCCAGCCGTGGATGACGCGCCTCGCTCCATCGCGCGAGCGCGTGGACGACGCGCTGCGCCGGCATCCCTCAGCCTCGTTCCTCGCTCTGCTGGTGGCGCGCGCGACCCCGCTGCCCGACGCGCCGCTCAAGATCGTGGCGGCCGCGGTCGACTATCCGATCGCGCTCTACACGCTGGCGGTGCTGCTGGGTTCGCTGCCCTATTACTTTGCGCTGGCGTGGCTCGGCCGCGCGATCCGGTTTCCGGTGTGGTTGCTGGCGGGAGCGGTGGGCGTGGTGCTGCTCGCGATGATGATCGACCGCCTGCGCCGGCGGAAGGAGGCGGCGTGAGCTGCCCGCCCCGGCGGAACGGAGCCACGTGATCAGCCCGCGCCGGCGGAAGGAGGCGGCGTGAGCCTCGCGCGCGGCCGCACGCGGCGACACGCTGGCGCGGTCGCGGTCGGGGTCGACACCGGCGGCACGTTCACGGATTTCGTCGCGCTCTCGAGCGGGCGGTTGATCGCGTTCAAGATCCCCTCGACGCCGCACGCTCCCGCGCGCGCCGTGCTCGAGGGTCTGGAACGCTCGGGCGCCGCGCGAGACACGCGGGTTCGCCATGGCTCGACCATCGCGACCAATGCGCTGCTCGAGCGCCGTGGCGCGCGCGTCACGCTCGTCACCACGCGCGGCTTCGAGGACCTGATCGAGATCGGCCGCCAGGACCGGCCCGATCTCTACGCGCTCGCTCCGCGGCGAGTCGAACCGCTGGTCACCGCATCGCGGCGCGTCGGGGTGGACGAACGGCTGGACAGCGCAGGCGAGACGCTGCGCGTCCTGTCGCCGCGCGCGCTCGCCGATGCGGTGCGGGCCGCGCGCGCCACTCGCCCCCACGCGATCGCGATCGGATTGCTTCATGCGTGGGCGCACGCCAGGCACGAGCGCCGGCTCGAGCGCGCGCTCGCCGCGCTCGGAGTGCCGGTCACGCGCTCGTCGGCGCTGTGCCCCGAAGTGCGTGAATACGAGCGGCTCGCCACCACCGTGACGAACGCGTACCTCGCGCCCCGCGTCGCGGCCTACCTGCGCGAGATCGCGCGCGGCACGAGGGCGCGCCTCGAGATCGTGCTGTCGCACGGGGGCACCGCGCCCGCGGCACGCGCCGCTCGCGAGCCGGTGCGACAACTCCTGTCGGGACCAGCGGCGGGATTGCGCGCGGCCCGCGATGTGGCGAGAGCCTGCGGCTTCACGCGCGCACTGACGCTCGATGTGGGAGGAACTTCGACCGACGTCGCGTATGTCGAAGGCGAGCTGCCGCGACGCCGCGCGCGCGAAGTGGCGGGATTCCCGGTGCTGCTTCCGATTCTCGACGTGCACACCGTGGGCGCGGGCGGCGGATCGATCGCGAGCGTGGATGACGGCGGGCTGCTGGAGGTGGGACCCGCGAGCGCGGGGGCCGTTCCAGGCCCCGCGTGCTACGGCCGCGGCGGCCCCGCGACCCTGACCGACGCGCTGGTCACGCTCGGACGATTGCCGATCGCCGCGCTGGCGGAGGGCGCGTTGAAACTCGATCCGGCCGCCGCGCGCCGCGCTCTCGCGTCGCTCGCGAAGCGCCTGCCCGGTCGCGATGCGATCGCGGCGGCCGAAGGCGTGGTGCAGGTGGCCGAGGCGCGCATGGAGGCCGCGCTCAGGCGGGTGTCGATCGAACGCGGCCACGATCCGCGCGGCGCCGCGCTGGTTGCGTTCGGTGGCGCCGGAGGATTGCATGCGTGCGCGCTGGCGGAGGCGCTCGGCTGCGAGGCGGCGGTGTTTCCGACCCATGCCGGAGTGCTGTCCGCGCTTGGCGCGCTGATCGGGGGATCGAGGCGCGAGCGCAGCCGGTCGGTGATGCGCGATGCCCGCGACCGCGCAGCGCTCGAACGCGGGTTTCTCGATCTCGAGCGCCGCGTGCTCGGCGAGTTTCCGGCCGGCGAACGCGGCAGCGTATCGCTCGAGCGCATCGTGCTCGCGCGCTACCGCGGGCAGGCCCACGAGATCGAAGTCGGGCATGGCCGGGATTGGGTCGCGGGTTTTCACCGCGCACACGAGCGCCGATTCGGATTCTCGATTCCGGCCGCCCCAGTCGAAGCCGTGACGCTCGAAGTGCGGGGTGGGACGCCGGGCGAGTTCGTGCCGCGAGCACGTCCGACGCGCCGCAAAGGCGCGCCGGAATGGGCGCGGGTTCGCGAATCGGGCGCGTGGCGCCGCTCGCGCGTGGTCGGACGCGACACGCTGGCGGCGGGCGCGAGGCTCCGAGGGCCGGCGGTCGTGACGGATGCGGGGGCGACGCTATGGATCGCGAGCGGATGGACCGCGCGCGTCCATGCGAGCGGCGGCCTGGTGTTACGCAGGAGTGTGTCATGAGCGGCGCGCCGGTGCTGGCTCAGAGGCAAGTCGTGAACGGCGCGCGGGTGCTGCAGAGGAGCGTGTCATGAACGGCGCGCGGGTGTTGCGGAGGAGCGCACTGTGAGCCGCACTCGGAAACTGGACGGCGTCACGCTCGCGTTGTTCCAGGGATTGTTCGCCTCGTGCGCGGAAGAGATGGGAGCGACGCTGATGGCGAGCGCGCATTCTCCCAACATCACGGAGCGGCTCGACTTCTCGTGCGCGCTGTTCGATCCGGGCGCCCGCCTGGTCGCGCAGGCCGCGCACATTCCGGTCCACTTGGGAAGCATGCCGGCGGCGGCCGAGGCGGCGATTGCGCTGGGGGCCCTCGGTCCCGGCGATACCGTGATGCTGAACGATCCGTTCGCCGGCGGCACGCATCTTCCCGACGTGACGCTGGTGACGCCGGTGTTCCTCACGCGCGGGGAGCCTCCCGATTTCCTGGTCGCGAGTCGCGCGCATCACGCCGACATCGGCGGCGCCGCGGCCGGCTCCATGCCGCTCGCCCGCGAAGTGTATGCGGAGGGCCTGAGAATCCCGCCGGTCTGGCTCGCACGCGGCGGCCGCATCGACGAGAACCTGCTTCGACTGGTGCTCGCGAACGTGCGAACGCCCGACGAGCGCCAGGCCGATCTCGCGGCGCAGCTCGGCGCGCAGCGGACCGGGGAGCGGCGCCTGGCGGACCTCGCGCGCCGCCAAACGCCGCGTGCGCTGCGCGCGGCGGCCGCGGCGCTGATCCGGCACGGTGATCGCGCGATGCGCGCGGCGCTCGCGCGGCTGCCGCGGGGCTCGTGGCGGTTCGAAGACGCGCTCGACGACGATGGCCTCGGCAGCGGGCCGGTGCGCATCCGGGCGCGGCTCACGCTCGGCCGCGGTTCGCTCGAGGTCGACTTCACCGGTTCGAGCGCGCAGGTGCCGGGCCCCGTCAACGCGGTGCTCCCGGTGACGCGCGCGGCGGTCGCTTACGCGATCCGCACCGTGCTGGGCGCAGGCCTGCCGGTCAATCACGGCGCGTTCCGCGCGCTGCGGGTGATCGCACCCGCGGGGACGGTCGTGAACGCGCTGCCGCCGGCCGCGGTTGCGGCCGGCAACGTCGAGACCTCGCAGCGCATCGTGGACGTGGTGCTCGGCGCTCTATCTCTCGCGCTGCCGGATCGTGTGCCCGCCGCGAGCTATGGCTCGATGAGCAACGTGCTGATCGGCGGGATCGATCCGCGCCGCGGCTCGCCGTTCGCCTATTACGAAACGCTGGGCGGCGGGCACGGGGCGGGACCGGGATGGAACGGGGCCTCGGCCATGCAGGCGCACATGACGAACACGCGCAACACGCCGATCGAATCGCTCGAGCACGCCTGCCCGCTGCGCGTCGTGGGCATGCGCATCCGGCGCGGCAGCGGGGGCCGCGGAAAGTTCCGCGGCGGAGACGGGATCGTGCGCGAGATCGAGCTGCTTGCGCCCGCCAGCGTCACCGTGATGAGCGATCGCCGCGTGCGCGCTCCGTACGGACTCCAGGGCGGCGAGCCGGGTTCGGTCGGCGTGAACTCGCTGCGCGCGCCGAAAGGACCATGGAAACGCATGCCCGGCAAGTTCCAGATTGACGTCGCCGAGGGAACGGTGCTAACCGTGGCGACTTCCGGTGGCGGCGGACACGGGCGCACGCGGCGCCCCCGAGCGCGCCGGTAAACAGGGAGGAAGGCATGCGTCGCTGGTTTCGGGCGGTCCCGGTGGTCCTGCTGTCGATCTCGCTGCTCCTGCTGCTCGGTCGCCCCGCCGCGACGGTTCCGCTCTACGCCTCGCGCACCGGGCTCATGTGCGGGACCTGCCACTTCGATCCGAACGGCGGCGGTCCGCGCAACGAATACGGATTCTCGTACGCTCGCAACCGCCATTCGCTCGAGGCCGATCCCGACACGCTGAGCCCGTGGCGCGATCTCAACGTGGTGAATCGCGTGAGCGAGAACCTGCCGCTCTATTTCGGCGTCAACCAGCGCTTCATGCTGCTCGCGAACCGCACGGTCAATCAGGATTCGCTCGACCGGCTGGGCTTCTTCAACATGGAGAACGCGATTCACCTGGCGTTCCAGCCGCATCACCGCCTGGCGCTGGTGTACACGCTCGATGCATTCACGAGCGGAAGCTCCAACGTGGTGCGCAACAAAGAAGCGTTCGGCATGATCTCGGGCTTCCCCGCGAACGGGTATCTCAAGGCCGGCCGCTTCCGCACGCCGTTCGGGCTGCGGCTCGACGATCACACGGTCGCGACCCGCAACGGGTTCCTCGACTTCGGCAGCGGAGAGCGTTTCCTGCCGTACGATCCGCGCAATCCCGACATGGGACTCGAGTACGGCATGGACCACGGCGGCCTGTTCGGGCGGCTCGCGCTGACCAACGGCCAGGCTGACGTGTTCGGCGGCCAATTTGCGGGGGCGAAGACGCTCAAGATCGGCTACAACCGTTCGGGGTATCAGAGTGCGGTGTCGTTCTACGACGACTACCGAAAAGAGAGTTCATCCGGGGTGCAGCGCGCGACGCGCTGGGGCTATTACGGCATGACGCATTACGGCCCGCTCGCTGCGCTCGGCGAGATCGCGGCCGGCACCGACGAACAGGAACCGGTCGTGCCCGGAATGGCGAGCGGCCCAAAGAGAAACGTTCTCGCGGGCTGGATCGAGGCCGACTATTCACCGGCTCGAGCCTGGAACGCACGCGTGCGTTGGGACCGCATGGTCACGGACCGCAGCAGCGATGCCGCCACGCGCGACGGCGCGACGCACGACCGCTACGCGCTCGAAGGCGAATGGGTGCCGGTGCCGTTCGCCGAGCTTCGCTTCGCGGTGCGGCGCATCAACCACAAGGACGAAACGCTCTACGGCTACCCGGACGAGACGCAGAGCTACCTGCAGTTCCATTTCTCGTACTAGGAGCTCCGATCAAGACACCCTCAGCGCGAACTTGCAGCAGGCTAGGGCGCAGTCCAGCGTGAGGAAGGCCTCGTGGATGTCCACGCACCGCTCGCAGCGCACTCGAAGACGCCGGTACTGATGCAACCAGCTGATTGTTCGCTCGACGACCCAGCGGCTGGTACTGAGACCCTGCCGTGCGCGGTCCCGCGATGGGCGAGCACCGGCTGGAGGTTCCGCTTTCTCAACTCGGCCTCGCGCGGTTTCGAATAGTAGACGCGGTCGCCCGGGACGCGCGCCGGGCGGAAGCACAGGCGACGGTCATGTGTTCTGTTAGAGGCTCTGAGTCATTCTGACAGGAGCTCCAAGTCTCAGGCTCAGAAGCGCGCCAAGACAATTCCTATCCGTCAGGCCTGTTGTCGGAGGTGATGACATGCGTCATCCGCTCGTTATTCTGATCGTCCTGGCCTTTCAGGCACTCCCCTCGGCGCCGACTGACGATCGGGTTCCAGGGATTCAGATCTCCGAGACGGTCCTCGCCAAACCCGGGCCCGTATTGCCCTTGAAGTGGGGTGAAGTCCTGCTTCTTCCCAGCCCTGACTTGCGTCACGTGGCCTATGCCGAGTTCAGTCGCTCGGGTGAGGCCGTAGTCCTCGACGGAATCCGGCAGAAGACATTCAAGTCCATCTTTTGGCCTTCGGTCACCTTCAGCCCGAATAGTCAACGCATCCTTTACGTCGCCGCGATTGATAAGTCCGATCACCTCGTTTTGGACAGCGTTCAAGGCGCGCCTTACAAGGACGTGTGCCTTCCTATCTTCAGTCCCGATAGCCGCCGCATCTGCTGTGACCCCTATTTCGTGAGACACCCGGTGTCTGCAACTGTCTGCTGTTCGCGGCGGAACTCGGCCGGGGATTTCATCCCGAGCGAGGAGTGCGGGGCGAAGGTATTGTAGTCCTCGATCC
>JACOSU010000063.1 GCA_016178685.1 Candidatus Eiseniibacteriota bacterium | reverse complement strand
GCCGCCCGCCGATCCGCTCGATCACCCGCTCCTGCAGGAAGCGCAGCAGCTTGACCTGCAGCGGCAGCGGCACGTCGCCGATCTCGTCCAGGAACAGCGTGCCGCGGTCGGCCTCCTCGATCAGCCCGCGCCGCTCGGACGCGGCGCCCGTGAACGCCCCGCGCTGATGGCCGAACAGCTCGCTCTCCATCAGCGACTCGGGGAGCGCCGCGACGTTGACCGCGATGAACGGTCCGCTCCCGCGGTTCGACTGAAGGTGAATGGAGCGCGCCACCAGCTCCTTCCCGGTGCCGCTCTCGCCGAGCAGCAGCACCGTCGCGTCGGTCGCGGCAACCTTGGACACGAGCCGAAAAACGCGGCGCATGCGGGCACTGGCGCCGACGATGCTTTGAAAGTGGGCTGCCCGGGCCGGATCGATCGAAGGCCGGTGCGGCCGGGCGTGGGGTACGCCGCTTCTGGATGGAGGCATTTTAAGGTGGAAGTCGTGGGGGTCGGACCGCCGCGACGACTGTTTCAAAATGCCACGATTCGGTTTCTGCGGCAAGCTGCTTCCGTTGGGGCGTCATCGATCCCGGGCGATACCGTGCTGCAGCAGAATGGGTTGGACGATCAGATGAGGCCGCGAGCCCGGGCGGGGCCCGGGCCCTGCGTTTTGGTTCCGGCTGACACGGGATCGGCGCCTGCTCGCGGGTCCCGGCCATCGCCGTGGGTTTCCACCTCGATCAGGCGCAGATAGAAGAACGTCCAGGCGTACTGGATGATCGGCCAGATCGCGGCGGCGAGAAGCGATCCCACCAGCAGCCACAGCCACCAGGCGTCGCTGGGGCCAAAGATGAGGTACAGCGTCACGGTCGTGAACAGTCCCGCCAGCGCCAATGCCACCGAAACCGCGATCATTTCGAGCCAGCGCTCGAACCTCCCTTGCGAGAGGTGGAACGAATGGCGAAACGCCGAACCGAGATCGGGTTCATCGAGCACCACGGCTTCGGTGCTGAACGCGAGCCGGTACGACAGGAGGACACCCGGCAGCACGAAGAAACCGAACGCGAACGTGAGCGCGATGTTACGCACGAACTCGGTCAGGTAGAGCCACGGCAGGCGGCCGAGGCCCCGCGCGTAGCATTCGAGCGCGGACGCGGGTTTCACGTCGCGCGCCGTGTTGAACACCGAGCGCGCGCGAAATCGAAGCATCGCGTCCACTGTCCACCACGTGACGGACTGCCCGAGCAGCGCCAGCGCCCCGATCAGCGCGGCCCGCCCGCCGCGAGGCGTCTCGTCCCCGCGGAACAGCAGCGCCAGCGCCACCATCCAGGGGCTGCGCAGCACGAACGGAACCAGCAGCGAGTGCACGGGATCGCGCCAGACGGAGAGATCGAACGCCAGCGCGAACGCGTGGCGCATCGAGAACGGCGGCCGGACCGGATGGGAGGTGGGCATGAGATCCCCCCGCGAGGCGGGGGCGATTGACACTAGGAAGGGGCCTCCCTAATGTCAAGCGTCATGCCTCGCAAGCTTTCGCATCTCGATCGATCGGGCCGCGTGCGCATGGTCGACGTGAGCGCGAAGCGCGTCACCGCGCGGCGCGCGATCGCGCGCGGTCGCGTGTTCATGCATCACGACACGCTCGCCCTGCTGCGGGGGGGACAGGCGGCCAAGGGCGACGCGATCGCGGCCGCCCATCTCGCCGGCGTGATGGCCGCGAAACGCACCAGCGAGATCATCCCGCTGGCGCACGCGATCCCGATCGACGGCGTGAACCTGTCGTTCACGCTGGATGCGGCGAATTCCTCGGTCGGGATCGAAGCGTCGGTCACGACGCGCGCGCGCACCGGCGTCGAGATGGAGGCGCTGACCGCGGTCACGGCCGCGGCGCTCACGCTCTACGACATGCTCAAGGCGGTGGACCGCGGCATGGTGATCGGCGAGATCACGCTGTGGGAGAAGCGCGGAGGGCGAAGCGGTGTCTGGCGCCGGGGGGCCTGAGCTCCTTTCCTACCGCGAAGCGCGCGAACGTGTGCTGAGCGCGGTCCGCGTGCTCGCGCCCGAGACCGTGCCGCTGATCGAGGCGCGCGGGCGCGCGCTGCGGCGGCCGTTCGCCGCCGCGCACGCGCTGCCGCCGTTCCGAAACGCCTCGATGGACGGCTACGCGGTCGTGACCCAGGATCTGGCCGGGGCCAGCGCGGCCGCGCCGGTCGAACTGGGCGTCGGCGAAGTGCTGCCCGCGGGGCGTGTGGCGTCGCGTGCGCTGCGCCGCGGTGAGGCGATGCGAATCATGACCGGAGCGATGGTTCCGGACGGCGCGAACGCCGTGGTGCCGTTCGAGGACTGCGAGAGAATCGAAGCCGGCGGCCGCGAGCGGGCACGTTTTGCGCGTCCGGCGCGGCACGACGAGAACATCCGGCCGGCCGGGCGCGACGTGCGCGAGGGCGACGTGCCGCTCCCGGAGGGTCGCGAACTGTCCGCCCACGATCTCGCGCTGCTCGCGGCGCTCGGAGAATCGCGGGTCGGAGTGGGATCCCGCCCGCGGGCCGCGATCCTTTCGACCGGGGACGAGCTGCTCGAGATCGATCAGGCGCTGCGCCCGGGCGCGATCCGCGACAGCAACCGGCCGATGCTCGCGATGCTGCTCGAGGAATGCGGGGCGCGCGTCGTCGCCTCGGAGCGCGTGGGCGACGACGCGCGCGCGTTCTCGGCCCGCGCGCGCCGGATGCTCGAGGACGCCGACGTCGTGCTCTCGATCGGCGGCGTGTCGGCCGGAGATTTCGATCCGGCCAAAGCCGGCGTCGCGGATCTCGGAGGCGTCTCGTTGTGGCGCGTGGCCATGAAGCCGGGCCGCCCGCAGGCGTTCGGCTCTCCCCTGGGCCGGCTGTTCTTCGGCCTGCCCGGCAATCCAGCGTCGGTGGCGTGCACGTTCGAAGTGCTGGTGCGGCCGGCGCTGCGCAAGCTCCAGGGCTTCTCCCAGATCGAGCGTCCGCGCCTGCGCGTGCGTGTCGCCGATGCGATCTCCTCGCGCGCCGGGCGCACCGATTTTCCGCGGGTCACGCTCGAGGTTCGCGGCGACGCGCTGTGGGCCCACGTCGCGGGAGAGCAGGTCTCGGGCCACCTCTCCCCCCAGTCGCGCGCCCACGCGCTGCTCGTGGTTCCCGACGAGCGCTCCGCCCTGGCGGCGGGCGACGAGGCGGAAGCGCTGCTGCTGCGATGGCCCGAGAGCGGGAACGCCTGATCCGTCGGGAACGCGAGAATCCGCGCGAGGGCGCGCGCGCGGCGCCCGCGCACCGCGGGGATCGGGGCGCGGCGTCGGCGCGGCGCGGCGATCGGGACGCGGCGTCGGCGCGGCGCGGCGATCGGGACGCGGCGGCGGCCCCGCCTGAGGTTTCGCTCCGACATCCAGCGATGATTGCGGCCATGCTGTTCACGGCCGCCGCGCTGGTCCTGGGCCTGACGATCCGGATTGACGATCCCGATCTGTGGCAGCACCTCACGGTCGGACGCGCGATCTGGCAGCTTCACCGTGTTCCCACCACGAACCTGTGGGTGTGGCCGCTCTACGGCGCCTCCGACATCTGCCCGTCGTGGCTGTTCCGAGCGCTGCTGTGGCCGTTCTGGTGCGCGCTCTCGGTGGGCGGAATCTACGCGTGGAGCTGGATCACCGCGCTCGCGGCGTTCGCCTTGCTGTGGGCTGCCGCGCGCCGCATGGGCGCTCGCGGATTCTCGGCGCTGTTCGTGCTCGCGCTCGCGGCGCTCAGCTGGCGGCATCGCTCGCAGGCGCGGCCCGAGACGCTGGTCGCCGTGCTGCTCGCGCTCGAGCTGGGACTGCTGGTCGCGTGGCGCGCGGACGGTCGCGCGCGCCGCGTCGCGATCGCGGCCGTTCTGTGGCTGTGGGTCAACGCGCATATCTCCTGGCCGCTCGGATTCGCGGTGCTCGCGGGGTTCGGGGCCGATGCGGGGTGGCGCGGAATGCGCGATGCCGGGAGCGCGCGCCGCGCCCGCGCGGCACTCGCCGCGCTCCGCCCCTACCTCGCGATCGCGATCGCCGCCTTCGCGCTCGCGTTCGCGAACCCGGCGGGCACGCGTGCCATCGCCCAGCCGTTCGACTACTGGCTCCACGAGCGGAACGATCCGCTCTTTTTCACGATCGGCGAGCTTCACCCGCTGATGTGGAGCCTGCAGTGGAGGACCGGCCTGCCGCTGTTGATCGCGGGATGGCCGCTCCTGATCGCGATGAGGATGAGCCGGCGCGGCCTCGATCTCGCCGAGATCCTACTTTGTGCGCTGTTCACGGCGCTCGCTTTCTCCTCGCAGCGGTTCGCCGGGCTGTTCGCGCTCACCGCGAGCCCGTTCGTGGCGCGCGACCTCGCGGAACGGCGGTCTGGGTCCGCGCTGTCCTCGCGCTTCTCGCCGTGGCCGAGATTCGCCGCGCTCACCGCGGCCACGCTCGCGGTCTCGGCGCTCGAATGGTCGCGGCCCGATGTCCCGCTCGGGGTGGGATTCGATCTCGCCCAGTATCCGGTCGGAGCCTGCGATTTCATGGCCTCGCGGAATCTGCGCGGTCCGATCTTCAACGAGTACTACAACAGCGGCTACCTGCTGTGGCGCTTCTGGCCCGATCGTTCGCGCCTGCCGTTCATGGACATCCATCAGAGCGGCACCGGAGAGGACCGTCGCCTCTATCCTTACGTGTTCGCGAGCGCCGAGGCCTGGCACGCGCTCGACTCCCGGCGCCGCTTCGAGCTGCTGCTGCTCGACGGCTCGGCGCGGCCGGTGCGGGGCAACCGGCTGCCCGACATCGTGGACGCCGAGACCACGTGGGCGCTGGTGTTCCGCGACGACAACGCATGCCTCTACGCACGCCTGGGCGGCGTGAACGACGCGATCGCGTCTCGTGAGGGTTACCGATGGGTGCCCGGGGGTTCGGCGGGGCTGGTCGCGCTGGGCGTCGCCTGCCAGCGCGATGGAGCGGCGCGGCGCGAAGCGCGCGGCGAGCTCGAGCGCCAGGCGGCCTCGTCCCGCTTCAACGCGCGAGCCTCCTCGCTGCTCGCGAACCTCTCGATCATGGAAGGACGCGTGGATGAAGCGCACGCGCTGCTCGAGCACGCGCTCGCGCTCGAGCCGGACGCCCCCACCGCTCACGAGCGGCTCGGGATCCTCGCGCTCGGGGCCGGTCACCCACTTGACGCGCTTGCCGAGTTCGATCGTGAAGCGCTCACGGGACCGGGCTCGGGCGAACTCGACCTGCACCGCGGCCAGGCGCTCGAGGCGCTCGGTGAGCGCGCGCGGGCCACGGATGCGTACCGGCGACAACTCGCGAGGCGGCCAGATGACGCGCGCGCGCGCGACGCGCTCGACCGGCTTGCGCGGGGCGGAGGGCCGTAGGTGAGGCGGTGATGACCCCCCTTCCGCACGCGTCGCTCTGCAGGAAGTCCCCGGCCGAGTTCCGGAGCGAACACCAGACAGTTGCAGACACCGGGTGGCTCACGAAATAGGGGTCACAGCAGCTTCATGAGCAACCACGCGCCAGCACAGAACGCCCCCCAGAAGAGCGCCGCAGCAAGCCTTGGACCAGGTCGTTCGTTCGCAGCAGGCGATCGCCAAATGTGCAGTATTTGGGTGCCAAAGATCATCAATACGACGAACATGCTCCTTGTGACGAATCCCCATAGCGCAGCTGACAACCCCGTGACGATCAGGGCAACCGCGTACTGTCGGACCGTGAGGTGCTGACTCGGATCGTCCAGCTTGAGCAGCCGCCTAGGTGTCAACTCGTTCAAGAAAGCGTTCACGAGCTACCTCCATGTCCACAGAGCCTCATGCACATCATAGATTCGGATTGATGAGGCAGATTATTGCGCCGACTACCATGCAAGCCGAGTACCCGCCGATGAACGCTGCGGGGGCCGCGAGTCCAATCGTTAGGACGCCCGCGACCCACGTGTAGGTGAACGCATTATACATGCACGCAATACCAGCCCCCGACATACATCCGAGCCACTTGTACAGCAGCGTCCGGCCGGTGGGAAGATCTGAGCTGAACCGCTTGACGGGCAGCTTCGTCACGCCAACCTGCACCTGGTCGACATCGAAACTTGGATCCTGCGCCGCGATGTCACTGAGCGAATCCCCAGAGAATACCTTCATGTGTTCGGCGTCCACCACGACGATGCCCGCCGTGATTTGCGTCGAAACCGCCTGAGAGCTCGCATCACCGCTTGTCTTGACCCAGATCACTGGCCACCCGAAGTGATTCGGAGGGAGTACGAGCCCTGGCCGGGTGTAGTTGAGTTGCACGAAGCTCACGGGCGGATTGTCGAACACGATGGCCGTGTCACGGTCCGCATTGTGAACATAGCCCCGTCTCGCGAACTCGTCCATAGCGGTCTGTACCGCCGGCATTTGGGTCCGAGCCCAGTTCAAGACCGCGATCCACGAGTATCCCCCAACGGGAACGTCGTATGCAGTTCCGCCCTGCGGAATGAACGGGTCATCCGGTAACATAGAGGGCGCCGTGACTGGCGCGATCCGACCGGAGCCGTGGCTCCCATGCTCACCGCCGGGCCCAATTCGACTGGGAACGAGGGGCGCGAGAATCGCGTTAGAAGCTCCGCCTGAAGGCTGCGAGGTCGTGGGTTTCGTGGGCGATTTGCTGCACCCGACGAACAACGCGAAGGCGCTGAGGATCAGGACGAGGATGATGGACTTGCGCATGACGTCTCCCTTGCATCGGCTGATGCTGCGATCGGAAACTGGCGAACCGACCGAGAATCGCGCTTCGCGAGCGGGTGAACCTCGGATCGAGAGAGGGGACGACGCCTCTGGACCGTGCAGAATGCAAAGCCAGAACCATGCCACCGATGGGACGGGCGCATCACGAATCGATAACGTGTTGTGCCTTAATTGATTGTGTCGACTGCTTGCCGTTCGGCTCCGATCTCCAAGTTTTGTCAATACTCGCCGAAAACTGCGAACTTCGTCGCTCAGAACCACACAACATGAATTACCACTTGTGCTTAAGTAAGATTCGCAGAAAACGGCGAATTCGCCGATTTCTGCGAACTTGGCTCGTGGCGTGAGGCAAGTGAACGGCATCGGGCCCGCTCACACCGAGTCCGGGCACGCCCCAATCACGGCCTCTCGCTCCTCCAATTCGGCGCGTGCCCATGGCTACAGCTTGAGCTTGGCTACAGGATGCCCGCTCCATCCCGCACCGGCGTTTCGCTCGATCCTGCACCAACAGCGAGCCCCCGGACCTACAAGGCCCGGGGGCGTCAATCCTTACGCTCCTGCGACGTGATTTACCGATGCTTGCTCGATTGAACGAGATTGAGTCTGCCTTGATTTTCGAGACCGCCAGATCCTGCGTGCCCCATGACCTCGCCCGGGGCGCCACCGCTCGAGCTCTACATCAGACCCTGGACGGAACGCAGCGCGAGGGCCAGCAGCGCGTGGGCCTGCACGCCCCACCACAGCGTGAGCGCGAGACAGACCATCAGCGCGATCACGCCGGGCGCGGCCCACGAGATGCCGACCGGTTCCAGGGCGGGCTCCTCCATGTACATCGCGACCGTGACGCGCAGGTAGTAGAACACCGACACCACGCTGTTGAGCACGCCCACGATCACGAGCGGGATCCAGCCCGCCTTGAGCGCGACGCCGAACAGGTAGACCTTGGCCATGAAGCCGGCGGTAGGCGGAATGCCACCGAGCGACAGCATGAAGACGGTCAGCGTGACGCCCAGCAGCGGATGGCGGAATCCGAGCCCGGCGACGTCGCTGAGCGTGACGCGCTCCTCCTGGCCGCGTCCCAACAGCGTCAAGACGCCGAACGCGCCGAGATTCATGACCGAGTAGACCGCGAGATAGAACAGCGCCGCGGATGCGCCCTCGTGCCCGCCCGCCACCACCGCCACCAGCAGGTAGCCGGCGTGCGCGATGCTCGAATACGCCAGCATTCGCTTGAGATTGATCTGGAGCAGCGCCGTGACGTTGCCCACCGTCATGGTGAGCATCGCGATCGCCGACAGCATCGGCGCCCAGTTCGCGTGCACTCCTCCCAGCGCGTGCAGCACGACACGCAGCAGCGCCGCGAATCCGGCGGCCTTGGCGCCCGCCGACATGAACGCCGTGACCGACGTGGGCGCGCCCTCGTAGGCGTCGGGCGTCCACATGTGGAAGGGCACCGCCGCGATCTTGAACGCGAATCCGGTCAGCAGCAGCAATCCACCCACGATCAGCAGCGGATTGTTCTGGAGCGGCGAAGCCGCGAGGAACTCCGCCATGCGCGTCAGGTTCGTGCTCCCGGTCGCGCCGTAGAGCAGCGCGATGCCGTACAGCAGGAAGCCGCTCGCGAACGCGCCGAGCAGGAAATATTTGAGTGCCGCCTCGTTCGACTCGAGACGCGCGCGCCGGATGCCTACCAGCACGTAGAGCGCGAGCGACATCAGCTCGAGCCCGAGAAAGATCGTGATCAGGTCGTTCGAGGCCGCCATCAGGATCATGCCGAGCGTGGCGCTCAGCAGCAGCATGTAGTACTCGGACTGCCCGATGCGCGTGCGACGCGCGTAATCCCACGACAGCAGCACGGCCAGCGCCGCCACGGCGCAGAACAGAATCGTGAAGAACACCGTGAACCCGTCGTGGACGAACATGCCTCCGAACAGCGAGCGCGCCACGTCCCGCACGTACAGCACCGATCCGGCCGCCGCGGCGAGCGTCAGGAGCGACAGGATCGCGCCGCGCGGCGAGCCGGGCCGCACCGGCGCCCATTCGAGGAGCAGCATCACCATCAGGCCCACGGACAGCGCGATCACGGCGCCGAGCGCCCAGAGGTCGACCGGCAGCAGGACCGGCATCCGGACGCTCATCGGCCAGCCGCCCCGCCGCGGGCGGCGGGCCCGGCCGGCGGGGCGGCGGACCGGGCGAGCGGCGCGAACCGAGTCGCCGGCAGCGCGGCCCCGCTCACCTGCATGCGCGTCTCGACCAGCCTCAGCGTGCGGCCGAGCGCGGGCTGGACCCTATCGAGCACCGGTTGCGGCATCACGCCGATCCAGAAGATCAGGACGATGATCGGCGCGAACACCAGGCGCTCCCGCATCGAGAGATCCGCGAGCTTCTCGTTCTCCGGGTGCGTGATCGGGCCGAACATCACGCGCTGGAACATCCGGAGCATGTAGACCGCCGACAGGATCACACCGAGTGCCGCGAACACCGACCACAGATTGCCCCAGGTCGGTGCGAGGTGAAGCAGAGGGATCCCGACGTGGGGCGTGTCGGCGCGGAACGCGCCGAGCAGCACCAGGAACTCGCCCACGAAGCCGTTGGTGCCGGGCAGGCCAATCGAGGACAGCATCACGACCAGGAACACCGCCCCGTACACCGGCATCGATTTCCAGAGTCCGCCGAAGTCCGCGATCTGCCGGGTGTGGCGGCGCTCGTAGATCACGCCCACCAGCAGGAACAGCGCGCCGGTCGAGACCCCGTGATTCAACATCTGCAGCATGCCGCCCGCCAGGCCCTGCGGGTTCAGCGCGTAGAGCCCCAGCATGCAGAACCCGAGATGACTCACCGACGAGTACGCGACCAGCTTCTTGAGATCGGGCTGCACCATCGCCACCAGCGCGCCGTAGACGACGCCGACGATCGCCAGGCCCGCGATCCACGGTGCGAAGTGGGCCGAGGCGACCGGAAACAGCGGCATCGCGAAGCGCAGGAAGCCGTAGGTGCCCATCTTGAGCAGCACCGCCGCCAGGATCACGGATCCGGCGGTCGGAGCTTCGACGTGGGCGTCCGGCAGCCACGTGTGCAGCGGGAACATCGGCACCTTGATCGCGAATGCGACCGCAAACGCGAGGAACAGCCAGGTCTGCGCGCCGCCCGGGATCACCAGCGCGTAGAACGCGTCGAGATCGAACGTCGCGACGCCGGTCGCGGTGCGCTGCATGAAGTAGAGCGCGAGGATCGCGACCAGCATGAGCACGCTGCCGGCCATCGTGTAGAGGAAGAACTTGACCGCCGCGTACACGCGCCGCGGCCCACCCCAGATCCCGATCAGCAGGTACATCGGGATCAGCATCGCCTCCCAGAACACGTAGAACAGCAGCAGGTCGAGCGAGAAGAACGTGCCGAGCATGCCGGTCTCGAGCGCCAGCAGCAGAGCGTAGAATTCGCGACCGCGCTTCTCGACCGATGCGTAGGCGCCGACCACGGTGATCGCGGTCATCACGGTCGTGAGTAGCGCGAGCAGCATGCTGATGCCGTCCACCCCGAGGTGGTAGCTGGCGCCCAGCGACGGAATCCAGTCGTGCCGCTCGCCGAACTGCCATCCGCTCTGCCCCGGGATCACGCGCCACCAGAGCGGCAGCGAGAATGCCAGCTCGGCGAATGCCACCACCGTGGCCCAGGTGCGGATCAGGCGATTCGCCGCGGGCGGCATCATGCAGAGCAGCACCGCACCCATCAGCGGGAAGAACACCAGCCAGCTCAGCCAGGGAAACGCCATCATCCGTGCCTCAGGAAGTGCAGCAGCATCGCTGCGACGCCGAGCGCGAGGAACAGCGCATAGGTGCCCACGAATCCGGTCTGGAACAGGCGCAGCACCGCCGAGGCTCCCTCCAGCGCGTAGCCCACCGCGTTCACCGTCCCATCCACGATCACGACGTCCCAGAATCTCCACAGCCATCCCGAGAAAGCGCCGAACGGACGTACCACGGCCGCATCCAGCAGCTCGTCAATCCAGTATTTGTTGACGAGCAGCGTGCGCAGCGACGCGTAGCGCGAAGCGAGCGACGTCGCGGTCTGGGGAGACTGGAGATAGAGCCGCAGCGCCGTCAGGATGCCGATCACGCCCGCGGTCACCGAAACCGCGACCAACGCCCACTCCGTCCCGTGCGAGAGCTCCCGCGCCGGCGCGAACGCGGGGCCGCCTTCGAACACCGGCCGGAGCCAGCGCTCGAACGCGTGACCGCCGGCCTGGAACGGCATGCCAACCCAGCCGCCCACCGCCGACAGCACCGCCAGCACCACGAGCGGAGCGATCATCGAAGGGCGCGATTCGTGCAGGTGCTGCTCGGCCTCGTGCGTCAACCGCGAGCTGCCGCGGAAGCAGAGGATGTAGAGCCGGAACATGTAGAACGCCGTGATCACCGCGCCCGCCACGCCCACCAGCCACACGCCGAAGTGGCCGGACGCGAACGCGCTCGAGAGGATCTCGTCCTTGCTGAAGAACCCGGCGAGCGGCGGCAGCCCCGTGATCGCGAGCGTCGCGACCAGCATGGTGCCGTGCGTCCAGGGCAGGCGGGAGCTCAGAGCGCCCATGCGGCGCAGGTCCTGCTCGTTCGACAGCGCGTGGATCACGGATCCCGCGCCCAGGAACAGCAGGGCTTTGAAAAACGAGTGCGTCATCAGGTGGAAGATGCCGGCCGAGAACGCGCCCACTCCGCACGCCATGAACATGTAGCCGAGCTGGCTCACCGTGGAGTACGCGAGTACGCGCTTGATGTCGTTCTGGGCGAGGCCGATGGTGGCCGCGAACAGCGCGGTCGCGGCGCCCACCACCGCCACCACCTCGAGCGAGACCGGCGCGAGCCGGAACAGCACGTGGCAGCGCGCCACCATGTAGACGCCGGCCGTGACCATGGTGGCGGCGTGGATCAGCGCCGAAACCGGGGTCGGCCCCTCCATGGCGTCGGGCAGCCAGACGTAGAGCGGAATCTGCGCGCTCTTGCCGGTGGCGCCGAGGAACAGCAGCAGCGTGGCGATCGTGATCACCGTTCCGCCCGCCGCGAATACATGCGGCGCGACCGCGAACAGGCGCGTGAAGTTCAGCGTCCCGCCGAACGCGAACAGCGTCAACATTCCGAGCAGGAATCCGAAGTCGCCGATCCGGTTCACGACGAACGCCTTCTTGCCCGCCTGGGCGGCGGATGGCCTCTCGTACCAGAATCCGATCAGAAGGTACGAGCACAGCCCGACGCCCTCCCAGCCCACGAACATCAGCAGGAAGTTGTCCGCGAGCACCAGCGTGAGCATCGCGAACATGAAGAGATTGAGGTACAGGAAGAACCGCCGGAACGACGCATCGTGCGCCATGTAGCCGATCGAATAGACGTGGATCAGGAAGCCCACGCCGGTCACGACCAGGATCATGACGGCCGACAGCGGATCGAGCAGGAACGAGATGTCGACCGAGAAGTCGCCGGCTCGCATCCACGTCGTCACGATCTCGACCAGCGTGCGATCGGCCTCGGGCCGCGCGGCGAGAGCGAATACCGCGCGCAGCGCGAGCAGGAACGCCGCGCCCACCGCTCCGCACGCGAGCAGCGCGGTGCCGCGCTTGCCGAGCCGGTCGCCCAGCAGCAGATGGAGCGCGACCGCGGCGAGCGGCAGGGCGGGAATCAGCGAGATCAGAGGCAGGGTCACGCGCGATCAGCCCTTGAGCAGGTTCACTTCATCCACGAACACGGTCTCGCGGAGCCGGAACAGGTTGACGATGATCGCGAGCCCGACCGCCACTTCGGCGGCCGCCACGGTCATCACGAAGAACACGAAGATCTGGCCGTCGAGCGACTGAAGCGAGCGGCCGAACGCCACGAACGCGAGGTTCGCGGCGTTCAGCATCAGCTCGATCGACATGAAGATCACGAGCGCGTTGCGGCGCACCAGCACGCCCACCACGCCGATCACGAACAGCGTCGCGCTCAAGGCGAGGCTCCAGGACAGCGGAATCACGCCGCTCACGGTTTCTCCTCGGCGCTGTCGTCGGCCGCCGCCGTGCCGCCGCGCCCCTTCGCGATCACGATCACGCCGATCATCGCCACCAGCAGCAGCAGCGAAGTGATCTCGAACGGGAACAGGTAGCGCGTGTAGAGCGCCCGGCCGATCGCCTGCGTGTTGCCCTCCAGCATCTCGGGGCCGCCCGACACCGGGCCCACCTGCCAGCGCTTCGCGATCAGCGCGAACGCCTCGGCCAGCAGCACCGCGCCCACCAGCCAGCCGAGGCCGCGGCGGATCGCGGTCTGCACGCCGCGTTCGACATCCTGCCGGAGGTTCAGGTACATGATCACGAACAGGAACAGCACCATGATGGCGCCCGCGTAAACGATCACCTGGACCAGCGCCACGAACTCGGCCTGGAGCAGCAGGTAGATGCCGCCGAGCGAGCAGAACGCGAGCACCAGGAACAGCGCGCTCGTCACCGGATTGCGATGCAGCACCACGAGCAGGCTGGAGGCCACCAGCAGCGCGGCGAATCCCGCGAACAGGAAGATCATCCGGCGGCCCCCGAGACCCACTGGATCGCGATCGCGGTCAGCACGATGTTCGCAAGCGCGAGCGGCAGCAGCACCTTCCAGCCCAGATTCATGAGCTGGTCGTAGCGCAACCGCGGATAGGTCCAGCGAATCCAGATGAAGAAGAACAGCAGGAGAGCGAGCTTGAGAGCGAACCACAGCAGCCCGAGCGATGCCGGGCCCGGCCCGTTCCAGCCTCCCAGGAACAGCGTCACCGCGATGCACGAGATCGAGATCACGTTCATGAACTCGCCCAGGAAGAACAGGCCGAACTTCATGCTCGAATACTCGGTGTGGAATCCCGCCACCAGTTCCCCCTCGGCCTCGGGCAGGTCGAACGGCGCGCGATTGGTCTCGGCCAGCGCGGTGATCATGAAGATGACAAAGGCGACGGGCTGGTACAGCACGTACCAGCCGGGGATCGGCAAGCCGAACACGTGCGCGACCTTCGATTGCGCGTGCACGATGTCCACCAGCGACAGCGATCCGGCCAGCATCAGAACGCCGATGGTCGAGAGCCCCATCGCGAGCTCGTAGGAGATCATCTGGGCCGAGGACCTCAGCCCGCCGAGCAGCGCGTATTTGTTGTTGGACGCCCAGCCCCCGAGCGTGATCGCGTACACGCCGAGACTCGACATCGCCAGGAACACCAGCAGGCCGACGTTGACGTCGGCGCCCACGAGCGCGGGACCGGGGCCGAACGGCACCACCGCGAACGTCACGAGCGCCGGGATCACCGCCAGCATCGGCGCGATGTGAAAGATCACCCGGTTCGCCTCGGCCGGGATGAACTCCTCCTTGAAGAACAGTTTGAGGACGTCGGCCCACGGCTGCATGAAACCAAACCAGCCCACGCGATTCGGGCCGGTGCGCGCTTGCATGTGTCCGGCGATCTTGCGCTCGGCAAAGATCATGTACGAGACCAGGATCAGCATGCCGTTCAGGATGATGCCGACCTTGAGGAGCGCCCACACCGCGACCTGCACGTCGGGCTGATTCCAGAGCGCGGCCATCTTCGCTCAGGCTCCCACGAGGGCGGCGGCGGTCTTTCGAACGCGCACGCGCAGTCCGGCGCCCGCGGGGGCGCCCAACCGGTTGAGATCGCATTCGCGGAACGCGTACGGCACGAATACGCTGCCGGCGGGAACCGCGTCATCGAGCGTGGCCGCGAGTGTGACCGAACCGCCCGATCCCGCGATTTCGACCGTGTCTCCATCCCCGATCCCGAGCCGCTGCGCCTGGTCGGGATGCAGGCGCGCGCGGGCCTCGCCCGCCAGCTTCGGAAGCTGCGCTCCGCGATAGCTCAAGCTCCCCTGCAGGAACAGCGTTCCGCCCGAGAGCATCCACAGGCCATCGCCCGCCTCGGCCGCGGCCGGCGCGATCGCGGGCGCGATGCGCGGCCCGGCGAGCGGAGCGGGCGAGGTCCACTGCGGGCCAAGCGGCAGCAGCTGCGCCCAGGAGAGGCCCTGGTAGCCAGGCGTCAAGCGCGCGATTTCGCGGAACACGTCTTCGGGCGTGCGATACGACCACGTCGCGCCGAGCCCGCGCGCGACCGCCTGGAAGATCTCGCCGTCGGGCCGCGCGCCGCGCCGCGGTGAGATCGCCCGCGCCGAGCGCTGCAGCCGGCGCTCGCAGTTGACCGCCACACCCTCTTTCTCGGCGAAGGAGGCGGCCGCGAACACCACGTGTGCGCGTTTCGCGGTCGCGGTCAGGAACAGGTCGTTCACGATCACCAGCTCGCAGCGCTCGAGCGCGCGCTCGATCCGCGCGCGGTCGGGCGCGCTCTTCACCCATTCGTCCGCCACGATCCACAGCGCCTTCACGCGGCCCTCGGCCGCCGCTTCGAGGATTTCGGGAGCCGAAAGGCCGGGCGAGAGGTCGAGCGCCGCGCCCCACTGCTGCTCGAACGGCCGGCGCGCCGCGGCGTCGGCGGGATCCACGTAGCCCGGCAAGCGGTCCGGCGTGAGGCCCATGTCGAGCGCGCCCTGGCTGTCGTGCTGGGGCCCGACGAACATCACCGAAGCGCGCTTCGCGGTGAGCGCGCCGCTCGCCCACCCGAGATTCTCGATCGCCTGCACCAGCGCCGCCGCCTGCGGATGCTCGGTGTACGCGCGGCCGAACACGATCGCCTTCTGATCCGCGGCGCACAGGCGCTTCGCCGCCCTGCGCAGATCATCGGCGGAGATCCCGGTTTCGCGCGCGCCGGCTTCGGGGCTTCCGAGCGCGCTCGCGAGCGAGGCGAGCGCCGCGCCTACTTCGGCCGGAACCCCGGCAGGCACGCCCGCCTCGAGCGAGGCGGCGGTCAGCGCGTTCACGAGTGTGAGCTCCGAACCCGGCTTCAACGCCAGCCACTCGCCGCCGAACTTGGAGCGCGCGAGCTTCACGCGCCTCGGGTGCGCGACCGTCAGGTGGAGACCGTTCTGATGCTGGCCGAGAATCAGCAGCGACTGCACGTACGGGGCCTCGCCCTGCAGGTCGTCGCCCAGCACCAGCGCCTCGCCCGCGCGCGAAAGTTGATCAAGCGTCAGCGAGGGCCGTCCCGCTCCGGTCGCGCGCAGGATCGCATCGCCCGGGAGGCGCGCGGTGGCGCGCGTGCGTGCGTCCACGTTCGAGGTGCCGAGCACACCGCGCGCAAGCTTCTGAAACAGGTACTGCTCCTCGAGGTTGAGCTTGTCGCCGCCCAGGAACGCGATCGCCTGCGGGCCATGGGCCGCGGCGATGTCACGCAGCCGCGCCGCCGCGTAGGTCACGGCTTCGTCGAAGCCCGCGGGGGCAAGGCTGCCGCCCAACCGAAGCAGCGGCGAACTCAGGCGGTCGGGGCTGCTCACGAACTCGTAGCCGAATCGCCCGCGCACGCACAGGTACTCCTGGTTGACGCCGCGGAACTCGGTGCCGCGCGCCCGCAGGATCTCCATGCCGCGCACGCCGAGTCGCACCGAACAGCCGGCCGGACAGTACGGGCACACGGTGATGTGCTGGCGAAGGTCCCAGGGGCGGGCCTTGAAGCGGTAGGGCAGCGCGGTGAGCGCGCCGACCGGGCACACCTCGATGCAGTTTCCGCACTGCTCGCACTCCAGCGGCTGGCGATTGAACGACGAAATCTCGGTGAGCACACCTCTCTGATGAGCGGTCAGGGCGTCGTCGCCCATCATCTCGTCGCAATAGCGCACGCAGCGCATGCACACGATGCAGCGGTTCGCCTCCTTCTTGACGATCGGGCCCAGGTCTTCGGAGACGAACGTGCGCTTGGCATCCGCCATGCGCGAGAAGTCCGCGCCGAACGCGAACGCCAGGTCTTGAAGTTGGCACTCGCCACCCTCGTCGCACACCGGGCAGTCGAGCGGGTGGTTGACCAGCAGGAATTCCATCACGCCCTTGCGGGCCTTGACCGCGACCGCCGAATCCGTGCGCACGTGCATGCCGTCGGCGACCGTGGTGGTGCAGCCGGTCTGGACCTTCGGCAACCACGCGATCTCGGGGGCGCCGTCCGCGCCCGTCACGGGCAAGCGGCCGGGCCCGAGCTTCGGCATGCCGACCTCGACCACGCAGATGCGGCACGCGCCGAGCGGTGGAAGCTTGGAGTGCGCGCAGAAGATCGGGACGTGGACTTCGGCCTCGCGCGCGGCATCGGTGATCAGCGTGCCGGCCGGGACCTCGATCGTGCGTCCGTCGACCGTCACCTTCACGGTCGCGCTCACGCGTGCGCCTGCTCGCACGGACGCACCACCGAAAGGCCGTCGCGCCGACGGTTCACGAGACAACTCCGGTGCGTCACATGATGCTCGAACTCGTCGCGGAAATGCAGGAGCGCCCCCTGAACCGGCATCGCCGCCGCGTCGCCGAGCGCGCAGAACGACTTGCCCAGGATGTTGTCCGCGAGATCGGCGAGCAGGTCGAGGTCGTCGGCGCGGCCCTCTCCGTGCTCGAGGCGTCTCAAGACTTCGCTCATCCAGTAGGTTCCCTCGCGGCACGGAGTGCACTTGCCGCACGACTCGTGCTCGTAGAACCGCGTGATGTTCCACAGCGCGTCCACCATGCAGGTGCCTTCGTCGATCACGATCACGCCGCCCGAACCCAGAAACGTGCCGGCCGCGTTCATGGACTCGAAGTCGAGGCCGGTGTCGAGCAACGAGGCGGGCAGCAGCGGCACCGAGGAGCCGCCCGGAATCACCGCCTTCACCTTCATGCCGTCCCGCATCCCGCCGCACAGATCGTCGATCAGCTGCGACAGCGGCATGCCGAGCGGGACCTCGTAGTTGCCGGGCCTCTTGACCGGCCCCGAGACGCTCAGAATCTTGGTGCCTGGACTCTTCTCGGTGCCCCACTGTCGGAACCACGCCGCGCCGTGATTCAGGATGTGCGGCACGTTCATCAGCGTCTCGACGTTGTTCACCAGGGTCGGGCAGGCGTAGAGGCCCTCGACCGCCGGGAACGGGGGCTTCAAGCGCGGCTGTCCGCGGAAGCCCTCGAGCGAACTGAGCAGCGCCGTCTCCTCGCCGCAGATGTAGGCGCCGGCGCCGAGATGGGTGTGGAGGTCGAAGCGGAAGCCGCTCCCGGCGACGTTCGCGCCCGACAGGCCCGCGGCCCGCGTCTCGTCGATCGCACGGTCGAGGATGCGCTGGATGTACTCGAACTCGCCGCGCAGGTAGATGTACCCGGTGTTCGATCCGATCGCGTAGCCGGCGAGCACCATCCCCTCGATCAGCAGGTGCGGATTCTTCTCCATCAGCTCGCGGTCCTTGAACGTGCCGGGTTCGCTCTCGTCGGCGTTGCACACGATGTAGCGCGCCCGGGGGGAATTCTTCGGAACGAAACTCCACTTGAGCCCGGTCGGGAATCCGGCGCCGCCGCGTCCACGCAATCCCGACTGCTTGACGATCTCGATGCACTCGTCGGCCGGCTTCTTCCCGACCACCGCCGCGAGCGTGGCGTAGCCGCCGCCCCTGCGGTAGCCCTCGAGGCTCGCGAGGCCCGGCGTGTCGATGTCGGAGAACAGCAGCGGACCTCTCACTCGAGCGTCTCCAGCAGGCGGTCCACTTTCGCCTCGTCGAGGTTCTCGTGATAGTCGAAGTTCACCTGCAGGCAGGGAGCACCGCCGCACGCGGCCAGGCACTCGACGCGCCGCAGCGAAAAGCGTCCATCCGGCGTGGTCTCGCCGTGACCGATGCCGAGCTTCTTCTCGAGATGGCGGAACAGCCGGTCGGCGCCCATCAGCGAGCACGACAGCGTCATGCAGACCTGCAGGTGATGGCGGCCCACCGGCCGCAGGTTGAACATGGTGTAGAACGTCGCGATGCCGAACACCTCGGACTCGGGCAGTTCGACCACCGAGGCCGCGTAGCGCAGCGCGGCGGGCGGCAGCCAGCCGATCTCGAGCTGGAGCGCCCACAGCACCGGCATCACGGCCGACCGCCGGTTCGGATAGCGCGTGAGCGATTTCTCGATCTCGGCGCGCGTGGCGTCCGAGATCCGGAGCGGCTGGAGCAGGTCGCTCGAGAGGGCCGCGACCAGGGAACGCGTCGCGCTCACCGGTCCACCTCGCCGAGCACGATGTCGATGCTGCCGATGGCCGTGATGACGTCCGCGACCAGCCGCCCTTGGACCATGGCTCCCAGCGACTGGAGGTTCACGAACGAAGGAGCGCGAACTTTCATGCGCCAGGGGCGCGGCGTCCCGTCCGAGATCAAGTAGAAGCCCAGCTCTCCCTTGGGCGCCTCGATCGCCTGGTAGGCCTCGCCGACCGGCGGAAAGAATCCGTGCGCCACGATCTTGAAGTGATGGATCAGGGCCTCCATCGAGGTCTTCACCTCCTCCTTCGGAGGCAGCACGTACTTGAAGTCGCGCAGCCGGTACGCGCCCGATTCGCCGAGCTCGCGAATGCGCCGGATCGCCTGTCCCGCGATGCGCGTGGACTGGCGTATTTCTTCGACGCGCACCTGGTAGCGATCGTACGCGTCGCCACATGCGCCCACCGGCACGTCGAAATCGTAGCGGTCGTAGCCGCAGTAGGGCTGCGTCTTGCGCAGGTCCCACCGCACTCCCGAGCCTCTCAGCATCGGTCCGGTCACGCCGAGCGCGATCGCGTCGCGCGCCGAGAGCGGCGCCACGTTCTTCAGACGCGCCATCCAGATCGGGTTCTTCGAGAGCAGGGTTTCGTATTCGTCGGCGTGCGCGGGCATCTCGTCCACGAATTTCTGGCAGCGGTCGAGCAGGCCCGCCGGGATGTCGCTCGCGAGGCCGCCGACCCGGAAGTACGAAGCCGTCATGCGCGCACCGCTCACCTGGTCGTAGATCGAGAGCACCTTCTCGCGCTCGCGGAAGCAGTACCAGAACACCGTCATGGCACCGATGTCGATGGCGTGCGTGCCGAGCCACACGCAATGGGCGCTGATTCGGCTGAGCTCGGTGAGCAGCACGCGGATCGCCTGCGCACGCTCCGGCGCCTCGATCCCGAGCAGCTTCTCGGCGGACAGGCACAGCGCCAGGTTGTTGCTCATGGGCGCGAGGTAATCCATGCGGTCGGTCTGCGGAATCGACTGCGTGTAGGTCTTGTACTCGGCCTGCTTCTCCATGCCGGTGTGCAGATAGCCGATCATGGGCCTCGCCTGCAGCACGGTCTCGCCGTCGAGCTCGAGCGCGACCCGCAGCACGCCGTGCGTCGACGGGTGCTGCGGCCCCATGTTCAACGTCATGGTCTCACTGCGCACGGTACTTCACCTTCTTCGGCTTGAGCCGCGTGAGATCGGGGTTCGGAACACTCCGGCCCGGCGTGTTGTGCGTGAACGCGACCTCTTCGTAGCCGAGCGGCGAGTCCTTGCGCAGCGGCCAGCCCACCCAGTCTTCGGGCAGCAGGATGCGGCGCAGGTCAGGATGTCCCGTGAACTCGATTCCGTAGAGGTCGTAGGCTTCGCGCTCGTGCCAGTTCGCGGTGGGCCACACGCCGGTCACGCTCGGCACGCGCGGATTCTCCTCGCCGACCGCGACCTTGAGGTTCACGCGAAAGTTGCGGTTGAGCGAGAGCAGCCCGTAGACCACCTCGAATCTCGGGTCGCGCGGAAGCCAGTCCACGCCCGCGATCCACGACAGCATGGCGAAGTCGAGCTCGGGATCGTCGCGCAGAAACATCGCGATCTCGACCAGCCGGTCGGCGGGCACCGCGATCGTGAAGTCGCGCACCGCGGCGCCGCCCGGGCGAACCACAGAGCCGGCCGGGAACTTCTCCGCGAGGCGCGCCATCACGCGCTCGGGAGTGAGCGTCGAGGCGCTGGTCGCGACCGTCACGCCACACCTATTTTCTTCTTCGGAAGCCCGGGTCCCAGTTCGACCCGGGATTTCAGAATCTTCTCCTGCAGCTTCATGATGCCGTGCAGGAGCGCCTCGGGGCGCGGCGGGCAACCCGGCACGTAGACGTCCACCGGCACGATCTTGTCCACGCCCTGCAGGATCGCGTAATTGTTGAACATGCCGCCGCACGAGGCGCACGCACCCATCGAGATCACCCACTTGGGATCCGGCATCTGCTCGTAGAGCTGGCGCAGCACCGGCGCCATCTTCACGCTCACGCGCCCCGCCACGATCATGAGGTCGGCCTGCCGCGGCGAGCCGCGGAACACCTCGGCGCCGAATCGCGACACGTCGAATCGCGGACCCGCGATCGCCATCATCTCGATCGCGCAGCACGCGAGCCCGAAGCCGAGCGGCCAGATCGCGTTCGCACGCGCCCAGTTCACCATCGAATCGACGGTCGTGAAGAGAATGCCGCGCTCGAGCTCCTCGCGGATCAGATCCTCCTCGGACTTGACTTCGAGTCGATCGGACAGCGGCCCGGGCGGCGGCTCGGACGGCACGATCAGCGGGCGGTAGGGATTCGTCGGCTTCGGATCAGTCATGTCGGATCTCGCTTTCGGCCGGGACCATCAGTCCCATTCGAACGCCCGCTTCTTCAGCAGGTAGACATAGCCCACCAGCAGGATCACGATGAACAGCAGCATCTCCACCAGACCGTAGAGGCCGAGCTGGCGAAACGTGACGGCCCACGGGTAGAGGAACACGGCTTCGATGTCGAACAGGATGAACACCACCGCCACCAGATAGAACTTGATGGTGAAACGAGCGCGGGCGTTGCCGACCGGATCCACGCCGCATTCGTAGGCCGAGTCCTTCCGCGCGTTGCGCCTCCTCGGCACGATCAGGCTGGACATGCCGATCGTGCTGCCGGCGAAGACCGCCGCGACGATCAGGAACAGCAGGATGGGCAGGTACTCGCGCATGTCCGACACCTCTCAGTAACCGGCCCCCGTTCGCGCTCGGAGCGTGCCACGACGGACCCTAGCCGCGGCCTTGAGGGGCCGTCAAGCCGCGCCTCACGTCTGTGCGTTGAGTTTTCTCACCGCGGCCGTGAGGGCCGGGACCACTTCGAACAGATCGCCCACCAGGCCGTAGTCGGCCACCTTGAAAATCGGCGCGTCGGGATCCTTGTTGATGGCGACGATGCACTTGGAGGACGACATTCCCGCCAGGTGCTGGATCGCGCCCGAGATTCCGATCGCGACGTAGAGTTTCGGTGAAACGGTCTTCCCGGTCTGACCGACCTGATCGTGATGCGGACGCCAGCCGGCGTCCACCACGGCGCGCGAAGCCCCGACCGTCGCCCCCAGCGCTCCTGCCAGTTCTTCGATCAGCGCGAAGTGCTCGGGGCCCTTGAGCCCGCGACCGCCCGAAACGATGATCTCGGATTCGGTCAGATCGAGTCTGCCCCCCGCAACCGCGGCGACGCGCGTGACGCGCGCGCGCGCAGGCCCCGCCATCGCGACCGCGAGCGGCTCGACCGCGGCGGTCGCGCCGGCGATCGAGACCGCCGCGAACACCTTGGGCCGGAGCGAGAGCAGCGCGGGCGCCTTCGGGAATCGCACGCGCTGGAGCGCCTTGCCCGCGAACACCGGGCGTGACGCGGTCAACGCGCCGTCTTCGACGCCCACCTGCGTGCAATCCGAGGCCAGACCCACGCCGAGTCGCGCGGCCACGCGCGGAGCGAGATCCCGGCCCATGGCCGACGCGGCGAACAGCACGACCTTCGGATGGACGTCGCGCACTGCCGCCTCGACCGCCATCGCATAGCCTTCGCCATCATAGAACGCGAATCGCTCGTGGCACGCGAGCAGCACGCGCGCGGCTCCCGCCTCGCCCAGCTGCGCCAGGCCCGGATCGGCGGCGGCGGCGCACACGCCGGTGACCGGCCCTCCCACGCTCGATGCGAGCCGCGTGGCCTCGCCCAGCAATTCACGCGTCACCGACCGCACGTTTCCGTCGCGCTGCTCGATAAAGACCAGAATGCTCAAGGCGCTCCCCCTAGATGACCCGGGCCTCTTCGCGCAGCAGGCGGACCAGCTCGGGCACCGCGGCCGCTCCCTCGCCGACCCTGCGACCGGCCGATCGTGGCGGCGGCAGCGTCAGGGCGGTCACTTCGATGTTCGGCGCCCCCGGGGTGACCGCGAATTCCTCGATCGGCTTCCTCTTCGCCGCCATGATCCCCTTGAGCGATGCGTAACGCGGCTCGTTGAGTCCCTTGTCGGTGGTGAGCAGCGCGGGCAGCCGGACTTCGATGACCTCGCGCCCGCCCTCGATCTCGCGCTCCAGGGTGGCGGCATCGCCAGAGAGCTCGAACGAGGCGACCACGCTGACGCACGGGAGGTCGAGCAGGGTCGCGAGCATGGGGCCCACCTGCGCGGCATCGTCGTCGACGGCCTGCTTCCCGAGCCAGACCAGTGCGGGCGCGAGCGGGCGGATCGCGGCCTCCAGAGCGCGCGCGACCTCGAGCGAGTCGGGCGCCACGCCCTCGTGACGAAGATGAATGGCCCGATCCGCTCCCATCGCGAGAGCGTTTCGGAGCGTGGTCTGCACGCCGGCCGCTCCCATCGAGATCACGATCACTTCGCCGGCGCCCAGCTTTTCTCGCACGCGCAGCGCCTGCTCGACCGCGAATTCGTCATAGGGGTTGAGCACCCAGGTCACGCCCGCCGGATCGAGATTGCGGCCATCGGAGGCGACCTTGACCCGGGTCTCGGTGTCGGGCACCCGCTTCACGCAAACCACCTGGATCACGTTCCCCCCCATGGTCAGCGCCGGGCGCGGAACGCAACCCGGGCGTCACGTGCGTCCGCCCGCGTACAACTTTGCTCCATCTTTCACAAAGTACATGACAACTCGTGACAGGACAGACACAAGGCGTACCTTCGGACGCCCAGTTTGTGGCTCCGGCCAGGGGGTGTCAAGCATGGGCAGAAAGAGCCGCGGAACCGGCCCCTGAGATCACGCGACTCTGATGCGCGTGCGGGCAAGGCTGCCTTCCTGGCCGGAATCCGGCTTTTTTGCGCGATAGGGCAGACCGCAAAGGTTTTGCTGGATTCAAATAAATTTTCGGATATTCTCCGCGCGCCCCAGTCCGGTTGCGGGTTCAGCCGCTCACGAAACCCTTCGGAAGAGCAGGGATTCCATTTCCATGATTCATTCGACCATAGTCGACAACGAAGAACTCGGACGACGCGTCCGGCAATTACGCGCCGACCGGCGATTGACCCTCAAACAGGTTGAGAACGTGTGCGGACTCTCGGCGACGCATCTGTCCGAGATCGAGCGCGGCCGCACCTCGCCCACCATCGGAGCGCTGGTGCGCATCGCGCGCGCGCTCGGTCGCGACGCGTCCTATTTCATCGAGGGGGACGAGCGCCCCGAAGTCTCGCACGTCACGCGCGAGAGGGCGACCGTCGTGTCGCCGGGGCCCGGCGTGAAAGCCGAGACGCTTTCGGACGGTATCCCGGGAAGCCGCCTGCACGCCTATCGCCTGACACTCGAAAATGAACTGACGCTGGAAGCGAAGCCGACCGGCGGCGACGCGCTCTACTTCGTGCGCCGCGGCGCGCTGCTCGCCAGAATCGGAGACGCAGAGATCACGCTGGAGGAAGGTGATTCGGCCCAGGCGACGCTGTCGCTTCGCCACCGGCTGAGCCCGCGCGGCGACGGGGTCACCGAAGTCATCGCGGTGCTGGGCCGCACGCTGGAGGACGCATCATGAGCGCACAGACGGCGAAGTCCGCTCCCCGGCGCGCCTCCTCGGGTGCTGCGCCGGTCGCGGAAACCGGCGTCGAGCCGACCGGGGCATTCGTCCCGCGTGAACTGTCGCCCGCGGAGCTCGGCCGCAGGATCAAGATGTTGCGCGTCTCGCGCGGTCTCACGCTCAAGGACCTCGAGGAGCGGGGCGGAATCTCGGCCACGCACATCTCCGAGATCGAGCGTGGCAAGGCGTCTCCCACGGTGGGCGCGCTGGGGCGCATCGCGCGCGCGCTGGGCATGCGGCCCGCGACGCTGGTCGAGCCTAACGTGCGGCCCGATATTTCGGTGCTGCGCGGATCCGAGCGCGCCGCGCAGCGTCTGGTGTGGAACGCGGCCATCATCGAGCCGCTGACCGCCCCGGCCGACGACGCCGACGCGGGCGGACAGCTGATCACGCTTCCGGTGCGGCGCGAACCCGCGATGGTCCACCGGCACGAGGGCGAAGAATGGCTGACCGTGTTTTCGGGCGTGGTGGAGATCCGCATCGAGGGACAGCCCCACGTGCTGCGAGAGGGCGACTCGCTTCATTTCCGGGCGCATCGCGAGCACGCCTATCTGAATCTCGCGTCGTCTCCCGCGCTGCTGATGGTCGCGACTCGGCCGCGCCTCATGTTCTGATCGATCAGGTGACGGGACCCGGCGGCAGCGCGTCGTCGGTGTCCCGGCGCGCGAGGTCTTCGGCCGTCTCTCCCGCGCGTGCCCGCCTGAGCCGGCCCGCGCTCGCCACCACCTCGGCGAGCCGTCCGCGGCCGTTGTAGTTCGACGACATCGATGCGCCGTACGCGCCCGCATCGAGCAGGGCGACCGCGTCTCCGCGCCGGAGCGGCGGCAGCACCACGTCCTCGGCGAACACGTCCGCGCTCTCGCACACCGGCCCCACCACCGTGACGCGTTCGGGCGCGCCTTCGCGCGGCTCGAGCGGCACGATTCGGTGCGCCGCGCGGTAGAGCGCCGGGCGGATCAGATCGTTCATGCCGGCCGCCAGCACCACGAAGCTCCGGTCCCCGCGCCGCTTGACCCACAGGACCTCGGCGATCAGCACCCCGACCGGCGCCACCATCCAGCGCCCGGGCTCGAGCACCCACGAGAAGTTCAGCCTACGTGTCCGCTCCGCGAGCCGCCGCGCCCAGGCCTCGAGCGGAAACTCCGCTCCCGCTCCGTAATCCACGCCGAAACCTCCCCCCAGGTTGACGAGCGAGAGCGGCGCGGCGCGGCGCGCGGATTCTTCGGCGAGTTCGACCGCCACCTCGAGAGAACGCGCGAGCGGGGCCGGTTCCGCGAGCTGGGATCCCACGTGCAGGTGCACGCCGTCGAGCGCGAGCTGCGGCCAGCGCGCGCGAGCCGCCCAGGCTTCGAGCGCATCGCCCGCGGCGATTCCGAACTTCGCCTGCTCGCCGCCGGTCGAGACGTAACGGTGGCCGGGCGTCTCGATGCCGGGATTGACGCGCAACGCGACGCGCAGCGTGCTGCCTTCGCGCGCCGCGGCGCTCTGCAGCACGTCGAGCTCCGCGATGGAATCGGCGTTCACCAGCGCCACGCCCTCGCGCGCCGCCCACGCCGCCTCTTCCAGGGTCCGGCCATTGCCGTTCAACACGCGAGCGGCCGCTCCGAAACCGGCGCGCGCCGCGATCACGAGTTCTCCGATCGAGCCCGACTCGGCGCCCAGGCCCGCCCCACGCGCGCGCTCGATCAGCGCCGGGAGCACGTTCGCCTTGAGCGCGTACGCGACCAGCGGCGAGAGCGCCGCGAACGCCGATTGGAAGCGGCGCGCGCGCCGCTCGAGCGCGTCCAGGTCGTACGCCCAGCACGCGCGCGCATGAGGCTCGATCCTCTGCAGGGCGGGCAGCACGGCGGAAAGCGGCACGCCGGCCAGATCCGGGGCGCGCGTCGCGCCCTCGCTCCCGGCCCGCGGACCGCGGTTCGCGCTCACGCCGCGCGCTCCGGGTGCGACCCGTGCAACCGCGATGCCGCCTCCGCGAGATCCTGGGCGGTGTTGACGTTGAGCCAGCACTCGATTCCGCCCGGCAACCATCCCAGCTCAGCGTCCCCGATCACGAGTGGATCGAGCGCCATCACGGCGGGCACCACCGCGCGCTCGCCGGCCGTGAGTTTCGCGCGCAGGGGAGCGAGAGCATCCGCGGCGTAAACCGCCACCAGCGGTTGAGGGCGACCGTGCGGGGCGGGAATCACGGCGCGGACACCGGGAAGCCGCGCCGCCAGGGACGCCAGCGTCGCCGCGCTCACCAGCGGAAAATCCACCCCTAGGACGATCGCGGCTTCGAACGGCGCAGACGAGAGTCCGGCCACCAGTCCCGCGAGCGGGCCCTCTGCGCCGGGCGGATCGCTCACCGCGCGTGCGCCACACAGAATACCGGGCGGAAGCGGCCGATCGGGTGAGACCGACACCACGACATCGCGGCACACCTCGCGCAACCGTTCGATCGCGCGGGAGACCAGCGTGCGCCCTTCAAGCTGCGCCATCGCCTTGGGCGCGCCCAGAGCCAGACGCCGGCCCGCTCCACCCGCGAGCACGATTCCGAGCCAGCCCTCCATTCAATACCCCGCCCGCTTGTCCACCACGTTCTCGAGCGGCTCTCCTTTCAGGAACGCGCGCAGATTGCGCGCGAACAGATCGGTGGCGCGCTCCCAGTAGCGCGGGCCCAGCCCCGAGACGTGCGGCGTCAGGATCACGTTCTCCAGGGTCCACAGCGGACTCGCGGCGGGCAGCGGCTCCTCCTCCGTCACATCGAGCGCGGCGCCCGCGATGCGCCCTGAAGCGAGAGCTTCGATCAGGGCCGGCTCATCCACCAGCCCCCCGCGCCCCAGGTTGACGAGCACCGCATGTCGTTTCATGCGCGCGAGCTCGCGGGCGCCGATCAGGCTGCGGCTCACGGGCGTCAGCGCGGCCGCCAGCACCAGCCAGTCGGCGCGCTCGCACAGTTCGCCGAGCCGTTCCGTTCCCCATTGCTGGTGCGCCGGATCGGGCGGATCGACGGGATGGCGGCGCAGCGCGATCACGTGCAGCTCCAGCGCGCGCGCGCGAACCGCGATCGCACTGCCGGCGCGCCCGAGGCCCACCAGTCCCAGCGTTCCGCCCGCGAGTTCGCCGAATTCGGGCGGCCCTTCGAGCAGCGCGCGCTGCGCCCATCGTTTTTCGTGCTGGGCGTCTCGCGCCAGGTGGAGCTTGCGCACGAACGACAGCATCACGGCCAGCGCATGCTCGGCCATCGCGACGGCATGGAGCCCACGTCCGTTCGTGAGCGCCACTTCGCTCGCGATCAGCTCCGGGAACAGCACCCCACCCACGCCCGCGGCCGCGACATGGATCCAGCGCAGACGCTTCGCGAGCGCGAAATTCGCGGGCGTCACCGCGTAGCCGCACACGACGTCGGCTTCGGCGAGGATCGCGTTCGCCTCCTCGCGGGTTGCGGGCGAGTCGAAGCGCACGCCCGGGAAGTCGCCGCGCAGCCGTTCGAGCTGCGCGGCCGGCAGGTTCCAGACCCCGATCGGATCGCGGATGTATTCGAGGACGCGCACGCTCATGGCGGCAGAATGCCACACGCGTGCCGCTCGCGCGACCGTTCGCGGAGGAGCCGCGGCCCATGTTTCGCTTGCGCCGGCGGGCCTCGCGCGGATAGTCTCCCCGGATTCCGTTGACCCATGCGACCGGAGGAGGCTTGCTCTCGCTCATGAACGCGCGTTTCGCGTCGTGGATCACGATCGCCGCCGCCGCGGCATTGCCGTTGGCCCGATCCGCAGCCGCGGATCCCTGGCTGCTCGCGCCCGGCGACCATTATTACCAGCTGGGCGGCTCGTACTTCTCTGCGGACAGCTACCATCGCCTGGGGGGCGACCGCGCCCCGCTCGACGGCGGGGGTCTGCACGAAGAAAAGGCTGTCTATTCCTACAACGAATTCGGCTGGAAGAAGAGCCGGACGCTCATCCTCGGATTTCCCTACCTCAGCGTCACGCGCCGCGGCGGCGCCGCCTCCGCCGGCAGCGGCCGCACCGAGACCGGGTTCGGCGATCTGCTGGCCGGGGTCCGGTGGAGACTGCACGAGGGACCCGCGGCCCTCAGCCTCGAAACCGATTGGATCGCTCCGCTCGGATACGATTCCGATCTCTCTCCGCGGCTCGGCGACGGCTCTTCGAGTATTTCGGGCGCGCTCCAGTACGGCATGCCCGTCGCCTCGCGCGGTTTTCTCGAGCTCGAGGGAGGCTACCGGTATTTCCTGTACCCGAAGTCTCCGACCGACCAGATGCTGGCCGGGGCGACGCTCGGAATCTGGCTGGGCCGCTCGCTGCTGATCGCGGGCCGCTACGAGGGCAAGTTCGGCGGATCGAGCGGCGACACGATCTACCGCGCGCTCCCGGGCGACGCGGTCCCGGGAACCACCGATGACCAGATCACGACCCATCTGGCAGGCCCGGTGCTGGTGTATCGTGTCGATGACCACATCGATCTGATCGGCGGCTCGATGCACACCGCGTCGGCCAAGAATGCGCTCCACATCGATCGGTTCTACGTGGCCGTCGCGATGAAGCAGACCCGGCTCAACCGTCTGCAGGGGCTCCTCGGGGGCACGCGCTAAGCCCTGTTCCGCGCGGCCGCCGGAACCGCATCCTCAGGCGACGGGCCGCGAGGGAGGCGCCGCTGTTCCACGGCCCGAGTCACCGATTGATGAGTTCGCTCGCGCGCTATCGACGCGGGCTGGTGTGGGGCGTGGCGTGCGTTTCGCTCGCCAACCTGATCGCGCTCGCCCAGCCGCAGGTGCTGCGCCTCGCGGTGGACGATCTCTACCGCGGCGTCACCGCCGAGAAGCTCGGGCGCTACGCGCTGATGCTGCTCGGCATCGCGCTCCTGGCGGGGCTCTTCAAGTACTGGATGCGCCGCGCGATCATCGCGATCTCCCGCCATCTCGAATTCGACCTGCGCAACGACCTGTTCGCTCATCTGCAGACGCTCCCGGTCTCGTACTTCCAGGGCGAACGGACGGGCGAGATCATGTCGCGTGCCACCAACGACCTGTCCGCGGTGCGCATGATGCCCGGCCCCGGCATCATGTATCTGGTCAACACCGTGGTGGTGTCGCTGGTCTCGGTCGGCTTCATGCTCGCGATCAGCGCGCGCGTCACCGGATACGCGCTCCTTCCGCTGCCGCTGGTCTCGCTCAGCGTGTGGTTCTTCGGCGCCCGCATCCACCGGCGTTTCGAAGCGATCCAGCAACGCTTCGCGACCCTGGCCGCGAAGGTGCAGGAGAATCTGGCCGGCGTGCGCGTGGTGCGCGCGTTCGCGCGCGAGAGCGGCGAGATCGCGGAATTTCGCGAGCTCAACCGCGACTACCTGAGTCAGAACCTGGCGCTGATCCGCACCTCGGGCCTGTTCTATCCCTCGCTCGCGTTCCTCTCGGGGGTCGCGGCGCTGCTCGCGGTCTACCTCGGAGGCCGCGAGGTCGTGGGCGGCCGCATCACGCTCGGCGAGTTCGTGGCCTTCACGGTCTACCTGGGCATGCTCAACTGGCCGATGGTGGCGTTGGGATGGGTGATCAACCTGTTCCAGCGCGGCAGCGCTTCGCTGTCGCGCATCGAGTCGATTCTCGACACGCCGGCCGGGATCGCGAGCCCGGCCGATCCGCTCGCGCCCGCCGCGTGTGCGGGCGAGATCGAGGTCCGCCACCTGACGTTTCGCTATCCGGGCGGCTCCCGCCCCGCACTGAACGACGTATCGTTCCGGGTTCCGGCCGGCGCGACGGTGGCACTGGTGGGGCGCACCGGCTCGGGCAAGAGCTCGGTGATCGGGCTGCTGCCGCGCCGGTTCGATCCGCCGCCGGGCACGGTGCTGCTCGACGGAGTGGACGTGCGCCGCTACGACCTCTCCTGGCTGCGCCGCCAGATCGCGCGCGTTCCGCAGGACACGTTCCTGTTCTCGGCGACCGTATCCGAGAACATCGCGTACGGGCGTGAGGACGCCCCGCCCGCCGAGATCGAGCGCGCCGCGTGCATCTCGGGACTGGAGGACGACCTCCGCGGATTTCCGTCCGGTTATTCCACGCGGGTCGGCGAACGCGGCATCACGCTTTCGGGAGGACAGCACCAGCGCGTGGCGATCGCGCGCGCCGTGCTGCTCGATGCGCGCGTGCTGATCCTCGACGACTGCCTCTCGAGCGTCGACACGCAGACCGAGGAGCGCATTCTGCGCGGACTGCGCGGCGAGATGCGCGGGCGCACCACGCTGCTGGTCTCGCACCGGGTCAGCACGGTCAAGGACGCCGATTTCATTCTGGTGTTCGAGGACGGACGCATCGCGGAGCGCGGCACGCACGACCAGCTGCTCGAACTCGGCGGGCGGTATGCCGAGCTGTGCCGCGCGCAGCAACTGGAAGAGGAGCTCGAGGTTTCGTGAGTCCCGACGAAGAACCGGCAGGGCGCGCATACGACCATCGCCTGATGCGGCGGCTGCTCGGCTACCTGCGCCCCTACCGCGGAGAGGTCGCGGTGGCCGGCCTGGTGGTGGTCGCGGACGCGCTCGTGACGCTGATCTATCCGTGGCTGACCAAGGAGGCGATCGACCACGGCATCCGCCATCACGACCTGCGCTTCCTCGATCACGTGGCGCTGGTCTACGTTTCGCTGCTGGCGGCGGGCTTCGGGCTCGGCTACGTGCAGAACCAGATCATGCAGCGCGTCGGCCAGCACGTGATGCTCGATCTGCGCACCGAGCTGTTCGGCAAGTTGCAGCGCCTGCCGATCGCGCACTACGACCGCAATCCGATCGGACGCCTGATGACGCGGCTGACCAGCGACGTCGACGTGCTGAACGAGCTGGTGATCGCGGGCGTGGGTGCGCTGTTCGGAGACCTGTTCGCGCTGATCGGCATCGTGATCGCGATGTGCCGGCTCAACGCCGAGTTGCTCGGCGTCACATTCTCGGTGCTGCCCCTGATTGTGATCGTCACGTTGCTGTTCCGCGTCCGGGTGCGGGTCTCGTTCCGCGACATCCGCACCCGCCTCGCGCGCCTCAACTCGTTTCTCAACGAGAACCTGACCGGCATGAGCACCGTGCAGATGCTGAATCGCGAGCTGCGCAACGCCGCGCAGTTCCGCGAGATCAACGCCGGCCATCGCGACGCGAATCTGCGAGCGAATTTCTACTATGCGGTGTTCTTTCCGCTGCTCGAACTGATCGGCGCGCTCGCGGTCTCGCTGATCGTGTGGTACGGCGGCCGGCAGGTGATGTGGACCGGGATCACGCTCGGAACCCTGGTCGCGTTCATTCAGTACACGCAGCGCTTCTTCCGGCCGATCTCGGATCTGAGCGAGAAGTACAACATCCTCCAGCAGGCGATGGCGTCGGCCGAGCGCATCTTCGAGTTGCTCGATGTGCCCGAAGACCCGGCCGCGCGGTCCGCGATCGCGCCCGGCCGGGATGGCGGCGGGCGGGCCGGCCTCGGGCGCATCGAGTTCGATCGCGTGTGGTTCGCGTACCGCGACGATCACTGGGTGCTCGAGGACGTCTCGTTCGTGATCGAGCCCGGCGAACGCGTGGCGCTGGTGGGCGCGACCGGATCGGG
>JACOSU010000060.1 GCA_016178685.1 Candidatus Eiseniibacteriota bacterium | reverse complement strand
TAGGCGTCGCCCACCGCCAGCACCACGCTGTTCGCGAGGCAGCGCTCGCCGGCGCAGCCGAAGCACGACTCGGTCGAGATCGCCGCCGCGCGATTCATGTCGGCATCCGGCATCACGACCACGAAATTCTTGGCGCCGCCCAGCGCCTGCACGCGCTTGCCCTTCTCGGCTCCGCGTTTATACACGTAGTGCGCCACCGGAGACGAGCCCACGAACGACACGCCCGAGATGCCGGGGTGATCGAGGATCGCGTCCACCGTGTCCTTCGCGCCGTGCACCAGGTTGACCACGCCTTCGGGGAAGCCGGCGTCGTGCAGCAGCTCGAACATCCGCACCTGCGAGAGCGGAACGCGCTCGCTGGGCTTGACGATGAACGTGTTGCCGCACGCCACTGCGTGGGGCAGGAACCAGAACGGCACCATCGCCGGGAAGTTGAACGGCGTGATCGCCGCGAACACGCCAAGCGGCTGTCGCGTCACGTGGCAGTCGATGCCGGCCGCGATGTCCTCGAGCGCCGTCCCCATCATGCGGTCGGGAGTCCCGAGCGCGAGATCCACGTTGTCGATCGCGCGCCGCACGCTCGAGCGCGATTCGTCGAGCGTCTTGCCGTGCTCACGCGTCACCACGCGCGCCACGTCGTCCAGGTGCTCTTCGAGCAGGCTCTTGAACTTGAACAACGGCTTCACGCGATTCACGGGCGGCGTCCGGCGCCATGCGGGATACGCCTTGAGCGCGGCCTCGACCGCGCGATCCACGTCGGGCGCTCCGCCCAGCGGCACGCGCGCCAGCAATTGGCCGTTCGCGGGATTGCGCACTTCGCCGAATCGCGTGGCGGTCGATTCGACCCAGCGCCCGCCAATGTAGTTGCGGGCGGTCGGGACCGCGCTGGTCGCGCCCTCGCCGTTGATCACTGCCGGCGCGCCGGCGGGCTGCTGCGGGGACGTCATGGGAGGCCACCTCCTCTGCGGGATCCAGCCGGCAAAGTCGGGGCTCACGGGCACCGTGTCTTCCGGCAGTTCAGGGCGACTGCCAGGTGCGAATCGCGCGGCGCGCGTCGTTTCGCGTCCGCGCTCCGGGCCAGCGGCACGTGCCCGGCAAAAATCATTCGCGAGCATACACCGGGGCCGGGCGCTGTGCACGCGAAGTTGGGAGGGCGAAGCTCGAGGCCGCCCTCGTCGACCTCTCCTGCCCCCTCGCTCAGTTCGCGTCCACCACGATCACGGCGGGCAGTGGAGTGCGCGCTCCCGGCTGGTTCCCTTCGCCGTGGCGCTCGTCCCAGCTGCCGAAGCTCGCGTAGCGGAACGTGCCGGAGCGGACGCACAGTTCGGCTTCGAGGCCGCCGTCCATTCCCATCGCGCGCGAGATCCCGAGCGGCGAGCGGCGCAGATATTCGGCGCAGTCCGCGAGCGTATAGCCGCCTTCGGTCGTGAAGACGAGCACGCGGCCGCCGCGGTCCTCGGCGACCAGCGTGCGATTCGCCACGTGGTCGGATTTGCGCACGCGCAAGTTGCCCTCGGAATCGAGGACCATGAAAGACTGAGCGACTTCGCGCCACTGGGGCGCACTGGGATCGAGCGGATTCTTCGAGAGGTCCAGCACGCGCACGTCGGGTCGTCCGCGCTCGGGAGCCGCCACCAGCGCCGCCTTGAATCCGGGGTGAACTTCGTTCGACACCACGCGGCCGGAACACACCAGCAATCCCATGTATGAAAGATCGGGGTAGAACTGGCCGGCGTTGAATACCGCGACCGCGCCGGTCAGACGCTGCCAGTCCATGATGTCGAGAGGCGCCCGCCCGGGCGTGACGGTGTAGTGAAGCACACGCACGTGCGCGCGCGCCGGATCCAGGCGCAGCACGCCGATGCCCGAGGAGCCGCGACGGCAATACGGATCGCCGCGCAGCGTGGTGAACTCGACGCCGGGACCGATCGAGCGCCAGCGCGGCTCGCCCTGCCCGTGGAGCATCAGATAGGCGCCGACCGCGATGGCGGCCGCCGCCGAGATGCGAGCGACCGGAACGTGAGCGCGCCCCGCGGTCCGATCCGAGCGCCGCGACGGAGGACGCGCTTCCACGAGGCTAACCGCGCGAACGCGCGCCGCGCAGCGCGCCATGCACCAGCACCAGGTCTCCGACGTTCTCGAGCGTGAGCAATCCGATCAGCTTTCCCCCGTCCACCACGGGCAACGCGTTTCGCCCCCGCGAGCGCATGCGCGACAGCGCGTCCTCGAGCGGCTCGCCCGGATCCGCGGCCGGCACGTCGTGTGCCATCCAGCCTTCGACCGGATGGTCGATGCCACCGTTCTGGAGCGCGCGAATCAGATCGCCGCGCGACAGGATGCCGACCAGCGCGCCGCCGTCCAACACCGGAAAGTCCTGCTGGCTGCCGGCCAGCAGCAGATCCATCGCGCGGCGCAGCGGGTCACGCGCTCCGAGCGCGTCGAACTGCGTCATCATCGCCGCTCGCACCAGCAATCCCGCGAGCGAGCCGCGCTGCTGCACCAGTGCGCGCTCCTCCCCCGCGGCGATGAACACGAATAGCGCGACGAAAATCAGCATCGGCTGGTTGAGCCTCCAGCCAGCAAGCCCGAACAGCACCGCGACCACCTGGCCAACCCGGGTCGCGATGCGCGTGGCGCGCGCAAAGGGCAGCTTGAGCGCGAGCGCCGCGCGCAGCACGCGCCCGCCGTCCATCGGGAACGCCGGGATCAGGTTGAACAGCAGCATCACGACGTTAACGAACAGCAGAAATTCGGGCGCACGATGCGTGATGGTTTCCGGATCGACCGGCCACTGGACCGCGCGCGTCAGAAGCAGCGTCGCGACGATCGCGAGATTCACCGCGGGCCCGGCCAGCGCGACCGCGATCTCCTGCTGAGGCCGTTCCGGCATGCGTTGCAGGCGCGCTACGCCGCCGATCGGAAGCAGCACGATGTCGAGCGTCCGGATGCCGAAGCGCCGCGCCATGAGCGCGTGGCCAAATTCGTGCAGCACGACGCAGCCGAACGCCATCAGCATCAGCCCGACCGCGATCAGCGCTTCGTGCAGGCGGCCTTTGAGGAGTCCGTTCTGGACCGCGATCAGGCCCACGAACAGCAGGAACGTGACGTGGATCTCGACGCGAATGCCCGCGATGCGGCCGAGAGTGAGGGACCAGCGCATGCTTCAGTCTCGCACACGCTCGGCGGGGCGACCAGAGGAACGCGGCGACTCGCGTGGCGCGAGCACCGCGCCGCCATCACGATGCGCGGCTCAGGCCGCCTTGTCACTGTCTTCCCTGCCGTCGAGGAACGCGGTGAGCGCTTCCAGGTCGGTGCGGGCCAGGCGGTGGCCGGGATGGATCCAGAGCGTGTGATAGAGCAGCCGCAGGGAATCCTCGACCGCCCCCATCTCGAAGCACGCCGACGCCGCGAGGTAGAACAGCTGCGGATCGTGCGGGGCGCATGCCAGCCCGCGCAGCGCGCGGCTCAGCGCCTCGCGATCGTCGCCCTCTTCGAGCGCGTGCTCGGCAGAACGGCGAAAGTGATCGGCGCTCTCGCCGTCGGGAGGCGGCTCGAGGCCCGGGATGTGCAGTTCGAGCTCGGCGAGCGCGCGGCGCAGCGTGAACGTGACGTACGGCTCCACGCCCGCAGCCTCGGAATCCGAGACCCGATCGGCGAGGCGCGAGAGCGCTAGCGTGATGTCGAGCATCGAGGGGTGCGCGGAGTCGGACACGGACGGCTTCTCCCATCGAGATCGCGAGAGGCGTTCGCGGTCCCGCGATCGGGTGACTCGCTGCGCCCGCCGGCGCCGAGGAACGTCGGACGAGCAGTTCGTAGTGTTCTTATCGGCGACGGGATGGGACGACTGAAGTCGAATCGTCCAGAAAGCCGTCGAAGCGCGCCGCGAGCGGCGGGCCGCAGCTTCAGCGCCGCGGGGAGAACGCGGCGACGCGCAGCAGCTGTTCGATCAGGCGGCCCGCGATGTCCATGCGGTAGTCGCGATCGGAGCGGATGTCGTCGATCGGCGCGAGGTCTTTCGACAACGCACGCCGCGCCGCCGCCGCGGACGACTCCGAAACATCGGGCGATCCCGGCGAACCTGCGCCTTGGGGCGCGGGCAGCGCCGAGCCTTCGAGCGCGTTTTCCGCCGCGCGCGCGCGCACCGGCACCGGCGCCATGCTCCCATAGGCGAGGCGAACGCGTTCCATCCCACGACCGGCGACGTGGAGCACGCCGCAGAACACCACCTTCGAGATGCTCTGCGCGCGGCGGGTGCCGACCTTGCGGAACAGCGCCACCGCGCCACGCGTGGGCCACGGCACGTGAATCGAGACGATCAGCTCGTCGCGCTCGATCGCGAGCTGACGGTAGCCGGTGAACAGCCGGTCGATCGCGATCTCGCGCTCGCCGCGCACCGACGCGATCTTCACTCGCGCCTCGTGAGCGAGCAGCACCGGGAGCGCGTCCCCCGCGGGCGACGCGTTCGCGATGTTGCCGCCCAGCGTGGCGCGGTTCTGAATCTGCCAGCCTCCCACTTCGGCCGCCGCCGCGACCAGCGCCGGCAGGTGCCGCAGTCCCGCATGTTCGCGGATCTCGCGAAACGTGGTGAGCGATCCGATCGTGACGCCCTCGCGGCTCGAACGAATGCCGCGCAGCGCGGCAAGCGGCGACAGATCGAGAAATCGCGTGCGCGGCTCGGCGCCGGCATTGAGCGCCACGAACAAATCGGTGCCGCCCGCGAGCGGCACCGGCTGCGGCTCGGACGCGATCAGCTCGAGCGCATGGGAGAGCCCGCGCGGGCGCAGGACCTCGATCGCCGAAAGCGCCGCTCTCACGGTCGGCGCGTCTTCGGGCGCGCGGAGCGCTTCGCCGAGACCCGCGTCCGCGCCGCCGCCGCACGTGGGCGAGCCTTCGCGCGCTTCGCCGAGACCCGCGTCCGCGCCGCCGCGCGCACCGCGTCAACGATCTTCTGGTAGCCGGTGCAACGGCAGAGGTTCCCCGCCAGCGCCTCGCGCACTTCTTGATCGCCCGGCACGCGGCCCTTCGCGCGCTGGAGCAATTCGGTGGCGGTGATCAGCATGCCGGGCGTGCAGATGCCGCATTGGGCGCCGCCCAGTTCGATGAACGCGCGCTGAAGCGCCGAGAGCCGGCGCCCGCGTGCGAGCCCCTCGATCGTGACGATGCGCGCGCCGCTCGCCTGCGCCGCGGGCACCAGGCACGAGTTCACGCTCTTGCCGTCGATCAGCACGCTGCACGCGCCGCACTCGCCTTCGCCGCATCCTTCCTTGCTGCCGCTCAATTTCAGATCTTCGCGCAGCACGTCGCGCAGCCGCTTCATGGCCGGTACTGTCACGTGGCGTCGGCGGCCGTTCACGGTCATCGTCACGCGAATGGGTCGGCTCATCGGCCGGCCTCGCGCAGCGCGCGGCGCAGCCGTTCGGGCGTCACCGGAATTTCGCTCACGGCGACGCCGGTCGCATGAGCGATCGCCGCCACCACCGCCGGCGCCGGCGCGTCCATCGGCAGCTCGCCCACGCCCTTCGCGCCATGGGGCCCGTGCGAGTAGGGAATCTCGACGATTTCGACCTCGATCGGCGGAGCGTCCGCGCTGGTCGGAATGATGTAGTTCGTGAGCTGGTGATTCCACACCCGGCCCTCTTTCCATCGCAGCTCTTCAAGCAGTGCCCAGCCCAGGCCCTGCAGCGTGCCGCCCTCGATCTGGCCCGCCGCCAGCACCGGATGGATGGCCTTACCGATGTCCTGCGCGGTCTGGACGTGCACCACGCGCGTCTCGCAGGTGTCGAGATCCACCTCGACCTCGATTGCGCACGATGCGTACGAAAACACTCCGTAGGCATCGCCCCGGTAGCTCGCGTCGTCCCATTCGATGCCCGGCGGCCTGCGATACCGGCGCTCGATCCGGAGCGCACCGCGCGCGGCCAGGTAGCGCCGCGCTACGTGCGCGAAGTCATTCGCGCCCTTGATCGGGCGTTCGGCGAAGAGCTCGAGCCGCTCGCGCATCGCGGTCGCGCACTCGGCGACCAGCCCGCCCACCACCATGCAGGTGCGCGACGCGACGGTGGGCCCGCTGTCGGGGACGCTCCCGGTGTCGGGATCCTCGATCCGCACGAATTCCGCGGGCACGCGCAGCGCCTCCGCCGCGAGCTGCGCGAACATGGTCGTCGTGCCCTGTCCGATCTCGGTGTTCGCGACGCGCACGCGCGGATGACCGTCGCGATCGAGATCCATCGCCGCGAGCGACGCGAGCCTGACCTCGCCGCTGCCCGTGAATCCCGCGCCGTGATAGACCAGCGACACCCCGAGCCCCCGCCGCAGCCGGCGTCCGCCGTTCACGGTGCGCGCGCTGCGCTCTGCCACCTCGGCCGCGGCGTTCGCGCGCTCGATCTCTCGGCGCGCAGCGCTCCATTTTGAGCGCGCGGCGACGCGCTCCAGCACCTGGCGGGCGCCGACGCTCTCCTTTAGCACCTGCCCGGTCGGCGTCACGTCGCCGATCCGAACCGCGTTGCGGTGGCGCAGTTCGACCGCGTCCATGCCGAGCGCGGCCGCGATGCGGTCCATGTGGCATTCGAGCGCGAACTGGGTCTGCGGCGCGCCGAAGCCGCGGAACGCGCCGTTGGGCGGCGTGTTGGTGGCCACGCCCCGTGCGCGGATGCGCACGTTCGGCCAGCGGTAGGGCCCCGCCGCGTGAATGGCGCCGCGCGACAGCACGACCGCGGTTAGGGTCTCGTACGCGCCGCCGTCCATCACGAGGTCGAAGTCGAGCGCGGTGAGCGTGCCGTCGCGCATGACCCCGGCGCGCAGGCGCGAGACGGCAGGATGGCGCTTGGTCGTGGCGGCGATGTCTTCGAGCCGGTCGTACACGATCTTCACCGGCCGGCCGCTTTTCCACGCCAGCAGCGCGGCGTGGCCGCCGATCATCGAGGGATATTCCTCCTTGCCGCCGAATCCACCGCCGGTCACGGTCTGGAGCACGCGCACCTTGCCGGCTGGCAACGCGAACATGCGTTCGAGTGCTCGGTGAACGTAGTACGGACACTGGAGTGAGCCGCGCACGAACAGGCCGCCGTCCCGCGTGCGCTCGGCGAGCATCGCGTTGTTCTCGATGTAGAGCTGCTCCTGATGGCCGGAGCGGTACTCGCCCTCGATCACGAGATCGGCATCCGAAAAACCGCGCTCGAGATCGCCGCGCGCGATCACGATCTCCTTAAACACATTGTCGTCGCCATGAACCAGCGCGCGGCGCGCCAGTGCATCTTCGACCGTGAGCACCGCTTCGAGCGGTTCGATCTCGACCTTGACCGCGAGGCGCGCGGCCTCGGCGCGCTCGGGATTCTCGTGCGCGACCAGCAGGATCGGCTCTTCGGCGTGACGTACTTCGTCCACCGCGAGCAGCGGCTGATCGTTGGCGATCAGCGCCACCACGTTCTCGCCCGGAATGTCGCGGTGATCGGCGACCACCACGCCCTTCCAGTCGAACGCCGGATCGAGCGTGACGCGCCGGATGCGGCCGCGCGGGACGACCGAGCGCACCGTGCGCCCGTGCAGCACTCCCGGCACCACGAGATCGTCGAGGTAGCGGGCGGCGCCGGTGACCTTGTCCACGCCCTCCACCCGATGGACGCTCACCCCCACCGAGGAGGGAGCGTGGATCACGGCGACTTTCGCGCGGCGCGGGGACATGAGCGTTGGGGTCGGACGCAATCGGCTTCTCGCCCGGCCCGTTCACCGTCGCAACACTGTGATCGAAGGCTTTTGTGATTGGTTGCAAGGTTCACGAAGCAGCTCCCACGTCTACCACTGGACCGACCGCGATCGGTCGGTCGCAGTCCACCGCAATCCAGACGACGAGCGCGATCTCTTCCTCGTCGATAGGAGGCAGCGGCTCCGGAGCCTTCCAAGGCTGCAGGCCGAGTTCAAGCACGCGCTTCTCGAGTGCGCGGGTCGAGTCCTCGCCCTCGGGATCATCGGGATCAAACACCTCGCGGAGCGCCCGCTCAATCCGGTATCCCCATGGGGCTTCGAGGCACTCGACCAGGCGATCTGCCTTCTCCTGCGTCATGTCCGAGGGCCGGAATCGACGCACGTGTTCGCCCGCCGCACGGAAAAGACGCCGAATCTCGGGAGTCAGATTTGCGGGGTCCGTCGCCTTCTGCCATTCGGCAAAGATGTCAGCGCGCGCCTCCTGCCAGGCACCGTACGCGGCCTCCGCGAGGTCATGCGGCATGACTCGAGGCGCGGTCGCGTCACATGTGATTCGGCGCAAGCAGGCAAGTGCGTCGCGCTCAATCGTGGCACCGTCCATCGAAACGAATCGATACTGAGTTCGATCGTCGATCTTTGCGAGGAAGAAATGTCCGCGCACCTCGCCGCGAGCCAGCCCCGAGCCCGCTGCGCCGGGGAGATCACGAATCGCCTGCTCACGCGTCTCCAGCGCCTTGCGCAGTTCTTGCCGGTATTCTTCCCCACTGTGCGCGTGAACGTCTTCGCCAGCGGTTCTGAATAGTGTCGCATCACCGCTGCGCAGCTTCTCGATCTCTTCAACGTTTTCGGCGAAGACGTGATCACTGGTAGGCGAACCCGGGATGACCATCTGGTCCAGGCCGACCGATGCGGCCGCGTGCGCGAGCTTGCGCCGGATGCGATCCTCTAACGCGAGCATGCGGTCGAGCTGCCGGTCCGGGAAGATGCAGATGATGTGCACGTCCCGGTGTGGGCTTCCAATGCGATCAATGCGCCCGTGTCGCTGGACGAGCCGCATCGGGTTCCATGGAAGGTCGTAGTTGATGATCCTCGCGGCCTGCTGAAGATTCATGCCCTCGGCGAGCACGTCGGTCGTGACGAGTATGTCGTACTTGTCTTCGTCCAAACCCGATGGAGCCTCGGTCGATCTTGGCGCGAAGCCGTAGACGGCGTGCATGCGTCCTACGTCGTCAACGCCCTCGGTGCCGCGCACGGCGGCCAACCGGCCCCGGTAGGCCGCCAGTGACTTGTCCGACCCCATCCGTTCCTTCAGGTATTCGACGATCCACTCGACGGTGTCCGCGTAGTAGCTGAAGATCAGCACCTTGCGGCGATTGCGAATGTCTTCATCCCCGACTCCATCCCGCGCAGCTTCACGCACGATGCGCGCTAGCTCTACAGCAAGCAGCTCGAGCTTCGTGTCCCGTTTCTGCGTCACCTTCTTCGTTCGATCGAGCAGACTCTGCATGTGCTGGCGATCCGAATCAACCGCGGCGCTCAGGCGCCTGATGTCGATGTTCGTCGCGGCCACCTGCTTGCCGTCGTCGAGCAGCCCCGCCCACGCCTCCTCGGAATCGTCGTCCTCCAACTGATGCAGCTCGTCCGCGGTGGGCAACACTCCCTTGGCGAGCGCTTCGAGGAAACGCTGGTGCGAGCGAATCATGCTCGCGAGAGTGTTGGAGAACGCGAACGCCGACGACTCGAAGCGCTTGAGCAGCCCGGTGCGAATGAGGCCGACCAGCGCCAGCTCGCGCGCCTCGGCCTTGCCGCCTTTGCCGTAAGACGACGGGGCGTACCGCGCCATCGTCAGCAGCGGCTCACCGTCCTCGGGCTGCAGGATGCGAGCGAACTCCTCGAAGAAGCCGGGCAGGACTTTCTCGAGGTCGTAGGTCCTTGCCTCCACATGCGGCTCGGGGAACTGAATCGTATAGGTCGTTCCGTCGGGTGCCTTGATCCGGTCATTGGCGTAGTAGCTCTTCACGAAATGCCGCGTGCGGCGCACGGTGACCGAGTCGAGAATGTCGAACAGTGCGGTGGGGCTCAACTCTCCGGCCTCCGTCTTCGCCACGTCGTCAAAGCGTTTCTTGAGCGAAGGAATTCCGCGGTCCGAGAACACCGCGTCGTGACCGATGAAGTAGGTCAACAGGTCGTACAGGTCCCACACGCTGTTGTTGACTGGCGTGGCCGTCATGAGCACGACTTGCTTCGGCGGGTCGCCCTGCAGCAGGCGTCGCAGCGCCTGGGAGCGCCTCGTGTCGAGGTGCCGGTAGGCGTGCGCCTCGTCAATCACGATGAGCGAGTACTCGTCCGGGTGCGCGTCCAGTACGACTCGGTCGCCGCCGAGGCGGCTGTCGGCCATGACTTGCTCGTACGACTTGATCTCGGCGTACTGCTGAAAACGCTTCTGGAATCGTGCCCACGTGCCATCGCGCAGGGCAGCAGGCGCGATGAGCAAGGCTCTTTGCCTCTTTTGGTTGATGACTTCGTTGAGCAACGCGCCCGCCATGAAGCTCTTGCCAAGCCCGACGCTGTCTGCAATCAGAACGCCGTTGTAGCGTGCCAGCATGCGGCGCCCGCGATCGAGTCCGTCAGTCTGGAAGCGCGTGAGCGGAATGGGCCCCGACGCAGGGCGCTCGTCCTCGAGCTCGTGCTGGTAGCGCTCCCAGAGTACGCGCAGATAGATCAGATACGGATCGTACTCGGCGAAACGAGACGCATAGAGAGAGGCGAGATCATAGGGCGCGGCCTCGGCCCAGAGATCCTCGAACCATCGATCGACCCGCTCGACCACATGCGGCTGGTAGTGACCCAGGTTGAGCTCGAGGTTCGAGACGAGCCCGGCAGACGTGAAGTTGGACGAACCTGCGAGCACGCCGTGCCCCCGCGAGAAGATGAACGCTTTACCGTGCAGGAATCGCTTCTCGTAGCGGCGCACTTCGATCTGTCCGGACGCCAAGAACTCAAGCAGCTTTCGCAGCGCGCGATCCGTGGCTGGCACGAACGCAAGCAAGTCACGGTCGCGCCGAAGTCCGGCCTCGTGATCGCGCAGTGCACGGTCAGTAATCTGCTGCTCGAACCGCTCGCCACGTGGTTCGTCCAGATGGCGCACGGGCCTTGCCGGCGGGGGCACTGGTTCGGCGCCGAGCAACAACCGCACTTTGCCCGCCCCTTCGAGCTTGTGAGCGATGCGCCCGAAGCCTTCTGGATTGAAATAGCCGGTTGCAATCGCGAGGCCCACCGGGTCGCGCAGCGTGGCCTTGAGGTCGTCGAGCAGCCCGATGAGCGCGGTCTCGAGCGTATTGCCGGCGCGGTTGTCAACGAATTCGGGGCGCATCAGGTGAGCTCTCTCAACGAGTGAAAGTGGCGCAGCGTCGCCTCGAGCTGCGGGCCGAATTCCCAGCCTTCGTGAAACGTCTCGAAGACGTGGCGTAGGTCAGACTCCTCGAGGCCGTAGAGGTGCGCCACTGCGGCGTCGAGTTCGGTGATCATGTCTTGCTTCTCGTCGGGATCCAGCTTGCCGTAGGGTACGCCCACCCTCTTCGCCCATGCGGCGAAGCGGCGGTCGGGGGCCGCGAGCCGGCCGGACAACTCGACCACGCGGCGCCAGAGCGGATCTTCGCGGCTCGGGCGGGGCACGGGCAGTGGATTGAAAACGAAGAAGTTCAAGTGCGTTTCGACATATCGGCGCGCATACCAGTCGAGCAGCCGCGAGGACAGGATACCGAGCAGGTAGGCCTGGTCCTTTTCGTCGCCGCGTCGCCAGAGCAAGTAAGGCGCCGTGTTGGCGATGAACACTTCGCCGGGCACGAGCGCGACCACCACGGTTCGCGTGTTCGTTCGATTCGTGATGTCCCGGAACGCGATCCGCGGCTGCATGCACGGCAGCGTGCGCACGTCCTTCAGCCACTCCGGAGGGAAGCCCGAGAAGACTGAGCCGTCGCGCGAGCCGGAGCGCAGGCGCTTCTCCTGCAGGACCGGCAGGACCTTCTTGGGATTCGCCCACGCGTAGTAGCTGCCAAGTCCCACGTCCGG
>JACOSU010000059.1 GCA_016178685.1 Candidatus Eiseniibacteriota bacterium | reverse complement strand
CGCGGCCCGCGCGCGTCCGGTAGGCCTTGCGGCCCGCGGAATCGGTGGCCGCCGAGTCGGGCGAAGCTTCCTCTTCGTCGCTCGCGGCCGGGACGTCGAGCTTCGGGATCGGGCGACCGCTCGGCGTGCACGTCGCGGCGGTCGTGAGAAGCAGCCGCGCGGTGCCGCCCGTGAGCGGAAAATCGCTCTGCGTGGAGCCCAGTCCGAACGTTCGCCGGCGCCCCACCTCCAGCGCGCGGTCGAGATCCTGAAGCGCGCCTGACACCACTTCGGCCGCCGAGGACGATCCGCCGTCCACCAGCACCGCCAGCGGCCACTCGAGCGCGGTTCCGGCCAGGGTGGCGGTCAGCCGCTGTTCGGAGTCGCGAGAACGCAGCGTCGCGATCAGCGTGCCGCGCGCGAGGAACAGCTGCGCGATGTCGGCGCCCTCGCGCGGGGTGCCGCCCACGCACGAGCGCAGATCGAGCACCAGGCGCGTCGCGCCCTGGGAGCGCAGGCGCTGAAGCAGCGGCTTGAGCCCGGCGGCGGAACTGTCCCCGATCACGCGGAGCCGCGCGTAACCCACGCCGCTTTCCACCACGTACGCTTCAGGGGGCGCCGCCCGCGCGGGAAGATCGCGTTCGACCACGATCTGGCGCGGCGCATCGTCCCCGCGCCGTGCGACACTCAGCCGCACGCGTGTGCCGCGGGCGCCCCGCAGACGCCATGCGGTCTCTTCCGACGTCCAACCGTCGGTCGAATGTCCGTCCACCTGCAGCAGAAGATCGCCGGCCATGAGGCCGGCTCGCGCCGCGGGGCCGCCCGGCAGCGGCGCCACGACCGCCGGCAAGTGGCCGCGGTAACCGATCACGGCGCCGATGTCGGCGTCGCCCCCGCTCGCCAGCCGCTCCCTCAACGCGCGCGGCTCGAGATACTCGGAGAGCGGATCGAGACCGCGCAGCATGCCGCGCACCGCACCGCCGATCAGGCGCTCCGGGTCCGCGTGCTCGACGTAATTGTCCTCCACCTTGTGAAGCACTTCGATGAAAGTGTCGAGACGGGAATAGAGATCGCCCGAGGCGCGCACGCGCCCCGCCCACCAGCCCAGCGCGAACAGCAGCGCGAACACGCTAGCGACCAAGAATCGGCGACGCACGGAACACCTCCGGAGCCCCCGGCGGACTCTCAGGGGTACGCTTGCACCCGTCGCGGCGTGGACAGAAGGAGACGAACTATAGCACAGCGAGCCCGCGCGGCAGGCGCGGCGCGAACGCAGCCCAGACCCGGCGCTCGAGCGCTTCGCTCCCGCCCCCCGCCTCGAGCACCACGAAACGCGCGGGAGAGGCCGCGGCCAGCTCGAGATAGCGCGCGCGCACCCGGGCGTGGAATTCGGGCGGCTCGCGATCGAGCCGGTTGGTCGCGCCCACGGCGTTTTCGCGCCGCGCGAGGCCCACCGCAGGATCCACGTCGAACAACAGCGTGAGATCGGGGGAGAGGCCGCCGGTCGCGGCGGCGTTGAGCGTGGCGAGCAGCGCGGAGTCGAGCCCGCGGCCCGCGCCCTGGTAGGCGAGAGTGGAATCGTCGTAACGGTCGCACAGCACGACACGTCCCGATTCGAGCGCCGGACGGATCAGGCGCGCGACCAGATCGGCGCGCGCCGCTTCCATCAGCAGCGCTTCGGTCATGGGTCCCGGGGAAAACGCGGGATCGAGCAGCGCCTCCCGCACGCGCTCCGCGAGCGGGGTACCGCCCGGCTCGCGCGTCACCAGCGTCGCGATGCCGCTCGCGGCAAGACGCGCTTCGAGGCGCGTGATCTGGGTGGATTTGCCCGAGCCCTCGCCGCCTTCAAAGGTGACGAAGAACCCGGGCATGACCGTGCGCTTCCTGGAATTCAGCGCGCGCGCGCCGCGCGGCGTTTCGCACCGCCGGGAGAGCGTCGTGGCGCCGCGGTCCTGACGCCGTTCGCGGAAGGACGGCCGGTGGACGCGGGCTTCGCGCGCCTCGATCCACGTGCGGCGCTCCCCGCGCCCTTCGCGTTCTCGGCCACCACGGCGCGGATCTTCAGCTCGGTCGCGCGCGGGTCGCGAATGAACGATTCGGTCATCAGGCGGCAGTAATCGTCGGGGAACTGGTGGGGCGGCGACTTCTTGAAGTACGACGACGGCGCGATCAGCGCGCCCTTCAGTCCGTGATCGAGTCCCAGCTTCGCGCACCGCACCGCGTCGATGACGATGCCGGCCGAGTTCGGCGAGTCCCACACCTCGAGCTTCAACTCCAGGTTGAGCGGCACGTCGCCGAACGTGGTGCCTTCCATCCGGATGTGACACCACTTGCGGTCCTTGAGCCACGGCACGTAATCGCTGGGACCCACGTGCACGTTGTCCTCGTCGATCGGATAAGGGATCAGGCTGGTGACGGCCGAGGTCTTCGAGATCTTCTTCGACTCGAGCCGCTCGCGCTCGAGCATGTTCAGGAAATCGGTGTTGCCGCCGAAGTTCAGCTGGTAGGTGCGGTCGATGCGCACGCCACGATCGTTGAACAGGCTGGTCAGCACGCGGTGGGTGATGGTCGCGCCGACCTGCGACTTGATGTCGTCGCCGATCACCGGCAGGCCCTTCTTCTCGAAGCGCTGCTGCCAGTACTTCTCGCGGGCGATGAACACCGGAATGCAGTTGACGAACGCGCAGCCCGCTTCGAGCACCTGCTCGACATACCACTTGGTGGCCTCTTCCGAGCCCACCGGCAGGTAGTTCACCACCACGTCGGTCCGGGTGTCTCGCAGCAGCTTGACGATGTCCACCGTCGAGCCCGGCGCCTTCTGGATGATCTTCGAGAGGTACTTGCCGAGCCCGTCGTGTGTCATTCCGCGCTGCACCGTGATGCCGGTCTTCGGCACCTTCGCGAACACCATCGTGTTGTTCGGCCACGTGACGATCGCCTCGGAGACGTCCTTGCCGACCTTCTTGCGGTCGATGTCGATCGCCGCCGAGATTTCGATGTCACGGATGTGGTAGCCGCCGAGATTCACGTGCATCAGCCCCGGCACGCGGTCGGTGTCCTTCGCGTTGCGATAGAATTGCAGCCCCTGGACGAAGGACGACGCGCAGTTGCCCACCCCGATGATGGCGACACGGACCTTGCTCATGAAGCGCCTGCCTCCTTATGCATCCAACCCGGCGCCGCCCGTCGGTCCGGCCGGCCGGCCCGCGGCGTCGCGGGTACGAGTGAGCTTCCAAACGTGCGCCACGCGCTGGGCGGCGGTGACGAACGAGAACAGCGCGAGCAGCAGCAGCGCAAACGACATCGCCCAGAACACGTGAAGCGCGCCCGCCACGATCAGCAGCGTCAGCCGCTCCGGCCGCTCGAACCATCCGACCTTGCACTCGAGCCCCAGGCCCTCGGCGCGCGCCCGCGTGTAGGAGACCAGAAACGATCCGGTGAGCGCCAGCATCGCGGTCACTCCGACCACCGCCCAGGTCTGCGGATAGAGCCCGGCCGTGGTCTCCATCACGACGCGCGAGGAATCGAAGATCAGCGCCACCAGATTGCGCAGGCAGAAGCCGAGGATGCCGGTCAAGACCAGCGCTTCGCTCACGCGATCGAGCGTGGAATCGAAGAACGCGCCGAACGCGGTCTCCCCGCTCGTGCGCCGCGCCACCTGTCCGTCGAGAATGTCGCAGACGCCCGCGCCCAGCAGCAGCGCCGCGCCCAGCCGCGAATGCCCGTCGAAGAACGCGAAGCCGGCGGCGGCGCTGAACGAGAGCCCCAGCACCGACAGGTGATTCGCGGTCACGCCCACTCGCGTGAGGCCAGAGGCCACGGGATCGAGTGCCGCGTGCGCAATGGCGCGCAGCCGGGCCTTCACCCGGGCGAGCCGGCCCTCGCGCGCATCGCTCCCGGGTTCGTCCACCGCCACGCTGCCCTCCGGCATTCCCACCACCTTCATGCCCCGTGCGCCTCCCTGCGGGTGCGCCCGCCCAGCACCAGCACCATTTCGCCGCGCCTTTTCTGGGGCTCGAGCGCGGCGCGCACCTCGCGCGCGGTTCCGCGCAGCACCTGCTCGAACAACTTGGTCAGCTCGCGCGCCAGCACCACCGGGCGTTCGCCCCACACTTCTTCAAGATCCGCCAGGCACGCTTCGATGCGATGCGGCGATTCGAACGCCACGACGGTCTCGCGCCGCTCGCTCAACTCTTCGAGCCGGCGTCGCCGCGCGCCCGATCGGACCGGCAGAAAACCCACGAACGTGAACGCATCGGTCGGGAGCCCGCTCACCTGCAGAGCCGCGATCACCGCGCTCGGCCCGGGCACGCTCTCGACGCACAGCCCTTCGGCCAGCGCCGCCCTCACCAGCGGATATCCCGGATCGCTCAACCCCGGCGATCCGGCGTCCGTCACCAGGGCGACCGACCCGCCGGCCTTGAGTTTCGCGAGCAGGCCGGGCACGCGGGCGCGCTCGTTGTGCTCGAACAGCCGCGTAACCGTCGCCTGGATGCCCCAGCGCTCCAGCAGCTGCCGCGTGTGCCGCGGATTCTCCGCCGCCACCAGGTCGGCCTCGCCGAGGACCCGCAGCGCGCGCTGCGTGATGTCTTCGAGATTGCCGATCGGCGTGGCCACCAGGAACAGCTTCCCCCCGCCCTCGGGAGGACGTTCTTCCGCCACGTGATTCCTTCCCTGAACCCCGCTGATCCGGGGTGCCACTGCTCAAACGCGCGAAACCTAGCACGGCCCCTGGGGGGCGTCCACTCGCGACCCGCGGGCGGCCGCGCGGCACGCCTCTTCGAACGCCACGACGGCTCGCGCGACCCCCGCGTCGTCCACATCGAGATGCGTGATGGCGCGCAGGCGGCGAGGTCCGTACTGGCTCATTCGCACTCCGCTCGAAGCGAGCGAGCGCAGCACGGCATCGGGCGCGATCGAGGGGTCATCGAGCACCACGAACACGATGTTGGTCTCGGGCGCGATCACGCTCACGCCGGCGACGCGCTCGAACCCTCTCGCCAGCGCGTGCGCCCGCCGGTGGTCGTCGGCCAGGCGATCGACGTGATGATCGAGCGCGTGGAGGCACGCGGCGGCCAGGATGCCGACCTGTCGCATGCCGCCGCCCCAGCGCTTGCGCGCGCGCCGCGCGCGCCGGATCAGCGCGGCATCGCCGACCAGGATGGATCCGACCGGGGCGCCGAGGCCCTTCGAGAAACACATCATCACGGTGTCCGCCTCCGCCGCCCAGTCGCGGATCGGGACGCCGCTCGCGACGCTCGCGTTCCACAGCCGCGCGCCATCCAGGTGAACGCTGAGGCCGTGCGCGCGCGCGGCGGCGGCCAGAAGCCGCAGTGATTCGAGCGGGACCACCGCGCCACCCGCCCGATTGTGGGTGTTCTCTGCGCACACCAGCGCGAGGCGGGCGTTGTGATCGTCTTCGCCGCGCAGCGCCGCCTCGATGCAGGCCGGATCGAGAGCGCCGCGCGTGCCCTTGACGACGTGCGCCAGCCCGCCCGAATTCGCCGCGACTCCCCCCTGCTCGTAGAAGAAGATGTGCGATTCGGCCTCGAGCAGCACTTCGTCCCCGGGCTCGATCTGGCAGCGGATCGCGAGCTGATTGCCCATGGTGCCGCTCGGAACGAACAACGCCGCCTCGCGGCCCGCTAGCGCGGCCACGCGGCGCTCGAGTTCGATTCCGGTGGGATCGTCGCCCAGCACGTCGTCACCCACTTCGGCCTCGGCGATCGCGCGCCGCATGGCGGGGGTCGGACGCGTGACGGTGTCGCTTCGCAGATCGACGATCGTTGCAGATTCGCTCACCGGGTTCCCCTCCATGTCGAAGTCAGGCCGGGCATTGTACGAAACCCGGCGTGGCGGCGGGAAGCGGCGCGCCATGACAGGCGCGTAACAACCGGCCCGGCTCGATGTCGTGATATCGTCTTCGACTGCGCCGGGCAGCGCGGGCCGCCTGCCCGCGGCGCACGCGACATCCGCGCCCGCACCTGCATCCCAGACCGGGATAAGAAAACGGGCGATTCTCCGCCGGCTTGGCCGGGGGCACGACCGGGGGCTTAACGAACATGTTCTTTTACGATCCTACCTTCGTGATGGTGCTGCCGGCTTTCGCGTTCGCGCTGTGGGCGCAGTGGAAGGTCAAGAGCACCTATCGACGCTTTTCCCAGGTGCGCGCCACCGCGGGCATCTCGGGCCGCGACATGGCGCGCTCCATCATGGTGCGCAACGGCGTGACCGACGTCGCGGTCGAGGAGATCCCGGGGACGCTCGGCGATCATTACGATCCGCGCGCCAAGACGGTTCGGCTTTCCGCCGCCATCTACGAGGGAGACTCGATTTCGTCCATCGCGGTGGCCGCCCACGAAGTCGGGCACGTGCTGCAGCACGCGCAGGGCTACGCTCCGCTCGCGCTGCGCACCGCGATCGCGCCGGCGGCCGGCCTGGGGAGTTCCGCCGGTTACATCCTGTTTTTCATCGGGTTCATCTTCCACCGCAGCGCCGGAACCTTCCTGATGGACCTCGGGATCTGGTTCTTCCTCGCCGCCGTGCTGTTCCAGCTGGTCACGCTGCCGGTCGAATTCGACGCTTCGAAGCGCGCGCTCGCGCAACTGACCGCGAGCGGCTCGGTGGCTCCCGAAGAGGTCTCGGGCGCTAAGAAGGTGCTGGACGCGGCGGCCCTGACCTACGTGGCCGCGGCCGCGACCGCGGCGCTCGAGCTGCTCCGCCTGCTGCTGTTGCGCAACAGCCGGCGCTGATCCAGGGCCGCGAACGACGGGACGCTTTCGACGTCCGCGCGTCCCGGTGATCGCGCGGGCCCCGACGCACACCGCGCACGAAAACGCGAAGCGGCGGGAGCGTCGAGCCCCCGCCGCTTCGCGTTTCGCGGTGCCGCGCCTCAGCCTTGCGCCACCATGTCCTTCAGCTCCTTCGAGACCTTGAATACCGGCACCTTGCGCGGCGGGACCGGAACCGCTTCGCCGGTCCGGGGGTTGCGGGCGATGCGGGACTTGCGGTCCTTCACCCGGAATGTACCGAATCCCCGGATCTCG
>JACOSU010000050.1 GCA_016178685.1 Candidatus Eiseniibacteriota bacterium | reverse complement strand
TGATTTTCTGCGCGGCGTTGCTCTCGAGCTGCTTGGCGCTGCTCCCGAGCTGTGCCGCGCTCGCGCCCGACCTGCGGCCGCCCGCCCCCACGTCGGCCGCGCCGCCCGTGCGCGCGGCGTACTCGGCCGCTCACGCGGATACCGTGCCCTCGCCCGATGCCGAGCGCGTGCTCGCGACCATCGAGGAGCCGCTGCCGGCATCGCAGCGCACCGCGGCCCCGGCGCTCGCGGATTCGTCGCGCCCGACCGCGGCGATCTCCGACCGCGCGCGCGCCGCGGCGGACACCGCGAATTCGCAGGTGCCGGTGCCCGCACCGACCGTGCCGCTCGGCGATTCCGGAAATGGAGTCGAACGCATGATGGCGACCGACAGCACCAGCGCCGCGCATGCACCGGCCGCGGCGGGGACGGGATCGGCGACACCCGCAGCGACCGGAGCGCCACCGCCCGTGACGACCGGAGCGTCGCCGCCCGGCACCGCCGCGGCCGGCGGACAGGCAGGCGGTTCGCGCCCGACTTCGCCGGCGGTGGCCGCTTCCAGCGAGCCGTGCTTCCGGCTCCAGGTCGGGGCGCCTTCCGATCCACACCAGGCGGACGGACTCCGGCGCGCGGCCGCCTCGCAACTCGAGATCGCGTTCGACGTGGTGCACGTGAAAAGTCTCTACAAGGTGCGGTCGCACGATTGCGTGAGCCGCAACGCGGTGGATCATCTGCGCGATCGCGCGATCGGCGCCGGATTCCACGGCGTGTTCGCGGTCGCGGAGGGTGCGAAATGACGCGTTCCAGAGCGCAGGCGCACCGGTTCGCGCCCGTTGTCCCGCGGAAGGAGGCGCCGTGAAGCGCTGGCTGATCCTTTACGAAGACCGCCACTGGCGGACGCTGCGCCCGCTCACCGATCTCACGCCGGTGCCGGCGCTCACGTTCGGCGCCTCGAATGTCGCTCAGCGCTGGCGGCGCGCGACCGGGATTCCGCTGCTCTCGATCGAAGCGCGGCGCGCCCCGATGGCGGCGTGGGCCGATGCCCCGGTGATGGATGAGGCCGGCCCGCGCGGCGAGGACGAAGCGCTGGTCATCAACGCGGCCGCGCTCCCTGGACCGTGGATCGCCGACGCTCTGGCGGCTTCGTCGCCCGCGCTGTTCCTGGGCGATGGCCGCGTCGCCGGGGCGCGCCTGCCGATCGCCATGATCTCTGCCGGGATCGGCCGTGGCGAGGACTTCGAAACCGTGCTGCTGGGGTGCGCGCTGCAGGCATCCAGCGTGGATGCGCTGTTCCTCTCGCACGCGTGGGACCTGATCGAGGAGAACACCGACGCGATCGCCGACGATCTCGCGGGGAGCGCCGCCGAGCATCGAGGCGCGATTCATCGCATGGCGTGCCTCGAGTCGCCCGGGCATGTTCACGTCGCCGCGGGCGCGGTGGTCGAGGCGTTCGCGGTGCTCGATGCGCGCGGCGGTCCGATCCGCATCGGCGAAGGCGCGAGGATCGCCGCCCACACCGTGGTGGTCGGGCCGTGCGTGATCGGGCCGCACACCGAGCTGCTGGGAGGCGTGGTGGTGCGCTCGACGCTGGGGCCCCAGTGCCGGGTGGCGGGCGAGGTCGAGGAATGCGTGTGGCAGGGCTACGCGAACAAGCGCCATCACGGTTTCGTGGGCCACAGCGTGATCGGCGAATGGGTGAACCTGGGCGCGCTCACCACCACCAGCGATCTCAAGAACAACTACGGGCCGGTGCGCGTGTGGGTGGACGGCGCCGAAATCGACAGCGGGCGCTCCAAGGTCGGCTCGCTGATCGGCGCCCACGTCAAGACCGGGATCGGCACGCTGCTCCCGACCGGCGCAAGCCTCGGCACCGGAGCGAACCTGTTCGGGGGCGGCCGCTTCGCGCCCAAACGCGTGCCCTCGTTCGGCTGGTGGGATGGTGAGCGCATGGCCGAGCACGAACTGGATCGCTTCCTGATCACGGCTCGCACCGCGATGAGCCGGCGCGGGCGCGCGCTGCTGCCGGCCGACGATGCGCTGCTGCGCGCCACGTTCGCGGCCACCGCGGCCGAGCGCGGCGCGAGGGACACCGCTCCTCCCGTTCGAGTTCAAGACGAGGGATCACATGCCTGATCTGCGCAAGGATCCGGTGGTCGGCCGCTGGGTCATCATCTCCACCGAGCGGAGCCTCAGGCCCACCAGCTTCGAGCCCGCGCCGGCGCCGAAGTCGCCGAACTTCTGTCCGTTCTGCCCCGGCCACGAGGACCAGACCCCGCACGAGGTCTACGCGCGCCGCGCGGACGGAAGCGCCGATTCGCGGGGCTGGGAAGTGCGCGTGGTGCCGAACAAGTTTCCGGCGCTCCAGATCGAGGGATCGCTCGACCGCAAGGGAGAGGGTCTCTACGACAAGATGAACGGCGTTGGCGCGCACGAAGTCGTGATCGAAACGCCGGATCATCGCGCCGAGCTCGCCGACCTGCCGGCCGAGCACGTGGCGCAGGTGTTGATCGCGTATCGCGAGCGCATGGTGGACCTGCACCGCGACCGCCGCTTCCGCTACGTGCTGATCTTCAAGAACCACGGCGCGCAGGCCGGCGCCACCCTCGAGCACTCCCACACCCAGCTGATCGCGACGCCGATCATCCCGCGCATTCTGCAGGAGGAGCTGGACGGTTCGCGCCGCTACTACGAGCTCAAGGAGCGCTGCGTGTTCTGCGACATCGTGGCGCAGGAGACCGCCGAGAACAACGGGCGCCGCGTGGTCAGCACCAGCGAGCGCTTCGTAGCGCTCGAGCCGTTCGCGCCGCGCTTTCCGTTCGAGACCTGGATCCTGCCGCGCCGCCACGATGCCGCCTATCAGATCGTGGAGGACGAGGCCGAGATCATGGATCTCGCGCACATGCTGAAGGACGTGCTGATGCGGCTGAATCGCGCACTCGACCGGCCGCCCTACAACTTCGTGATCCACACCTCGCCGGTCAGCGACGGCGACCTGGAGTATTACCACTGGCACATCGAGATCATGCCCAAGCTCACGCGCGTGGCTGGATTCGAGATCGGCTCGGGCTTCTACATCAATCCCACGCCACCCGAAGACGCCGCCCCGTTCCTGCGCGGGATCACGCTCGAGGGCTGACGGACCGTTCACGCGCATGAAACAACCTCCGCTGGTGAT
>JACOSU010000018.1 GCA_016178685.1 Candidatus Eiseniibacteriota bacterium | reverse complement strand
CATCAGTTGGCTGCATCAGTTCAAGCGCCTCCGCGTCCGCTACGAACGTCGCGCCGACATCCACGAAGCCTTCCTCACGCTGGGCTGCATCCTGATCTGCTGCAGGATCGCCGTGAGAGCGTTTTGAAAGGAGCTCTAAGTAATGGGCGTGGGACGCGTGGAATCTGGGCTCACGACCATGAGCCACGGTCCTTCGTAGACCACGAGGTGGGTGTGGGGAGTTCCGCCCGAGTCCACCTCGGTGATCCAAAATTTTGTGCTGGTCGAATCATTATGCTCGGGCGGAATGCGCCAGACCGTGACCGACTGGATGAGTGTGTCGGCCGCGGTGAACGTTTCGCCCCACGCCTTACCCCAGATGATGTCGCCACTGGTGGTGGCCTGCGATGTGTCCACTATCACCGATTCCGGCGAGCAGGTGGCCAGGCCACGCAGCGAAGCGTTGACCCGGCTTGCGATGACGCAGCCGGAAAACGCAATGCATATAAGGAGCGTGTTCGCGAGGGGACGCATGCTCACCTCGCGACTACAATCTTGCCATCCTTGCGCAGTGGGCCGACTTCAATTCGGTAGAGATACTCACCCGGTGGGGCCACCACCCCTATCGCCACTCTGCCGTCCCATGTGAGCACAGAGCCCGAGGCGCCGCGGACGCGTGCGACCACGCGACCCGCCGGATCGAAGATCGAGAGCCGTGCCCCAGAGCCGGAGACGAGCGGCGTCGCGACCGCAAACACGCCCCGTGTGGGATTCGGACCCAGGATGCGGACCTCCGAGACCCCAGAAGGCCTCGCAGCGGAGGGACCAAGAGCGGAAACCGTGGTCAGGATGGCGATGATCGCATCGGTGCCACCGCTCGCAGTGGTCACCTCGAAACGCACGTAGTTGATCGAACCAACCGGCCCCGGGGGAGTCCAGGTGAGCGTGGCGGTCGCCGGATCGAACGACATCCCGGATTGGAGGAAATACGCGGCGTACGTGAGCGCGTCGGATTCGGGGTCCGAGGCGGTGACCGTGATGGTGGACTGCAAGCCTACCTTGACGTTGATCGAAACCGTCGCCGTGCTATCCGCCACTCCCTGCGTTCCGACCTGCAAAATTCGCGGCGGCAAACTCATGTTGCGCCGGGCGGCCCAAAGTTGCTTGGAACGCAATGCCAGCCGGGTGCCATCGGGCGACAGGCGCGGAGAAAGCACAGCGTCGGGGCCGTTGACCGCAAACGTGGTGTCGTTGTAGTTGGCGATCGGGCGCAGCGTGCTCTGGAGCGGATCCAGGGTGTGGGCGGTCACGTCCCGTGGCGGATTCGTGCCGGTGTCGTGCGTTCCCTGGCCAAAGAGCAGGATGGCCGCGTCGGGCGAATACGCTGGCGTGGCGGCGTCCTTGCCAGCCGGAGCATCGTAGACCGCCTGCAATGAGCTTCCGTCGGACATGACCTTATAGACATGGTGTGGATTGGTGCTGGGGCCCGGCTGCCGGTCAAACGTGATCCAGACACCATCGTGCGACCACTGCGGGTAGAAATTCACGCCATCCACTTCGTTCGTCAATTGCGTCGCCGTGCCGCCCGTGATCGGCACCTTGTAGATGTGGCGTGGGCCGGTACTCTCACGGCGGCTGAACGCGACCCACTGGCCGTCCGGGGAAATCGCGGGAGTAGCGTCGCCGGAGTTGTTCAAGTCGCCGCTGGCGCTGACCAAGACTTCCGTCGTGTCGCCCGACTCGGGCAGTCCCTTCAGGATCAGGCGGCGGTCGTCCCGATCGTAGACGATCGCGGTTCCCAGCGGGGACCAGCTCGGGTCGTAGTCGTGGATGGCAATGGTGTCGTTGAACGTGAATTGCTTGAGCGCGTTGCCCTGGGCGGGATCTGACCGCACAAGGAACACCCGGCAGGCCGCCTTGTACACAGGGTCAAACGGCCCGGTGTGAATCGTGAACGCAATCCGCTTGCCATCCGGCGACCAGAACACCTCGCTCTCGCCGATCGTCCCGGTTGACTCTGCGAGGCAGGTCTCGCACAGGTTGGTGCGCCGCACCAGCGTCCCGAACAGCGCATTGCGGTGCCAGTCCGGCTCGTGCTGCAGGGCGAGTATGCGGTCGTTGTCCATCACGGCCCCGTCGTAGTTGACGTCGCAGGTGGTCTGGAAGAGATCCGGATTGTCTACGCGGCCGTTCGCATTCACATCCACCGTGCGAACGACGACGTTCTTGCTGCCCTGGGATCTTCCCGAGACCTTGACCGCGACCGACAGCTTTCCACATCCCGAGAGGCTCGGGATCGTGAACCGCGTGTGTCCGCAGGCGTCGGTCGAGTCATCGGCGAATATCTGCAAGCCTTCGTCGTTGATCTTGGCGTTGCCCGTGGCGGTGGACCACGTCACGCACAACGACTCGGGCGGCACGCCGACCTTGGGCTGGCAATTGGCATCGTCGTACCAGACTTCGATGCGCAACTTGCTCGGGTGATGTTGGGCGGTGTCATTGATGTTCAGGCTGTCGCCAGCGGGGCAGGCAGCGATGCTGTCCACCAGCGTCCAGAAGACGTTCGGACCTAGCCCGCCCAACGGCGAGTCCCCAGGAATGCAGAAATCGCACGCGCGTGCTGGGTTCTAGATCGCGGCGCCGAGCAGCGCCAGCAACGTGAACGCTGAGATCCACCGGGAGGCGAAGGCGGACTCGTGGGCCATGACAATTCCTTTCGCGAATGGGACGAGGAGGAAGGGCTGTCGGGGCAGGATTCGGGGGCCGGGCCGCTTCGTGAGCTATAGGCTAGACCCGAAGGCATGGCGGACGCAACGGAGAAGACCCCCCGCGCGGCGTGATCTGCGTCCGCCGGTGCGATCCTAGCTGCGAATCTCGACGTGCGCCTTCGCGCGCAGCGAGGTGACCCACGCGTCGTAGCGTTCGCGCTGCTTCAAGTCCTCGACCGCCTGCGGCAGATCCTTGCGGATCTCCTCGAGCGTGTACGGGCGCGCGGGCTTGCGGTCGGTGAGCTTGAACAGGTTGTATCCGACCTGGTTCACGAGCGGCTCGCTGACCTGGCCGGTCTCGAGCGTGTCCACTCCGGCCCGGATGTTGTCCTGGAGCGAGGCGACCGAGACGAAACCCACGTCGCCATCGGGGCCGACCTGGCCCTCGTACTTGCTGTAATGGTGAACCAGCGTGACGAAGTCGGTGCCCTTCTTGGCCTCCTCGTACACGTGCTGCGCGAGCGCGTGTGCCCGGTCCGCATCCGCTTCGCCGAGCTGGACGCGGATCAGGATGTGTCGCGCGTGCGCTTCGAGCAGCGGCTTGCCGTCGGGGCCCAGGCTGTCGGCGCGGGCCACGGTCTTCACGGTGTCGCGGTCCAGCACCTCGATCAGGTGCCAGCCGAACGGGGTGCGCACCGGCTCGCTCACGGTGTTGAGCGGCATCGAGAACGCGGCGTTCTCGAACCCGGGCTCCATCGCGCCGCGAGAGAAGTAGCCCAGATCGCCGCCCGATTTCGCGCTGCCCGGATCCTCGGACAGTTCGCTCGCGACCTTCGCGAACTTTTCGCCCGCGGCGATCCGCCTGCGGGCCGCGAGCGCCGCGGCGCGCCCGCGCGCCTCGGTGGCGCTGTCGGCGGTCACCGGGATCTGGATCACGGACAACCTCACCTGCGCGGGCAAGTTGGGAAAGCGGTCCGGATACTGTTTGAAGTACGCTTCGGCCTCGCTCTGTGTCACCTCTTTGCGTGGCAGCTGACGCGCGACCAGCCGCTGGGCGAGCATCTGGCGCTCGACCTCGGTTTGATACTTCGCGCGCAACTTCTCCAGCGTCAGGTTCTCCTTCGCCAGCTGCTGGCGGAACGCCTCATCGCTTCCCAGGCGCTGGCGGGCGTCGCCGATCGCCTGATCCACCTGCTTCGACACTTCTACCGGGCTCACGGTGAGGCCCAGCCGCTTCGCCTCGATGACGATCAGTTTTTCGTTGATCATCTGATCGAGGATCTGCTTGCGAAGCGTGTCCACGACCTGGGGCTCGGGGCGCGCTCCGTTGCGCTGCAGGAACAACATCACCTGCTCGTCCACGTCGCTCTGCAGCACGACGTCGTCGTTCACGACCGCCGCGATGCGATCGAGTTCCTGCGGGCCGGTGGCGTGATGGGTCGTGGTCTTGTGCGCGGTCGACGCGGAGCCCGAAGCGGGTGCGGTGGACTTGGTCGCAGGTGCGGGCGCGGCGGGTTTGGGTGCGGACGCCGGCGTGGGTGCAGGCGCGGTGTGTGCGTCGGCGGCCGCGAGCACGGCGAGCGCGACGGCGCAGGTCGCCGCGAGTCCGAGCATCGCGCGGGAGGAGAACTTCAAGCGAGAACCTCCATGGAAACGCGGCGCTAGCCGGGAGCGGCATGCCGCAAAATTGGCTCGGCGCGACGCAGGTGGCGTCGGCGCCCCGAAGCAGCGGGGGAGTATAACCGCTCCCGCCCGCGATCGGATACCCCGATTTGAGCCACGAAATTCCGCCTCACAAGTTCCTGTCATGACGAGCCGGTGCGAACGCGCCCTCGCCCCGGGACCCCTCGCCGCTCCGTTCGTCCGGTCTGCGCTGGTGCGAGGCAACTGCCGCGCTCGTATATGGGGCTCGCGCCGCGGTGTGCGAGCGAGCGATAATCGCGTTCGATGACCGCTTCGCTCGCCGCCACGCCGTCTTCCGCCGTCTCCGCATCCGCGGGAGGCTTCGGCGCGGGCGGGACGTCGCTCGCGCCCGATCCTCGGGCTCCCTACCGCTTGCGGCGCGCGCTCGCGCTCGCGGTGGTGCTCGGAGCGATCCTGATCGCGCTGCCGCGATTTCTCACCTACTCGCCCTATCCCAAGCTCGGCGTCCAGCTCAACTGGATTCCGGGGCAGGATTTTCCACACGTGGACAAGGTAATGGGCCGGCCGGCCCAGGGCGTGGTCCAGAAGGGCGATGCGGTGGTCGCGATCAATGGCGTGCGGCTTGAGAGCCCGGCGCACGCGCTGGCCGTGATGCGCAAACTGGGGACCACGCCGGGCGCCGTCCAGCTCGAGCTTCTGCGTGGAAATCGCGAGCTGCATGTCGCGCTGCTGCCGATCCAACTCGGCGCGTGGCGGCGCCTGCGCCTGTTCACGTTTCCGCTGGTCGCGGTGATCGCGGCCCCGCTGGTCGCGTTCCTGCTGGTGTGGCGGCGTCCCGATCTTCACGCGGCGTGGGTGTTCCTGTGGTTCGCGACGCTGCAGGGCGTGCTAACCATATGGGGTCTGTTCCGCTTCACGCAGTTTGTGCCCGACGCCACCACGCGCGTCTATCTCTTGGCCTACAGCTCGCTGGTGTGCTTTTTCCCGGCCAGCTTCGTGCACTTCATGCTGGTGTTTCCGCGCCCGCGCTGGGCGCCCGGCCGGCGGCTTCGCAGCCCCTGGTACTGGCTGGTGGTGACGGCCTATCTGGTGGCTGCGGGCCTCGCGATCTATCGCATCGCGACCGGCAGCGATCCGATCGCCGCGTTCTGGTGGTTCCAGATCATTGCGCTTCCGATTGGGGCGCTGCTGCTGGTGAGCCGTTACGCGAGCCCGGCGCACGGGGACTGGCAGCCGCGAGCGAGCGAGCGAACGCTCGCGATCCTGACCGCCGTGGTGCTGGTCGCGATGGCCGCGGTGGGGGCGGCGGCCGAGGATCCGCGCATGACCGTGCTCTACACTCTGCCCACGGTTCGCGCGCTGCTCACCACGCTCACGCTGGCGTGGCTCTGCACGCCGCTCGTGATCGCGCTCTTGATCGCGAACGATCCGGCGTTCGATCCCCGGCGCCTGATCGTGCGCAGCCTCCCCTATGCGCTTCTCTCGTTCATGCTGGCGGCGCTCTACCTGGGCGTGGTGCTGGGGGCGCAGCGGCTGTTCGCGGCCACCACCGGCGAAGAGGCGATGGCGTTCAACGTCGGGGCGGCGCTGATCGTGGCGTTCATGTTCTCGCCGCTGCGGGAGCGCACGCAGCGCGCGCTCGATCGCCTCTATGGCCGCGATCCGCGCGCGGTGCGCGCCGCGCTCGATCACGCCGGGCACGAGTTGCTGGGCGCGCTGGGCCGCGACGAAGTGCGCACCTCGGTCGAGCGCGGGCTCGCGCAGGGCCTGCGGCGTCCGGTGACTGTGGAATGGCCTTCGCCCGGAATGCCACGGCTGGCCGCGGATGAGGAAGTGCCAGCCGACGCGCACGGCGCGGTCGCGAACCTGCTTCAACAGGCCGGAACCCGGCTCGAGAATCTTTCGCTTCAGGAACACCGCGCGGCGGCCGAGCGGCGCGAGGCCGAGCTGCGCGAAGCCGCGGCGCGCGCCGAGCTGCAGGCGCTGCACGCGCAAGTTCAGCCCCACTTCCTGTTCAACGCGCTGAACGTGCTCAGCTACCTGACTGAGACCGATCCGCCCGCCGCCCAGCGCTTCACCGAGCGGCTCGCCGACATGCTGCGCTACACCATCGAAGCGGGCCGGCGCCCGGCGGCGCCCCTGTCCGAAGAGATCGCGTTCGTCGAGGATTATCTGGGCGTGGCGCGCGAGCGCTATGAAGGTGATCTCTCGTTCGAATATCGAGGAGCGGAGGATCTGCTGTCCGTCGCAGTGCCGCCGCTGTTGCTTCAGCCGCTGGTCGAAAACAGCTTGAAGCACGGCTTGACCCCAGGGGCCGGTGGGTTGCATCTGTCGCTCGATGCGCGAGAGGAAAACGGAATCGTTACACTCGAGTTCTCGGACGACGGCCGCGCGAACGGCGGCCGCCCGCCCGGCCTCGGTGTGGGCTTGAGGAATCTCGAGCAGCGGGTCTGCCGCTTTGGCGGACGGGAGGCCAGCATGCGAGCGGCCGCACGTCCGGATGGCGGCTTCACCGTCACGCTGTGCTGGCACACCACCGGGGAGATCAAGGGATGAGCGACAAGAACCACGATCGGGCGCTGCGCGTGCTGATCGCCGATGACGAGCCGCGCGCGCGGCAATTTCTCGAGAAGCTGCTTGGTGAGCACGCCGGCGTAGAAGTGGTGGGCAACGCGCGCGGCGGCGGCGAGGCGCTCGAGAAGATCGCGGCGTTGAAACCCGACGTGGCGTTCCTCGACATTCACATGCCTGATCTCTCGGGGCTCGAGGTGGCGCGGCACCTGAAGGGCGAAGCGGTGCCGATCGTGGTGTTCGTGACCGCCTACGATCAGTACGCGGTCGAAGCGTTCGAGGTGGCGGCGCTTGATTACCTGCTGAAGCCGATCCGCCGCGAGCGCCTGGCCGAGACGCTGTCCCGAATCGCCGCCGAGCCCCGCGGCGCGCGCGCTGCCGCGAACCAGAGCGCCGCGATCGAGAGCGCGCTCGGTCAGCCCGGGCTGCGCGATCAACTGCGCACGTTAACCCGGCTGCCGGTGAGGCATCGGCGCGAGGTGCGGCTGCTCGACCTCGAGCAGGTGCCGCTGCTGTTCTCGCGCGACCGCCTGGTGCTGGCGCGCGCCGAGGGCAAGGAGTATCTGGTGGATTACACCCTTCAGGAGCTCGAGCAGCGCCTGCCCGAAGGCCGCTTCGTGCGCGTCCACCGCGGCGCGCTGGTCAACGTGGAAGCGATCGAATCCTACGGCGGCGAGGACGGCGTGCTGGTGCTGAGACTCAAGGATGGCACGCGCGTCGAGGCCAGCGAGCGCCGCGCGGCGGAGGTCAGGCGGAAGCTGCGCTGACGCGCCTGCCTCGGCCGCACGAACCCGCCTGCCCTCAATTCATCGCTCCGATCGGCGGCCACGGCACGCGCTTCAGAACTTCGGGGTGAACTTCGAACGGGCGCGTGATGCGCTTGAGCGAATCGGTCACGGCGGCGAGCCTGCGGTCGCGAATCATCCCGATCGCCTCCTGGCGGAGCCCCTGCTGGATCGCGGGCGAGAGCGCTTCGAATGTGAGCGGCAACATCTCCTTGTCGATCACCTGGAGCACGTTCCAGCCCTGCGCGGTCTTGACAGGACCGGCCCATTCGCCGATCGACATCGACTGCAGGTTGGGCTCCATCGCCTTCCACAGCGGATCGGGATTCGGAAACGACACGCGCTCCTCGACCACTTTGTCCTCCATGCCGGCCATCTTCGCGGCGTCGCGCAGCGTTCCGCTGTGGCCGCCGTGCCGCAGCAGCCGGTCGCTGCCGGCCGAATCGTCGAACGCCACACGCTGGATGCGCACCGCGAGCAACCTCTGGTACTGGATCGCGTGGCGCTCGAACGCCGCGCGCACGTCGGCATCGCCGGCGTCCACGCCACTCGCTACCGCAAGCTGGTAGGCGATCTCGAGCATCGCGTTGTTCGCTCGCTCCTCGATGGTGCGAGAGACGGTCGGATCGAGGCCGATCCCGCGCCGGCGCGCCTCGAGCAGCGCGACGCGGCGCATCACCTGCTGCTGAAGCCACTCCTCGATCGCGGGCGTCATGCTCGGGGCCGGGCGCTCGTTGTCGGGCAGGCGCAGGTCGTCGAGCGCTTCGCCCAGCGTGTAGAGACGCGGCGCGCCCGAGGCGTCGATGTAGCGCGCCATCACGTGCGAGCGGTCGGGCGCCGGCACCGCGTACCGGTCGTGGCCCTCCGGCTGCGGCGTATTGAAGAGCGCGAACAGCTCCTGCGGCGCCCCGCGTTCGACCGCGATCCGATACTGATCGCGCAGCGCTTGGAACGCGCGCGTGGAGGCCAGGCGCTGTTTTCTCTGGCGCAGCATGTCAGCCAGGATCGGACGCTGCACTTCGAACGTCGCCTTCTGCGGCACGCGACGCCGCGAGAGCACGCGCGCCACGAACCAGCCTTCACCCGGCGCTTCGACCGGCCCCTGGATCACGCCGATCGGCGCTTCGCGAATGAACGCATCGAGCGGATCGACCAGCGCGCCGGACGCGATCTCGCCGAGATCGCCGCCCGGAGGAAGCAGCCCGGCGGGCGTGAACTGGTTCGCGACGTCGGCGAACCGCCGCCCGGCGCGCAGTTGAAACGCAACGGCTTCGGCCGCCACGCGACTGTTGCAGTAGACCAGCAGCAGGTGCGCGCGTGTGCCGCTCCAGTCGTAGAACGTCGCCACCTCGGCGTCGCTCACCGGAATCGATCGCGGCGCCAGCTGCTGGCCGATCGCGGCGAGCAACACCTGCTGCTCGGCCGTTCTCTTGAGCCGCACCACCGAGGAATCACGCTCCAGCCCCCGCGAATCGGCGATCTCGAGCAGGAGGTCGCGGCGCAACAGGTCGTCGAGCAGCATGTGCTTCGCCTGCTCGGGGTTCCCCGGGTACTGGCTCCAGTTGACGCGGGCCGCGGCCTCGAAATCCTCGACCGTGATGACGCGAGGGCCCACCCGCGCGATCACGGCGGATTGCGGCGAGCAGCCCGAAAGCGAGGCGATGCCGAGCGCGCCGAAAACCCACCGGCGCAGCGTAAGAGGCTTCAAGGTCGCGTTCCTTCCCATGGGAATTGAGCTCTGAATGCGCTGTGAGCGGGCGATGCGCGAACGGTAGAGGACAGCGCGAAGCCGCGCAAGGCGCGGGCGCCGGACCGTGCGGGCGCAGGCGCCGGGCGCGCTCGCCGCCTCGCACGCTACGTCGTTCGGATCCCGGCAGCGGGCGCGCTCGAACGCGAGAGCGCCTCGAGCGCTTCGCGCGCGCGATTCAGCAGCATCAGCCCCTCGCCGCGCACGCGCAGGCCGAACTCGCGTCCGGTGATGAACTCGACCTGAAAATCGAGCGAGCCGACCAGCGCGCGGATCTCGTTCGGCTTGAGCGGACTCCTCAGAATCAACTCGACCACGTTCTGAATCACGCGAAGGCTCTCGACTCCGGCTCCGGCGCCCAGCAGCCGCAGACGGCGCAATTCCAGCAGTGCCACCGCGGGTGGCGGCAGTTGTCCGAAGCGATCGATCATCTCGATCGTCAGGTCGTCGATCTCGGCCAGCTCGCGCTTTTCGGCGAGACGGCGGTAGAGGTTCAGCTTCTCGTGCTCGTCGGGCACGTAGTCCTCGGGCAGGAACGCGGCCCAGTCGGTCGAGAGCCGCGGCTCGGGGATGGTCTCGGCCGCATCGCCCTTCAAGTTCGCGACCGCCTCTTCGAGCAATTTCAGGTAGAGGTCGAATCCCAGGCCCAGGATGAATCCATGTTGCTCCGGGCCGAGCATGTTGCCGGCGCCGCGGATTTCCATGTCCTTGAGCGCGATCTTGAATCCCACGCCGAGGTCGTCGAACTCCTCGATCACGCGCAGGCGCTTCTCGGCCTCCTCGGTCAGAACGCGCCTCGACGGCACCAGCAGGTAGGCGTAGGCGCGATACGAAGAGCGGCCCACGCGCCCGCGCAGCTGGTAGAGCTGGGCCAGCCCCAGGGTGTCGGCGCGGTCCACGATCAGCGTGTTGACGCTCGGAATGTCGAGGCCTGATTCGACGATCATGGTCGAAACCAGCACGTCCCAGCGCCGGTCGAGAAAGTCGAGCATGGTCTTCTCGAGATCGCGCTCGTGCATCTGTCCGTGCGCGATCGCGACGCGCACCTGCGGCACCAGCTTCTGGAGCGCGAGCGCGGCGTTGTGAATGGTCTCGACCCGGTTGTGCACAAAGAACACCTGGCCGCCGCGGTCGATCTCGCGCAGCACCGCGTCGGCGATCACCTCGTCGTCGTATTCCAGGATCTCGGTGTGGACCGGCAACCGGTCGCGCGGCGGGGTCTCGATCACGGACATGTCGCGCGCGCCCGCCAGCGACAGGTTGAGCGTGCGCGGAATCGGCGTCGCGGTCATGGCCAGCACGTCCACCAGTTTCGTGATCTGGCGGATTTTTTCCTTCTGCGCCACGCCGAAGCGGTGCTCCTCGTCGATCACCACCAGCCCCAGGTGCAAAAACTTGACGTCCTTCGAGAGCAGGCGATGGGTGCCGATCAGAATATCCACCTCGCCGCGCGAAAGCGCCGCCAGAGTTTGCTTCTGCTCCTTCGGGGTGCGAAAGCGCGACAGCACTTCGACCCGCACCGGAAAATCCGCCAGTCGCTCACGAAACGTGAGCAGGTGCTGCTGGGCGAGAATCGTGGTGGGCACCAGCACCGCGACCTGCTTGCCATCCTGCACTGCCTTGAACGCGGCGCGGATCGCGACCTCGGTCTTGCCGTAGCCCACGTCGCCGCAGATCAGCCGGTCCATCGGCCGCTGCGATTCCATGTCCTCCTTGACCTCCTCGATCGCGCGCAGCTGATCGGGGGTCTCCTCGTAGGGGAACGAGGCTTCGAGTTCGCGCTGCCACACCGCGTCGCCGTGGAACGCGTGGCCATCGAGCGCGCGGCGCGCGGCGTAGGTCTGGATCAGGTTCTCGGCCATGTCCTGGATCGCTTTTTTCGCGCGGGCCTTGGTCTTCTGCCACGAGGCCGAACCCAAGCGATGGAGAGAGGGCCTGGCGCCCTCGCCCGCCGCGTAGCGCGACACCAGGCCCAGCTGCTGGACCGGGACGAACAGCCGGTCCTGCTCGGCGTAGGAGATCTCGAGGCAATCGGTCTCCTGTCCGCTCAGCGTCAGGCGCCGCATGCCGCGATAGATGCCGACCCCGTGGTCTTCATGCACCACGAAGTCGCCGGACTTGAGCGACGACAGCTCGGCGATCGAGAGCCCGCCGGTCTTGCGCAGCCGCCGGCGCCGCCTTCGATAGCGGGCGAAGATCTCGTGATCCGTCATCACGGCGAAACCCGCGCCCGCGAGCGTGAACCCGGCCGAGACCAGCCCCACCCCGAGCGTCACGCCCGCATCCCCCAGCATCTCCCACAACCGGTCCTTCTGGCCGATGTTGTCGCACAGGATCACCGGCTCGATCGCGCGCGCGCCGAGCTCCGCGATCTGGCTCTTCAAGCGCTCGATCGAACGCTGCACCGGCTCGGCAGGCGCGCACGCAACCAGCAGATTCTGCGCGTAGCGGCCGGCCTCGCCGCTCTCGGCCACCGTGCCCATCCAGTCGGCGCCCGCGTGCCGGCGCTGGAGTTCCTCGAGCATCGAGGCCGCGATTTCAAAGATCGGAAGCAGCGTGGCCGCGGCGAGCTGCTCCAGCGAGCGCTGCGTTCCGGCGTCGAAGCGCCGCAGCGACACCAGCGTGTCGCCGTCGAACTCGAGCCGCAGCGGATCGGCGCTCGAAGCCGGCCACACGTCCACGATGCCGCCGCGCCTTGCGAAGTGTCCGACCGCTTCGACTTCGGCCAGGCGTTCGTACCCCAGCTCGACCAGGCGCGCGAGCAGCGCCTGCGGATCGAGCTCGGTCCCGACCGCAACGCGGACGATCGCGGCGGCCAGCCGGCGCGGCCCGGGCACGCGCTGCATCAGGCCGCGCACCGTGCACAGCACGATGCCCGGCCACGATTCGCCGACCTCGCGAACCGACTCAAGCCGCCCCAGCGTCTCCAACCGCTGGGCGGTGATGCCGGGATGAGCAGGCGCGGGATCGTACGGAAGGTTGTCGGGCTCGGGGAACGCGAGCGTGGCCCCGCCGCCTCGGAAATATTCCACGTCGTCGTGCGCTTCCTCGAACGCGTCACCGTGCGCGACCACGTAGAGCAGGGGGCGCGAGGCGGCGCGCTGGAGCCACGCCGCAAGCAGCGCGCGCGAGGAGCCGCTCAGCCCGCGCACCGCGACGCGGCGCGGCAGGATCGCGCCGTCGTTCCGGCCCCAGCGCCCCTCGATGAACGCCAGCAGGTCGCGCGCCTCGGGCAGACGATCGGCGTGAGCGACCAGCCGCTCGGCGAGTTCGTCGCGAAGCCAGGTTTCGCTCATGCGCCAGTGGGCTCCGTTCCAACACCAAAAGCCGCCGCGGGCTCGCCGCGACGGTGCGAATCAGGGTCATGGTCGCCTCGCGTGCGGCGAGGCGTGCGGCAGCGTAGCAGGTCTCAACGGCAGGCGACATCATCGCTCGCAGGCACCGCGTGACCCTGCGCGGCCGCTTCTGTATCGGCGCTTGCGCCGCGCCTGCCCCTGCGGCAGACTTCGCCCGGGTTCTTCCAGCCGCCCGCAGGCCGCATTCACCCCTCATGTGAGGCCGAGCATGAAACGATTCACGCCGCTGTTCGCGATCGCAATCGTCATGATGTTTGCCGTCCCCGCGCTCGCGGGCCATCGGCACAGGATGCAGTCCGCGCCGGTCACGAAGACGGCGCACGAATCCGATCGCACCGCACCCACGCCGGACTGCATCGCGGATGGCGATCAGGACGGCGACGGCGTTCCGGATCGTCTCGATCGCTGCGGGAACACGCCGCACGGCTGCCGGGTCGACGATTACGGATGTCCGTGGGATTCGGACCAGGACGGGGTTTGCGATGGGCTCGACCAGTGTGCGGATACGCCGATGGGCTCGAAGGTGGACGCCGACGGCTGCGACGCGTCGCAGCTCGCGGCGCGCTCGGCGGCCGGGCGGCCCATGCGGCAGCCCGAGAGCAAGACCACCGCGCCCGCGCCCGCGCCGGTGCCTGCGCCCGCGCCAGCCCAGAGCGAGATGGAGAAGAGGCTGATCGCGACCGGTGAATTGCGGCTCGAAAACGTGTACTTCGAAACCAGCAGCGCGAAGCTGCTGCCCGAATCCGAAGCCACGCTCAACGAGGCGGGGCACGCGCTCGAACACTTCGCCGATCTCAAGATCGAGGTCGAAGGGCACACCGACACGCGCGGCTCGGCGGCCTACAACAAGAAGCTGAGTCAGGCGCGGGCCGAGTCCGTTCGCGCGTACCTGCTCGATCACTTCCACCTGAACGCCGACAACTACACCGCGGCGGGTTACGGCGAGAGCCGGCCCGAGGTGAAGGAGAAGAACGACGAGGATCGCCAGCGCAACCGGCGCGTGGTGCTCGAAGTGAAGAATCCCGACGCGTTGCCGCACGGTGTTGAAGTGAAGAAGTAGCGCGGCGGCAGTGGCGCCAGGAGACGACGCCCCGGGTCGGCAACGGTCCGGGGCGTCGTCCTTCAAGCCGGAGGCCAGGACATGCCGAATACAGAGGAGCTGACCGAGCAACAAAAGAGCCAGTGGAGCGCGGCAGCGTCGGGGTGGGAGCGCTGGGACGACTGGTTCGAGCACAACAGCCGCGAACTGTCGGAGTGGTTGTGCGGTGCGGCGCGGCTGGCGCCGGGGCGGCAGGTGCTGGATCTCGCGTGCGGGTCAGGGCAGCCGGCCGCGACGGCGG
>JACOSU010000040.1 GCA_016178685.1 Candidatus Eiseniibacteriota bacterium | reverse complement strand
CGAGTTGCCCGGATCCACGTGCCATACGCCCACCACGCCGTACGTGCGATTGCCGGGCGCCGCCGCATCCGTCAGATCCCGACGCTCGTTGATCACGTAGTTCGCGTTGTTGCCGACTTCGATCGCCCACCACGGACGGTTCTTGTCAACGCGCGTGGCGCCCGAAACGTTCGCGTGAGTGGAGCGAGTCGGCCACCAGCCCTGCAGCGAGTCCCCGTTGACCGGGTTCTCGAACGTCCACCAGCCATCGGTGTTGGTCTGGCTGAACGCAGGGGCAGGTCCCGACTGATGCGGACGCGGCTTGGTCGCGCCCTTTCCAACCTTCCAGTAATTCGTCACGGCACCGGCGGTGCTGTAACCAATGAACACCGTGTCATTGGTCGTCGACACACCGAGCTTGGCCGCGCGCGAATGCATCTGCTGGGCGATCTGGGCATTCATCAGCTTCATGCCGACGTTGTCCTCACCACCCAGTTGAGCCAACGCCGCGTTCGCCGTGACCGCAACCGCCCCGATCAAAAGGAGCAGCGCAACGTACGACTTTCTCATTTGACTACCTCCATCGTCGCAATGCATGGGCAATGCGAAGTCTTCCGAGATACGGATTGCGAGCGAGGTGTCGCGTGGAACAAGTGCGCCGGCGGCCTTCCCTTGATTGCGTGCACAAGGAAGCCGACGGCGTCGTTTGGAGATTTTCCAATCCCCCCTTTCCGCTGCCGACATTCGGCCCTTAGGCAGTTCGGGCGAATCCCGGCACTCATGAATGCGCGAACTCTGATGTTGAGTCGTCGAGCGCGAACCGGCCGCTGCCAGCCGAAACTCACGCGACAACCGCGGAACTTGAGGTGCTCCTGGGGGCTTATTAGGATGCACCAAGTACCCCAGCACAGAAAGAGGCTAGAGCCAACGACAGGGTTCTGTCAATCCGTTTTTTTGCTGATACTTGGCAGGGCTAAACAGCCGGACCCCCCGAGCCCGACCAGAAACGGGCGAGAGAGAGCCGCCCAGTCCGGGTCCTGGCTGGCCACCAGCACCGGATCGCGCTCTGCTCGTTCCATGACAAGGACTTGCAGGGCCTCCCGCCTCCGGTCATCGAGCCCGGCGGTCGGCTCATCGAGGGCGACCAGCCCGGCCGGAGCGAGCAGGGCGGCCACCGCTTCGATCATTCGTTTTTCCCCTCCCGACAGCCACCAGCACCGTTTCTCGAGGTATTCCCCGGGCGGTAGCCCCAGGCGCTCCAGCGCGTTGCGCGAGCGAGCGAGCGCCTCCTCTCGCGAGAGCCCGCGGCTCACCGCCGCGTAAATCAGCTCGTCCCCCACCTTTTCTTCGAAGATCTGCTGTTCGGGGTATTGCGACGCCAGGATCGGCAGGGGGCGGGGCGGCCGGGCCCACTCCACGCGCCACTGGGGTGACTCGATCAGTCCCACTGCCGCGTGGAGCAACACGCTCTTGCCGGAACCATTGAGGCCGCAGAGCGCGGTGACGCCGCGGGAGGGGATCTCGATTTCCAACCGCCGGTCGGTGCGCACCGCGGGCCCCTCCCCCCCGTTCCATTTTTCGACCCGGATGCGCAGCGCCACCGGTCCGGTCGTCGCGGGGGGGGCGACCACCGCGGCTTGAGGCAAGGGCTCGGCCGGGAGCCAGATCGAGCGGTCGGCGAGGGCGCACTCGCCAGGGTCCTGCGTCACCCAGATCACCGAGAGCCCGCGCGAGACCGCGTGGCGAACCTCTTCTAATGCTCCGGCGCGGGTCCCGGGATCGAGGTGAGCGGCGGGCTCATCGGCGATCAGAAGTCGCGGCCGGGCGGCGAGCGCCGCCAGGAGCAGCACGAGTTGCTGGCGGCCGGCCGACAGCGAGCGCGGGTCACGCGCTAGATCGGACTCGAGGCCGAAGCGTGAGGCCCACGCGCGAATCGGCTCCGCGGCCTGGGACTCGCGATTCAGGTTCCGGGCCGTGAACGAGAGTTCGGCCGCGACCGTAGTTTCGAACAGCTGCGCGGCCGGGTCCTGGAGCACGACCGCGATGCTCCCTCGATCGCGCCCTCCGGCATCCCGCGTCAAGGGGCGGCCTTCGAACTCGACCGTGCCCGAAGAGGCAGGCCACAGGCCCGCGAGCACCAGGGCAAGGGTGGATTTTCCGCCCCCATTGGGGCCGCTCATGGCCAGCCACTCGCCGGGCTCAAGCTCGAGCGACACGCCGCGCACCACCGGCTCGGCCATACCGGGCGGGGCGGCCCACACCTCGTGCGCCCGCAGCCGCGTCATGATTTCACGCGCCGCGCCCGTCGCCGCGTCATGAGTTCAGGCGCCGCGCCCGCAGCCGCGTCATGAGTTCAGGCGCCGGGCTCGCGCGACCAGGCCGCGAGCGCGGCCGCGGCCACCTCGCGCAACGGCCGGCCGGAACGCGCCGCGGCCGCGCGCACCGACTCGAACTCGGGAACCGCTCTCTCGCCCCCCCCGGGCAGCGTCGCGATCTTGAGCGCCACCCTTCCGAAGCGGGTCTCGACTTCGGCAGTGCGCCGCTCGAGCTCGATCCGCTGCTCGTGCCGCACGCGCACGCCGAGCGTCGAAGATTCGCCCAGCAGGAGCGTGGCGAGCCGCTCGGCATCGGGCGGATCCGCGATCACGATCAGCCACTGACCCGAACGCCCCTTCTTCATCAAGGTGGGCACCAGCATCGCATCGAGCGCTCCCTCGGAGATCAGGCGCGGAATCAATTCCGCCACGTACTCGGGATTCTCGTCGTCGATCGCGGTTTCGAGCACCGCGACCTCGCGGCGAGAGAGCGCCAGGCCTCCGCTCTCTCCGATCAGGATGCGCAGCACGTTGGGCTGCTCGGCGAGATCGCGGCCCCCGGCTCCGGTCCCCACGCGATCGAGCCGGTAGGGCGGCGGCGCATCCCAGCCCGATACCAGCGTGCTCAAGAGCGCGGCGCCGGTCGGCGTGACCAGCTCGGCCTCGACCTCCGTGGGCCGGACCGGCGCTCCGCGCAGCAGCAGCGCGGTGGCCGGGGCCGGGATCGGGATGCGTCCGTGCTCGGAATTCACGAACCCGCCGCCCAGCGGGAGCGCGCTCGCGAACACGCGCTCGATGCCGAGCGAGTGCAGCCCTTCGATGGTTCCGACCACGTCCAGCAGCGCATCCACCGCGCCCACTTCATGAAAGTGCACCCTCTCGATCGTGCTGCCGTGCACTTCGGCCTCGGCCACGGCCAGACGGCGGAACACCGCGATCGCGCGATCGCGCACCGGGGGAGCCAGGTCTCCCCGTTCGATCATCTCGGTCACGTGATGAAGATGACGATGCGGCTGCTTGCCGCTCACCTCGATCTCGACCCGCGTGGCCGCGAACGGGCCGCGCCGCGTGGCGCTCACCGTGACGCGCGCGCCATCCAGGTGGAGCCGCGCGGCCAGCGCCTCCAGCTCGCGGGCCGGCCATCCGGCCGAGACCAGCGCGCCCAGGCACATGTCGCCGCTGACGCCTGAGAAACAGTCGAAGTACGCGATCCTCAAGGCTCCTCCTTCAGCGGTGCGCGCCCACGCGTCTCATCCATGCGGGCGAGCACCGGTGTTGATCAGGTGCGCCGCGTATCCCGCGCCGAAACCGTTGTCCACGTTCACGACGGTCACGCCCGCCGCGCACGAATTCAGCATCGCGAGCAGCGGCGCCAGTCCGAAAAAATGCGAGCCGTAGCCCACGCTGGTCGGCACCGCGATCAGCGGCCGGTCGGTGAGCCCGCCCACCACGCTCGGAAGCGCGCCTTCGAGCCCCGCCACCACCACCAGCACGCGCGCGCCGCGCAGCCGCGTGCGATGCGCGAGCAGGCGATGGAGTCCCGCGACGCCCACGTCGGCGATCAGCTCGGCGCGACTGCCCATCACGCGGGCCGTCACCAGCGCCTCTTCGGCGACCGGCAGATCGGCGGTGCCGGCGCACAGCACCAGCACCTGACCCCGTCCCGCGCTGCGCTGAGCGCGGCGGCGGAGCACCACGGCGCGCGCGTTTTCGTGAACCTGGGCGCGCGGAAAACTCGCGGCGAGCGCGGCGCGGCCGGCCAGGTCGGTGCGCGTGATGAGCACCGGGTCGTGCCGCGCATGGAGCCGGCGCGCGATCTCGACCAGCTGCGCCGGCGTCTTGCCCTGCCCGAACACCACCTCGGGAAATCCGGCGCGCAGGCCGCGCTGATGATCGAGCGTGGCGAACGCGAGATGTTCGAGCGGCGCCCGATCGATTGTTCGCGCCGCTTCGGCCGGAGTCACCGCGCCGCTTCTCACCCGCGCGAGCAGCGAGCGCAGTTCATCCCGACGCACGCAACCCCCCCAGGGCGGCGGCCGAGGGTTCGGGCGCGAACGCATCGAGACCGTGCTCCTCGAGGTCGGTCAGGTAGTCGCGCAGCAGGTTCGCCATTTCATCCACCGATCCCGTGCGGTTCACCTGTTCGCGCACCTTCGCGCTCCTCGGCAGGCCCTTGACGTACCACGCCACGTGCTTGCGCATCTCGCGCGCCGCCGAGTCCGCGCCCACCGCGGCGGTCATCATCGCGAGATGCCGGATGCCGGCCGCGAGCCGCTCGGCCGCGCTCGGCGGCGCCAGCTCCTCGCCGCGTTCGTGAAACGCGCGCACCCGGCGGAACACCCACGGATCGCCGAACGCCGCGCGGCCCAGCATGACCGCGTCACATCCGGTCAGCTCGATCATGCGGATCGCGTCCTCGGGAGCGCGCACGTCGCCGTTTCCGATCACCGGAATCCCCACCGCCCGCTTCGCCTCGCCGATCATCTCCCAGTGCGCCTCGCCCTCGAACTTCTCGGCGCGCGTGCGGGCGTGGATCGCGACCGCCTCCGCGCCCGAGTCTTCGAGCGCCTTCGCCACGTCGACCACGTTCCTCGAGTTGCCGTCCCAGCCCAGCCGGATCTTCGCGGTCACCGGAATGCGGCTCGCCCCGCTCATGCGGCTCACGATCTCGCGGATCTGCGGCACGTTCGTGAGCAACGCGGCACCGGCTGAGCGGTTCACCACCTTGCGCACCGGACAGCCCATGTTGATGTCGATCAGGTCGGGGCGCCGCTCGTTCGGCAGATCGTTCAGCACGCGCGTCGCCTCGGCCATCACCCCGGGATCCGAGCCGAACAACTGGATGCCGATCGGGCGCTCGCCGGGCTCGAACGCGCAATAGTCGAGCGTCGCCTGATTGCCGCGCGCGAGGCCGTCGGCCGAAACCATTTCCGTGAACACCATGGCCGCGCCCTGCTCGCGAGCCAGCTGGCGGAACGGGGAATCGCTCACGCCCGCGAGCGGCGCCAGCATGAACGGCGATTCGTACTGCACGGATCCGATGCGCCCGCTCATGGTCGCTCGATCGCGCGGGGAACCGCGCCGTTTTCGATCCGCCCGGCTTCCGCCGCGCCGCGCTCGAGCTCGAGCGCGATCGCCGCGACGTCGGCGAACGTTCCAAACTCGCGCGCCGCGCGGCCCTCGCTCCGGCACCACTCGAGCAGCGAGTCGCGCGCCAGCACCACGTCGGCTTCGCGGGCTGCGCAGCGGTCCGAGAGGCCGTCGCCCACCAGCACGGTGCGATAGCCCCGGGAACGCCAGTCGCGCACGTGCGCCCCCTTGCAGTTTCCGCATCTCCCGCACGAGCGGGCGTGGTACGGAAATTCGGGGACCACCCGGTCGCCTTCGAAGCGCAGGTGGTTCGAGAAATACGGCACCGAGAGCAGGCCTTCACGCTCGAGCAGCGCGCGGATGTAGAAGTCGAAGCCCTCGCTCAGCACGCACACCTCGTCTCCCCGCTCGAGCGCCGTGCGCGCGAACGGCGCGAAGTGGGGATCGAGCCGGAATCCGTCGGCGAACGCCCCCGCCTCCGCAGCCCCACAGCGCACGCTCTCGCATTCGGCCTTGGTCAACTCGCGGTGCCCGAACTCACCGGAGCGCCACCGCCGCTCAAGCTCCGGCAGGTGCGTCCCGGGCGCCGGCGTGAAACGCTCGATGAAACACTTTCCGATGTCGGTCGGCGACACCGTGCCGTCGAAGTCACACAGGAACACGAGGCGCATCATCAGCGGCGGCTCGTGCCGGCGCGCGGGGCCGGCAGCGACGCGAACACGTCGCGCGGCGCGCGCGCGTGCCGCAGAAGCTCGGCCGCCCGGCGGAAGACCGGATCGGAGATCAGGGCCGCGCGCTCCGAAGGCGGCGCGAACTCCGCGTGGAGCGTGTCGGACACCACGACATCGGGCTCGATGCCGCCGCCGCCGCGGATCACGCGG
>JACOSU010000039.1 GCA_016178685.1 Candidatus Eiseniibacteriota bacterium | reverse complement strand
GCGCCCCGGCCAGACGGAGCAGCCGACCCGGGTCGAGATCCGCGACACTCTCTCCGGTCGCCTCTCCCACCGCGTCCAGCATGGACACGCGCGGCCAGGGCGGCGAGAAATCCAGCGGCCGACCCTGATATTCGATGCGCGCCGAACCCGTCGCGCGCACCACCGAGTGCGCGATCAGGGCTTCGGTGAGCGCCATCACGTCGTGCACGTCGGCGAACGCCTGGTAGAACTCGAGCATGGTGAATTCCGGATTGTGCGTCCGGTCCATGCCCTCGTTCCGGAAATCGCGCGAGAACTCGTAAACGCGCTCGAGCCCGCCGACGATCAACCGCTTGAGGTACAGCTCGTTCGAGATGCGCAGGTAGAGCTCCATGTCGAGCGCGTTGTGGCGGGTCACGAACGGACGCGCGAACGCGCCCCCATAGAGCGGCTGCAGCACCGGGGTCTCGACCTCGAGGAAGCCGCGCTGATCGAGGAACGCGCGCAACCCCGAGACCAGCCGCGCACGCCGGCGGAACGTCTCGCGCACCTCGAGATTCATGAACAGGTCCGCGTAGCGCTGGCGGTAGCGCGTTTCGGGATCGCGGAGTCCGTCCCACTGGGCGGGCAGCGGCCGCAGCGACTTCGCGAGCAGCTCCAGCGCGTCCACCCGGACCGTAATCTCGCCGGTGCGCGTGCGGAACAGCCGACCCTCGACCCCGATCCAGTCGCCGACGTCGAGCAGCTGGTAGCGCTCGAACGCGTTGCCCGGATGATCCGCGCGGCAGTACAGTTGGACGCGGCCGCTTCCGTCGAGCACGTGCGCGAACCCGGCCTTGCCGTGGCCGCGCAACGACATCACGCGGCCGGCGATCCGCACGCGTTCGCCCGGCTCCGCCGTGACCGCGTCGCCGCGCGCGAGCGCCAGCGCGGCGGAATGCGTCACGTCGTAGCGGTACGCGTAGGGCTCCACGCCGATCGCCTTCCACCGGGCGATTTTCCCGGCGCGCTGGCGCAACAGCTCCTTCAGCGACATGCGAATCCTCGGGTGCGAGAAATGATCGAGCGGCCGCGCGGACGCTCGGAACCGATCGAATCTAGGGAGGCCCCCCCGGAGTGTCAAGATTCCCGGGGGCGCCGCACGACCGGCTAGACGTTCGTGCGGCGATGCAGATTCTCGAGCGACAATTTTCCGGCGGTCGGATCCACCTCCACCGGATAGCGCCCGGTGAAGCAGGCGAGGCAGAATCGCGAGCCGTCGCGCTCGCACGCCAGCAGTCCTTCCGGCGACAGATAGCCGAGCGAATCCACGCCCAGAAAATCGCGGATCTCTTCCGGGGTCTTGAGGGCGCCGATCAACTCGCGGCGGCTCGGCGTATCGATTCCGTAGAAGCAGGGATGCGTGACGGGCGGCGAACCCACGCGAAAGTGCACTTCGCGGGCCCCCGCCCGCCGGATCAGCCGGACCAGCTTCCGGCTCGTGGTTCCGCGCACGATCGAATCATCCACCACCACGACGCGCTGCCCTTCGAGCACTTCGCGGACCGGATTGAACTTCACCCGCACGCTCGAGTCGCGGCCGGCCTGGTGCGGCTGAATGAACGTGCGCCCGACGTAGTGATTGCGGATCAATCCCAGTTCGTAGCGCAGTCCCGAACGTTCCGAGTAGCCGAGCGCGATCGAGTTGCTGGAGTCCGGCACCGCGATCACGACGTCGGCGTCGGCCGGGTGCTCTTCAGCCAGCCGGTGGCCGATCTTCCGCCGCACGCGGTCCACGCCCTCTCCGAACACTCGGCTGTCGGGGCGCGAGAAATAGATGTGCTCGAAGATGCATTGCTGAAGCGGCTGGGCTTCCGGCAACGCGCGCCGCGCGCGCATCCCCTGCGGATCAAGGCGCACCAGTTCTCCGGGCTCCACGTCGCGCACGAAGTCGGCCCCCACCAGGTCCAGCGCGCAGGTCTCGCTCGCCACCACGTAGCCGTCTCCGAGCCGCCCGATGCACAACGGACGGAAGCCGTGCGCATCGCGCAACGCCAGCACCGAATCGGCGGTGAGCAGCACCAGCGAGAACGCGCCGCGCACCTGCTTCGCGGCCTCGATCAGGGCGTCTTCCACCGTGGTCGCGTCCGCCAGCGCCATCAGGTGCATGAAGATTTCGGTGTCGAGCGTGGTCTGGAAGATCGACCCGGACTCCTCGAGGCTCTGCCGGGTCTCGCGCGCGTTCACGAGGTTGCCGTTGTGGGCCACCGCCATCACGCCGCCCCGATAGACCACCCGCAGCGGCTGCGTGTTCTCGAGCGTCAGGCTGCCCGAGGTGGAGTAGCGGTTGTGCCCGATTGCGAGCTGGCCGGCGAGCCGCGCCAGGTCCGTCTCTCGATAGACGTCTGAGACCAGACCGATTCCCTTGTGGGTGTGAAACTCGCCGCGCTCGTCGCACGAGACGATGCCGGTGGATTCCTGCCCGCGATGCTGGAGCGCGTGCAGCCCCAGCCCGACCACCTCGGCCGCTCGCGGCACTCCGATCGCGGCGAACACGCCGCATTCTTCACGCCAGGTCTTGTCCGCGGTCCATCCCGTCATGGCTCACCCCCCGTGCTTCGCGCCCTTCTGCGGCGCGCCGATCCAGGGCAGCGGCACTGCGGCCCCGGAGACGCGATGGTCCTGCGAATGCGGATTACAAAACAGACCGTGCCGCCGGTCTTCGAGCACGGTGAGTTCGCGCGCACGCTCGGCCGCGCTCTCGCCGACGGCGAACGACATGACCCAGGCCACGCCCTCCCGCACCTCGATCTTCTCACCGGTCTCGTGCAGCCACCAGCGCTCGGCGGCCGACCGGCGCTCGCCGCCGCGTTCCACCACCAGCGCGATGGCATCCGCGGACGCGACCGGTGCGGGATCGCCGAACGAAAGCCGGACCGTGCACCGCTCCTTGTAAGGATTATAGAACTGGGTCGAGCGGTGGAGCAGGTCCTCGAGGCGCCCGCGCTCCGCAAGTCCACCCCACAGCTCGAACACCCTCAAGCGCCGCAGCCCGGTCAGATTCCGGCCCGCCGCGAGATGAGCGCGCGCCACGCCCAGCGCCGAGACCGCTTCGGGATCGCCCGCCATCCGCTCCACCCAGGCCTGCGCCACGGCGCTGCGAACCGCGGCGCGCTTCGCGCTCGGGAACGCCGTCGTCATCGCGCCTCCACCAGATGCCGCTTTAGGCCCTCGAACAGCAACAGTCCCGGACCTCCGCCCTCGCCTTCCCCGCCGTCCTTCTCGACCGCGGCGCGCCGGCGCTCTCCCCACTCGCCCGCCACCGACCGGCCCACCGCTCCCCGATCCTGCGCGCGCTCGGGATGCGGCATCATCGCGAGCACGTTGCCGCGAGCGTTACACACCGCCGCGATCGCGCTCTGGGATCCGTTCGGATTGTCCGGAAACCGTCGCGCGACTTCGCCCGCGGCGGTCGCATAGCGAAGCGGAGTCTGGCCCGCCCGGCAGAGCGCCGCGAGACGCGATGCATGAAGCGACGCGAAGCGGCCCTCTCCGTGCGCGACCGGCAGCGGGAGCAGCGAGCCCTGGGCCAGATGCCGGGTGAACACGCACGGCGAGGCTTCGATCCGCGTGGTGACCCAGCGCGCGTAGTAGCCCGTGCGCGCGGGCATGCGGTTGCGCGCGAGCGCCAGTTCCACGCCACCGCCTCCCGGCGCGAGGCCGGCTTCCACCAGCACCTGGGCGCCGTTGCAGATCCCGAGCACCGGCTTGCCGCGTTCCGCCTCCTCGCCGAGCACCTCCATCAGGGGATGCTTCGCCGCGAGCGCCGCGGCGCGCACGCGGTCCTGATACGAGAATCCGCCCGGCACCACGAACGCCTGATAATCGCGCAGTTCAGTGGCCGCACGCGTCCAGCGGAATATCTCGGCTTCGAGGCCCACGCGCTCGAGGGCGAGCGCGCTCTCGGATTCGCAGTTGACGCCCGGGAACTGAATCACCGCGACGCGCGGCGGGCTCACGACAGCTCCTCGTTCCACAGTTTCGACAGCGGGCTCGCCGCCGCCGCGCGCAGCGATTCCACGGTCCACTCGACCGTCGATCGCCCGGGGAGCAGCCCGCGGAGTTCGGGCCGCGCGCTCACCGTGCCGATCGGCCACGCCGGGAGGGAGCGCTCCCGTGCCGCCTGGAACAGCCGGGCTGCACGCTCGGGCCCCACCTCGAACACGATCGCCGGCCGCTCACAGAACAACACCTCGGAAGCGCCCGATCCGAGCGCACCCAGATCCACGTCGATCCCGAGGCCGAGCGGGATCGGCGCCCCGATCGCCATCTCGGCGAGCGCGATTGCGAGTCCGCCGTCCGAAACGTCGTGCGCCGCGCGCACCCAGCGCCCCTGGGCGGCGCGGACCGCGAGATCCTGGAGCGCCGCTTCCATCTCGAGATCGAGTTCCGGCGGCGCCCCGGCGTCCTGCCCCAGCACTTCCCGCACGTACGAAGACCCCGTGAGTCCGATGCGCTCCGCGCCCACCATCACGAGAAAATCACCGCCCTGCTGCACCGCGCTGCCGGTCGCCGAAGCCACCGAGTCGAGCACGCCCGCGCACATCACGATCGGCGAGGGCGGCACGGCCCGGTCGCCCGATTGATTGTAGAGGCTGACATTTCCACTCACGAACGGGAGCGCATGTCCGGGCGCGGCGAGCGAGCCGAGGGATCGCGCCGCTCTGGCCAGGCCGTCGATCGTCGATTCGAAATCTCCCATCACCCCGGCATCGCCGGGAGCCCCGAAATTCAGGCAATCGGTGAGCGCCCACGGTCGCGCGCCCACGCAGGCGACGTTGCGGGCCGCTTCGGCCACCGCGTGCTGCGCGCCCAGATCGGGATCGGCGGCGCACCAGAACGGGTTTCCTCCGACCGCGAACGCGAGCCCCAGCGCCCGGCCACTCCGGGCCCGAATCACGGCGGCGTCCCCCTCGCCGCTTCTCAACCATGCGCGGCCCTGAACTTCACCGTCGTAATGGCGGAACAGATACTCTCGCGAGCACAGGTGCCACGAGTGAAGCAGCCGCAGCAGCGCTCCCCGCGGCTCGCGAGATCGTTGCCCGCGCGGCTTCCTCCAGGCCGGCGACGGCGTGCTGCGCCGGGCCGGTCGCGGGACGCGGCGTCCGGTCGTGATGGCTTCGACCGGACAATCGACCAGCGTCTCTCCGTTCCACGTGACTCGATAGCGCGGCTCCTCAAGCGCGACCCCGATCGCCCGCGCACCCGCGCCCGGAACCACATCGGCGAGCGCGAACTCCCGGTTGTAGATGTCGCACAACTCGTCGGCGAACGATTCCGGGACCACCCAGCAGAAGCGCTCCTGCGTTTCGGCGCACAGCAGCACTTCGGGCGGCAGCGCGCGATCGACCCGATGCAGGCGCTCGAGCGCGATCTCCGCGCCCCGCCCGCCGGCCGCCGCCAGCTCGGAGGTCGCGCACGCCACTCCCCCCGCCCCCAGATCCTTGAAGCCAGCCCGGATTCCGCGTTCGCGAACGCGGCGAAACGCCTCGGCGTTCGCGACGTGCAGCACGCGCTTGAGGAAGGGATCGGGCAGCTGCACCGCGCCGCGCTGGTCGCCCTCACCGAATTCGCCCGATGCGAACGCGGCCCCGCCGAACCCACTCTCGTCGGTCGGCTTGCCGACCGCCACGAACACCCATGGACCCGCGCCCTCGGGAACGCGGCTGCGAAGGATTCCCGACGCCGGAGCGATCCCCACCGCCATCACGTTCACCAGGCAGTTGAGATCGAACGCCGCGTCGAACACCACGTCGCCCCACAGATTCGGAACTCCGAGTGCGTTGCCGTAGTCGGCGATTACCTGCACCACGCCGCGCACCACGTCGCGGG
>JACOSU010000038.1 GCA_016178685.1 Candidatus Eiseniibacteriota bacterium | reverse complement strand
CTTGATGATCGGCAGCGCGAAGGATTCGAGCATGATCAGCGATCCCGGCCGAAGCGCCGTTTGACACGCCGCGGCTCGGCGAGCGGGGAGCGGCGGGCGGGCGCGGCGCCCGCTCCCTCCGCCCCCCGCGCTCCCGGCCCGGCTCCCACGCCCGCGGCGGTGGCGGCGGTCGAGCGGATATCGTCGATGCGATCGCGCAGCGAAGCCGCCCGTTCGAACTCGAGCTGCTTTGCCGCCTCCAGCATTTCCGCCTCCAGCCGCGCCACCAGCTCCTCGACGGAACCCGCGTCGGCCGCCCTCATCAGACGCCGCAGATCGTTCTCGGCCCCGGCCCCGATCGCGTCCGCCACCGACGTCGCGCGCATCACGTCGTCGACGCTCTTTTCCACCGATCGCGGCGTGATGCCGTGCTCGAGATTGTACGCGGTCTGACGCTCACGGCGGCGGCCGGTCTCGTCGAGCGCCCGCTTCATCGAGCCGGTCAAGCGGTCCGCGTAGAGGATCACGCGCCCATTCAGATTGCGCGCCGCGCGACCCGCGGTCTGGATCAGCGAGCGCTCCGAACGCAGGAAGCCCTCCTGGTCGGCGTCCAGAATCGCGACCAGCGACACTTCGGGAAGATCCAGCCCCTCGCGCAGCAGGTTGATGCCGACCAGCACGTCGAAGTCGGCGAGCCGCAGGCCGCGCAGAATCTCGACGCGCTCGAGCGCATCGATGTCGCTGTGCAGGTAGCGAACCCGCACCCCCATCTCGGACAGATAATCGGTGAGATCCTCGGCCATGCGCTTGGTCAGCGTGGTGACCAGCACGCGCTCGCGGAGCGCGACGCGCAGCCGGATCTCGTTCAGCAGGTCGTCGACCTGGCCTTCGATCGGCCGCACGTCGAGCTCCGGGTCCACCAGGCCGGTCGGCCGGATGATCTGCTCCACCACCACGCCGTGCGACTTCACGAGCTCGTGCTCGCCGGGGGTGGCCGAGACGTAGATCGTGGCTCCGGTCATGGCCTCGTACTCGCCGAACTGGAGCGGCCGGTTGTCGAGCGCGGACGGCAGGCGAAAACCGAATTCCACCAGCGTCTGCTTGCGCGAGCGGTCGCCCTCGTACATCGCGCCGATCTGCGAAACCGTGACGTGCGACTCGTCGATCACGGTCAGAAAATCGGCGCTGCCGTCCTCGCGCCGTGGGAAGTAGTCGAGCAGACAGCCGGGCTTTTCCCCGGGGGCTCTCCCCGACAGATGTCGCGAGTAGTTCTCGACTCCCGGGCAGCTGCCCATCGCGGCCAGCATCTCGAGGTCGTATTCGGTGCGCTGCTGGAGCCGCTGGGCCTCGAGCAGCTTGCCCTGAGCGCGCAGCTCGCCGAGACATTCGCGCAGCTCGCTCCGGATGCCACTCAACGCGGGCCGGAGGCGAGGCTCGGGCGTGACGAAGTGCTTGGCCGGGTACAGCGCCAGGCGATCCATGCGGCGCACCACCTGCCCGGTAACGGGATCGACCGCCGACAGCCGCGCCACCACGTCATCGTCGAGCTCGATGCGCACGATCACGTCGTCGTAGGCCGTATGCACCTCGACCACGTCCCCGCGCACGCGGAAGTGGCCGCGCCCGACCTCGAGGTCGTTGCGCGTGTACTGGATCGCGACCAGCTGTTCGAGCAGCTCGCGACGCGACAGTCGCTCGCCGGCCGCGGCGCGGATGCGCATGCCCTTCCAATCATCGGGAGTGCCGAGGCCGTAGATGCATGAGACGCTCGCCACGATGATCACGTCGTCGCGCTCGAGCAGCATCGACGTCGCCTGCAGCCGCAACCGGTCGATATCGTCGTTGATGCTGGCGTCCTTCGCGATGTACGTGTTGGTGGACGGCACGTACGCCTCGGGTTGGTAATAATCGTAATACGAAATGAAGTAACCCACGGCGTTGTCGGCGAAGAACTGCCGGAACTCCCCGTAAAGCTGGGCGGCCAGCGTCTTGTTGTGCGAGATCACGAGCGTGGGCCGCCCCCAGCGCGCGATGACGTTCGCGATCGTGAAGGTCTTTCCCGAGCCGGTGACACCGAGCAGGGTCTGATGCGGGTCGCCGCGCTCGAGCCCGGCCACCAGCTGTTCGATGGCCTCGGGCTGATCGCCTCGCGGCGGATAGGGCTGCCGGAGCTGGAAGGGCATGAGGGGCGGATGCTAACCGACGCCGGGCACCGCGGTCGAGCCGACGGGCGCGAAGGTGGCCGCTTCGGAGGCCGCGTCAGTGGCTGCGGCAACCCCCCTCAGCGCACGGCGTTCTCGCGCAGCAGAGCCTCGAGATCGAGCGGCAGGCTGACCATGGCGAGATCGCCCGCGTCCGAGCGTGGCCACTGGTCCCGAGGCCGGTCACGATACAGCTCGACCCCGTTGCCATCCGGATCGCGCAGGTAGAGGGCTTCGCTCACGCCATGATCGGCGGCGCCCTCGAGCGGCACATTCGCGGCGATCAACCGGCGCAGCGCATCGGCCAGAGTCGCGCGATCGGGATAGCGGATCGCGACGTGATAGAGCCCGGTGGTGCCGGGCGGCGGCGCCGAGCCGCCCACGCTCTCCCACGTGTTGAGGCCGAGGTGATGATGGTAGCCGCCGGCGCTCAGAAACGCCGCGGAGCGGCCCATGCGCTGCGTCAGATCGAATCCCAGCACGTCGCGGTAGAATCCGATCGCGCGATCGAGATCCGCCACCTTGAGGTGAACGTGCCCGATGTCCACGCGGGCATCGATGGGCTTCGGGTCCACCACTGAAATTCCTCCCCCTGAGCCACGGCGGATCGAACGAACGTCCGGCCGCGCGACCGGTTCTTTGGGCAGATCCCGCCAGGCGCCGGGAACGCGGCTCAATACCGGACGCGAGCGGTGTACGCGAGTTTCACTTCCTTGCCGGCCGGAACCGGGACCGTGAACTGGATGGTATTCGCGTCGGTGCGCGTCGGCTCGTGGGTTCTGGCGGTGACCTCGACGTCTCCGCCCGCCGGCTCCTCGACCACGATCGTGACGTCCCGATCCTTTCGATTGCGCAGCCGGATCTCGATCGAGACCTCGCGTTCGCGATCTGTGATGCGCCGCTCGCTCATCGTCTTGCGCTCGGCGGCCAGATCGAACGCCGCGCCCACGTCGAGAGTGAATTTCTCGCCCGCCGCGGTGGCGCCGATGCGCGCCTCGCCCGTGAACTTGAGCGCACCCGAGGCATCGGCCTGGTAGACGCGCACGCGTCCGGCCGGCAGCGGCACACCCGGTCCCGACGCGCGGTCGTTCACGAGTTCGAGCTGCGTCATGACGGCGCGGGGATCCGATCCGCGAAAGACGTAGCGCGGGAGCAGCAACACGTCGCGGGGTGGAATCATCGTGAAGCCCTGCGCTTCGTGGTTCCGAAGCGTGACCCGGTGGTCGAGCGTATAGAGGTGGTATTCGGCGAACGCCTGTTCGGAGAGGTCGGGGGCATCCGCTGCCGCCATCGCGCCCATCGCGTGCGGGCTCATCATCATCATCATCGGGCGTTGACCCCCGGCTTCGCGATGGGGCTCGCCCGCCACCAGCTTGAGTTCGGCGTCTTCGAAGTCGCGACCGGTATTGTCCGTCACGGTCACCGTGGTCGACCACACCCCCGCGCGCTCGCCCCGCACCAGCAGAGTGTGTTCCGCGCTCCATTCGAAGCCGGTCGTGAGATAACCGATTTCCAGCGCGAGCGGTGAGCGGCCCGCTCCTTCGATCACCGCGTCGAGCCCCGGGCGCGACGGCAGCACGGCCGGCAAAGCGGCCATTCGCACATCCTCGACCGCCTCGCGCGCGAGCGTATGAAGAGCGCCGTCTTCGGTTCGAAGCACGATCCAGCTGCCATCCGCCCCCACCAGCACTCCCTCCTCGGCGCGATCCCCGCGCGACGTGACGCGCACGCGCGTCCCGCGCGCGACGCGGCTCAGAAGCTCGTCGCCGGTCCATGCGCCCGGGCGGTACGCGAGGCTCGTGACGCGGCCGCTCGCGGGCGTCACGCGCAGCGAAGCGAAGTCCAGGCCTTCGGGAAGATCGCCGAGCCGCACGGTGTCGCGCGCGCCCGTCACCGGGACGGAACGCGTCTCGCGCATCAGCGCGAGATCGTGGGAGTAGATTGTGACCGAAGGTCCGGCCGCGAGCGCGTGGGCCGCGGCCGGGGCTGGCGCAGGGGAAGCAAGGACGGTCGCGAGCGCGTGGGCCGGAGCCGGCCCGATCGCGGCGGATACCAGTGCTGCCGCGAGCGCGAACGGCGCCGCGACGGACCGGGCGCGGACGGCCGCGGTCGCGACCTCGGACGCGGCTCGCACGCTCGGATTCGCGGCGGGCATTACGGATCGATGGGTTTCGGGCATGGGCTCTCCAGGGTTCGAGTGAAGGACTCGCTCCATCCTACGCCAGCGCCGTGGATTTCTTCCCGATCCCAGGGGAGCGGGGGGCGCCTCACGATGGCGCCGGCGGTCCCTCCAGGCGTTCTGCGAACGGCAGCACGTCGAACGCACCGGCGATCCGGACCAGCGCGCGGTCGAGCATCGAGAGTTTTTCGGCCAGCGCCCGGCGCATCCCGGGGTGCCCGGCGAGGCGCGGGTCCACGCGATCTTCGGCGAGCCCCAGCGCGTCCACCGCGTGGAGCACGTAACTCAGGCTCTCGCCGCGCCGCGCGAAGCCGTCGAGCCGCCTGTGGAACCGGGCTTCGTCCGAGAAATAGAGCGCCGTGTGATAGACCGGCAGCCGCAGGCCTGGGGTCACGGCGAGCGGAAACTCGCGCACGCCCTCGAATTCGTGCGGCGCGCGATCCCAGGTGAACGGCCAGATCTGAAGGCGCAGCACCGCGGCCGGATGGGCGCTCTTCATCGCCAGCAGAATCCGCGCCGGCAGCAGGAGCGGCGTCGGGTACGCGGATGCGTCGTACCGGTACGCCGCGCGCGCCAGCGCACGAAGCGTTCGACGGCTCATGTCGAAGTTCGGG
>JACOSU010000037.1 GCA_016178685.1 Candidatus Eiseniibacteriota bacterium | reverse complement strand
CGTCGGCGGCGAGATCGGCCGGATCGAAGCGCGAATGGCGGCGGTCGCGCAGTTCCTTCGCGAGCCCCATCACGAGCGTGCCGCCCAAGGCGGCCGCGGGGCTCCGGGTCGCGATCCCGAGTCCTGCGCCGAGCGAGAGCGAGAGCGATGCGTGCTGGATCTTGTCGGGCGCGAACGCGCCGGTCTGCCACGATTGCGCCGCGGGCTGAAGTCCGGGAGCCGGGACGGCCGAAGAATCCCTGGCAGCGGCCCGTGAATCACGAGTCAAGACGCCGGCCAGGGCGACCAGCAGCGCGACCAGGATGGTTCGAGCGTGCCGGCCGGCGCGGCGGGACGCCGGGGACGCTCGCAGGTCGGGAGGAGTCGTGGGTCGCATGAAGTCGGGTCTTCCTTCCTTTTCAGCCGGTGGCCTTCGCGATTCTGCGACCGCGCGGCTGCGCCAGGTCGCGTGGCCGCCCGCTCTGCTGTCGGCGCTCGCGCGCCTTCGCGAGGGCGGTCATCGCGCCGTGCTGGTCGGCGGCAGCGTGCGCGACGCGCTGCTCGGACGGCCGCCGCACGACGTGTTCGATGTGGCGACCGACCGGCAGCCCGCGGACGTGATCGCGCGGTTCGAGCGCACCGAGCCGATCGGCCTCTCGCACGGCACGGTGCTGATCCTGCTCGACGACGTGCGGATCGAGTGCACGACGTTTCGGCGCGAGGGAGCATACCCGGACGCGCGTCATCCGGAAAGCGTGGCGTTCACGCGGGATCTCAAGGAAGACCTCGCGCGGCGCGATCTCACCATCAACGCGCTGGCGTGGGATCCGGCGTCGCTCGACTTCACGGATCCGTTCGGCGGGCTCGAAGATCTCGAGCGTCGCGTGCTGCGCGCGGTGGGCGATCCCTCCGCGCGCTTCTTCGAAGACGCGCTGCGTCCGCTGCGGGTCGCGCGTTTCGCCGCGACGCTCGGCTTCGAGCCGGAGCCCGGAACGCGCGACGCGCTCGGAGCATCGCCCGAGCGCGCCTCGTGCGTGGCGCCCGAGCGCGTCCGGGCTGAACTCGAGCGTCTGATGGCGGCGAACCGTCCGTCGGCTGGATTGGAGCTCCTGCGCGAGTCCGGGCTGCTCGAGCGGTGGATGCCCGAGCTCGCGCACTGCGTGGGTGTTCCGCAGAACCGCTTCCACTCGCACGACGTGTACGGACATTCGCTCCAGGTGTGCGATGCCGCGCCGGCGGCGAAGCCGGCCGTGCGCTGGGCCGCGCTGCTTCACGACATCGGCAAGCCGGACACTCGCGAGGAGCGCGCGGGCGATGCGACGTTTTACGGCCACGCCGAGGTGGGGGCCGCTCTCGCAGATACGCTGCTCACGCGGCTCCGGTTCGCGAACGATGCGCGCGAGCGCATCGTGCACCTGGTCAAGGAACACATGTTCGATTACCGGCCGGTGTGGAGCGACGCAGCGCTCAGGCGCTGGCTGCGGCGCGTGGGAGTGGAGGCGGTGGCGGATCTCTTCGACTTGAGGATCGCGGATGTGATCGGCAATCAGCGCCGGGCCGGGCTTCCGGCGGGGCTCGAAGAAATGCGACGCCGCATCGAGGATCTGATGACTTCGGAAGCGGTGCTCCGCGTGCGCGATCTCGCAGTGAGCGGCCGGGACGTCATGGCAATGCTCGGGATCGCCGAGGGGCCGGCAGTGGGCGCGGTGCTCGAAGCGCTGCTTGAAGAGGTGATCGAGCATCCGGAGGTGAACGAGCGCGACGAGCTGCTGCGCCGCGTCCGCGAGCGCGGCGTCCCGGGAGTCGCAGGCCCCCGCGAGGCTTGACACTCTGAAACGACGGCCCGTATCCTCCGCGGCGCCTAGCAAGGAGAGCGGGGTCAATTCCACGGCCCCCATTCATACCCGAAATGTCCATGACGGCGGTGCAAAAACCGGTGCGGCGCGAGCTGGAGCGGGTTCAGACCCGTCTCCGCCAGCTGTTCCGCACCCCGATTCCGATCCTGAACCAGGT
>JACOSU010000058.1 GCA_016178685.1 Candidatus Eiseniibacteriota bacterium | reverse complement strand
GCGCGACCGGATCGGGCAAGACCACGCTCACCAGCATGCTGCTGCGCTTCTACGAGCCCCGGCGCGGGGAGATCCGGGTCGACGGCCGCCCGCTCGCGGACTGGGACGCGCACGAGCTGCGGCGCCGGATCGGCATGGTGCTTCAGGACGTGTTCCTCTTCAGCGGCACGATCGAAAGCAATCTGACGCTCGGGAGTCCGGACCTGCCGCCCGGCCGGATCGAACGCGCGGCGCGCGAGGTCCTCGCTCACGAGTTCATCGAGCGCCTGCCCGGAGGATTCGGCGCCGTGGTGCGCGAGAGGGGAGCGACGCTCTAGGCCGGACAGCGCCAGCTGCTCGCGTTCGCGCGCGCGCTCGCCCGCGATCCGCAGCTGCTGATCCTCGATGAGGCCACATCCTCGGTCGATCCTCAGACCGAGCAGAAGATCCAGAGCGCGCTGCGCCGACTGCTCGCCGGCCGCACCAGCCTCGTGATCGCGCACCGGCTTTCGACCATTCAGGACGTGGACCGCATCGTGGTGCTCCACCACGGGCGGGTGCGCGAGATGGGCACCCACGGGAAGCTCCTTTCGCTCGGAGGGATTTACGCTCGTCTGCACGAGCTGCAGTTCCTGGGCGCCGGCGTGACGCGATCGCGCGCGGCCGAACGCTGGGGCGAGGTGGAGATCGACCCCCCACTGCTGGTTCTTGACTCCCCGGTCAACCTGGCCTAGCCTTTATAAACAGAAGATTGTCCTCCTAAACCCTCGGGGTGAACCGTGCAGCTCGGCAAGAAGATCCGCGATCTCCGGCTGCGGCGCGGCCTCACCGTCCAGGGGCTGGCCGACGCGACCCACCTCTCCAAGGGGTTCATCAGCCAGGTCGAGAACAACCACACCTCCCCATCGCTCGCGACGCTTCGCGATATCTCCCGGGCGCTCGAGACTTCGACCGCCTACCTGGTGGTCGAGGAGGAGCAGCACCCGTACGTGGTGCGCGCCGGCGAGCGGCCTCGCGTGCGCGTGGGCGGCAACACGACCAAGGTCGAACTGCTGTCGGCTTCGCCCAAGCGCAATCTCGAGATGGTGCTGGCCGAGCTTCCCGCGGGCGTCTCGGCCGGGGACAAGCGGCACTTCCATCACGGCGAGGAATGCGTGCTGTGCCTGGAGGGTCGCGTGAGCATCACGTGCGGACTTCACCGCCTGGTGCTCGAAGCGGGCGACTCGTGCCACTTCGACGGGCGCGTGCCGCACGCGGTCGAGAACTGCGGCGATGGCCCGGCGCGGCTCGTGATCGCGATCACGCCCGCGGCATTCGAGCCGCTGATCCGCGTGCGCGAGCCGCGCGCGGCGGCCGCTCCACCGACTCCGGAAGCGAGCCGATCCCGCTGACGCGTGGAGCAGGACGGATGACGGACGGCGGGCCGGCGCGGCCGCCGTTCCGCATTTAGGGGTTGAACATGAGTCCGATCACAGCGGTCTGGAAGGACTATCGCGACGCGGCGCGCGAGTTCTCGCGCCCGGCGCGCCACTACCTGCTCGGCGAGCTGCTGGCATGGACCGGCCACGGCGTGTTCCAGGTGCTGTTCAACCTGTACCTGCTCGAAGCGCACTTTCAGGAAGCCTTCATCGGTCATGCGATCGCCCTTCACGGCTTGGGCATGGCGTGCGCCGCGTTGCCGGCCGGCGTGCTCGCCGACCGCTGGGGACGACGACGCACTCTGATCCTGGGGGCGGTGCTCGATGGGCTCGGCATGGCGGCGCGCGCCAACACGCCGGCGCCGGGCGTGATCCTCGCGGCGAGCGTGATGTCGGGAGCCGGACAGGCGTTGCTCGCGATCGCGGCGGCGCCGTTTCTGACCGAGCATTCGAGCCCGCGAGAGAGAACGCATCTGTTCAGCGCGTTCTTCGCGAATTCGCTGATCGCGGGGGTGGCCGGGAGCCTGATCGGCGGCTGGCTGCCGCGCGCGCTCACGGCGCTGCCGGCCGCGTTGCGGCCCGATTCGTTCCATTCGTTCCGCATCGCGCTTTCGCTCGCGGCAACTCTCGCGGTGGCCGCCGCGATCCCGCTGCTGCGGCTCGGAGCGCTCGCCGAGGCGGCGGCCGATTCCTCGCGCGACCGCGTGCCTCCCGGCGCGGCGCGCCTGCTGTTTCCGATCGCGCTCAACGCGTTCCTGATCGGCGTCGGCGCCGGGCTCGTGATCCCGTTCATGAATCTGTACTTCGCGACCCGCTTTCACTGCTCGAGCGTGCAGATCGGACTCTTCTTCTCGATCGCGCAGGTGTGCACGGCCTGCGCCGCGCTGCTGGGGCCGGCGCTCGCGCAGCGCTTCGGCAAGTTGCGCACCGCGACCGTCTCCGAACTGCTCTCGCTGCCGTTCCTGGTGACGCTAGGCGCCGAGCGGCGGCTCGGCGTCGCGGTGGTTTCGTTCTGGTTCCGCGCCTCGCTCATGCAGGCTTCGACCCCGCTCATCCAGGCGTTCGTCATGGAGGCGCTGCCGCCGGCGTTGCGTTCGCGCGCGACCAGCTTCATCAACCTGGTATGGAACCTGGGCTGGGCGGCAAGCGCCACGCTCGCGGGGGTCGTGATCCAGCGCTTCGGCTACGCGGTGCCGTTCTACATCACCGCTGTCACCTATTTCCTGGCCGCGAGCACGTTCTACCTGTTGTTCCGGCGCTGGCCCGAGGTCCATGCCTCGGGCGTCCCCGGCCCGGACGCGGCGCTGATCGCTCCGGATCCCACACCCGACTGAGCGCGGGTGGTCCGGCGTGCCCGGGTGCGCGAGTCGTCCGGCGTGCCCGGGTGCGCGGGCCGGTCCACTTCGAGTCGGACCTTGCGCGGGCGAGAGGGCGGGATTAGCTTTCGGAAACGGCTGGCAGGATGCCGGCCCCCTCGAACACAAGGAGGTTCGCATGAAGCGACTCATCTTCCTGATCCTGGTGGCGGCCGCGGCGTGGTACGGCTGGCATCACTACGGTGAACTGCTCAACCGGATGCCGAGCAACGTGGCCGTGATCGTCAACAGCACGGGGCACGAGATGACTCGCGTGCGCCTGACCGCCGCGGGCCAGGGGATTCTGGTCAAGGAATCCATCCCCGAAAACGGCCGCGAACAGGTCAAGTTCAAGGTCGACCAGGACGCGTCGTTCACGCTGGTCTGGCAGTACGCGGATAAGATCGGCGAGCAGCGCTGGACCGGCGGGACCGTCACGCACGGGCCGGTCGTTCAGAAGTGCACGTTCACGGTGGATACCGAGAACCAGGTGATCTTCCTGCCGGAAAACCTCACCTCGGGCGGATGATCGCGCTCAGTCGGCCTGATCGAGGTAGAGCTGCTGATCGTCGGGGTTGTAACCGATGAGTTCGGTGTAGCGGCCCCAGTCGATCACGGTTTTCAGCAGCGCCTCGGAATCTTCGGCGGGCAGATGGAGCGCGAAGATGTCGAGGAACGCATCCTCGTCGGCGCGCCGGTCTTCGCTCTTCTGGAGCACGTCGAGCACGGTCTTGAACAGCGGCAGCCGCCGGATCTGCTCCTTGAGGAGTTTCTTGCGGGCGTTGACCTTGGCGCGCAGCAGCGCGCTTCCGTTCCCGGTCAGAACGACGTCGGCGCCCGGAGTCACGACCAGGTCGAGCATCTCGGCGGCCTTGATCACCTGCAGAATCTCGCCGAACTCGTAGTTGATGTCGCGCGTGAGGCGGAACACGTCGTAGCGGCCGCCCGCGTCGTCGATCACCTCGAGCAGGCCGATGATCTTGCCGATCGCGACGCGCGGAATGGGATCGATCGTCATGCGAAGGTTCAGGCCACCGCGCGGCCGCGCGCGGCCGTGGGCTCGGCGGAGAAATTCAGTCGGCGAATCTTGCCGGTCGCGGTCTTCGGGAATTCCGATCGCCGCACGATCACGCGCTTGACGCGCTTGTAGGGCGCGAGCGCCTGACAGCGCGACTCGATTTCGCGCCGCAGGACGTCTTCGATCCACGTGTCGTCGAACGCGGCGTGCGCGGCGCGAGCCTGTTCCTCGAGCAGCGTGAAGTTCGGATACACGTGGGCGTGCACTTCCTCGCGTTCGCCGCGCGCGTCTTCCCCTCCGGCCACCACGACCTCGAGAATCAGCGGGCTGTTCGCCAGCTGGGCCTCGATCTCCTCGGGATAGATCTTCTTGCCCGCCGCTGTCGCGATCATGTTCTTGAGCCGCCCGGTGATGCGAAGCCGGCCGTCCGATTCGAGCCGGCCCAGATCTCCGGTGAACAACCAGCCGTCCCGCAACACCTCGGCGGTCGCCTCGGGCTGGTTAAAGTAGCCGAGCATCACGTTGGGACCGCGCACCGCGATCTCACCGTTGCCCTCGGCGTCGGGCCGATCGATGCGCACGTCGACCCCGGGCACCGGCCATCCGATCGCACCCGGGCGCGGATGGCCGGGATCATCGGCCGCCACCACCGGCGAACATTCGGTGAGCCCGTAGCCCTCGAGCACCGGCCAGCCCAGGTCCACGAAGCCCCAGAACACCTCGTCAGCGAGCGGCGCGGCGCCGCACACGAACATGCGCACGCCGTCGAGTCCGGCCGCCTCGCGCACGGCGCGCAACTTGCGGCGCCCGGTCCGCAATCCGGTCACGACCCGCACCGCGCGCGTCCCACCCAGCGTCGCGCGCACCAG
>JACOSU010000057.1 GCA_016178685.1 Candidatus Eiseniibacteriota bacterium | reverse complement strand
GCGCTCGCCGATGCCGATGGCGCAGCCGTGGACGCGGGTGGCGCCGGCGCGCACCGCGGCCAGCGTGTTGATGACGGCGAGCCCGCGGTCGCAGTGCCCGTGCCAGTCGAGCTCCACCGGCGCGCCGCTATCGCGCACCACCTCGCTCGCGAAGCGCACCAGGTTCGCGGCGCCGGTGGGCGTGGCGTGCCCGACCGTGTCGCACAGGCACAGCCTTCTTGCCCCGCAGCGGATCGCGGCCAGGAACAGCTGCCGCAGCTGCGCGGGCTGCGCGCGCACCGTGTCCTCGGTGACGTACATCACCGGCAGGCCGTTCGAGACCGCGTACGTCACCGCGTCCTCGGTGTGGCGCAGCATGATGTCGAGCGTCCAGTTCTCGGCGTACTGGCGGATCGGCGAAGAGCCGATGAACGCGCACACTTCGATCGGGATGCCCGCCTGCTGCGAAATCTCCACCACCGGTTCGATATCCTGCCGCAGCGTGCGGGCCGCGCAGTTCGCCTGGATCTTCAGGCGCTGCTGCGCGATCTCCTTCGCCAGTCGCAGCGTGTCGCGCACTACGTGAGGGCCCGCGCCGGGCAGGCCGATGTCGGCGGTGTCGAGCGCGAGGCGCTCCATCAGATGGAGGATCTCGAGCTTCTCGTCAATCGAGGGGCTGCGCACCGAAGGCGACTGCAACCCGTCGCGCAACGTCTCGTCGTCGAACTGAATCCGGAACGCGGGTTTCTCCCAGCGCTCGCCGGCTTCATTCCAGTCGTAGATCAATTCGCGATCGTGCATCGGTCCTGACGCCGCCTCGGTGGGGGTGGATGAAATCGAACGGAGACAGGATAACAAATCTGGCCCGCTGGCTGCCCGCGTCCCCGGCGTACGTCCCGAGAAGAGACGCGGGATCCGGCGCGGGCGCGCGGGTCCCGCATGCCCGCGTCTTGCGGCACGCGCGCGACAGGCTCACGACACGCTGCGTGCCGGCCGATCACCAGGAGTTGTAGGCTGAGCGGAAACCCGATGCCCGTTACGACCGCCCTGCGACCTTGACGCCCGACGGCCGGTGCCCGGAAGCCAGACCGACATGCGAACCAGACTCTGGATGCTGTCGTGGGGCCTGATGCTCGCGGCCCCTGCGGCGGCGCAGAACGCGTCGACCGCGGGATCGCTCGAACTCTACCCGACCTATCAGGCGATCGGCGTGCGGCTCACGTACGGCGGCGACCTGAACGGGAATGCCTCCGCGCGCATCGAGTGGCGGCCGGCCGGTGCCCCGGCCTGGAATGCGGGAATGCCGATGACGCGCATCACAAACTCGCGCTGGGCCGCGAGCGTGCTGTGGCTCTCGCCCCGGACCTCCTACGAAGTGCGCGTCGTGATCGACGATCCGGATGGCGGCGGCAGCGCGAGCGCGACCGTGACCACGCGCGACGACACTCCGCTCGTCCCCGCCGGCCGCACCTGGTGGGTGGCGCCCGCTGGCAACGACAGCGCCGCGGGAGCAGCCACGACGCCGTTGCGCACGCTCCAGCACGCGGCCGATCTGGCTCAGCCGGGCGACGAGATCCGCGTGCGTCCCGGGATCTACTACCAGAGCCTCGACACGCCGCGCTCGGGCACCGCCTCCCTCCCGATCTTTCTCACCGCGGATGCGCCGGGCGTGATCCTCGACGGCTCGGATCCCGCATCCCTCACGCGCGGCGATTGGACCAGCAGCGGCGGAGGGATCTGGAGCGTGCCCTACGCCACGGCCGCGAACCGTCTGGTGTGCGCTGACAGCCTCCAGCGGCTCTACAAGCAGGCCACGCTGGCGGACCTTGAGGCCAACGCGAACGGCATGACGCAGGGCTTCGCGATCGAGGGCGGCCGGCTGTACGTGAAGCTCGAGGATCTGTCGAATCCGACCGGACACGTCATGCACGTGGCGCACTTCAACAACGCACTGTTCGTCGATGAGTCGTACTGGCGGATCCGTGGTTTCGACATCCGCTACTACGGAATGGCCAGCGGCGGCGGGGGCGTGCGCCTTCGCGCCGCGAACGGATGCGTTCTCTCGGACAACACGCTCGAGACCAACGGCGGTCGGGGGATCTACCTGAACGTGCTCGCGTCCGACAATCGAATCGAGCGCAACTTCTGCTTCGATCCGCGCATCGGCGGCTGGCCATGGAGCGCGACCAAGGCGCACGAGGAGGAGCTGGCGGGGATCTCGGCCCGCGGCGGCCGCGGCAACGTGGTCCGGTTCAACCGCGTGGTGGGAACGTTCGACGGCATGGACACCAGCGACGGCGATACCGACGAGAGTGTGGGAGCCGACTGCGATTTCAACGACAACGTGGTGGCCGGAGTCGCCGACGACGCGATCGAGACCGACGTCGTATCGGGGATCAATCTGCGACTCTGGAACAATCGCTTCGACCGCTGCTACAGCGGAATCTCGGTGGCTCCCAATTTCCAGGGCCCCGAGTACATCGTCTACAACGTCGTCACGAATACCACGCGCGGTGCGTTCAAGTTTTCGCTCTCGGGCACGGGAGAGACCTGGATCTGTCACAACACCGTGACCAGCGACGTCGCCGGCTCTCCGGCCGTGCACCCCAGCGGTCCCTATTCGAACATCCATTTCCGGAACAACATCCTGGTGGGGCGTGGAGCGGCCGCGGTGAGCGACGACGCGGGAGAGAGCGTGACCGGAAACGACTTCGACGGCGATCTGCTGTGGACGGACTACGCCGCCCTGTTCCGCTGGAAGGGCGTCAACTACTCGACGATTTCAGCGCTGCGCTCCGCGACCGGGTTCGAGGGCGTGGGACGCGCGGGCGATCCAGGCTTTGTGAACGCCGCGGCCGGGGATTTTTCGCTTCTCGCTTGGAGCCTCGCGATCGACGCGGGCCTGATCCTGCCCGGCATCAACGATCGATTTCGGGGAGCCGCGCCCGATCCCGGCGCGTTCGAATCCGGCGCGCCGGACGTGACGCCACCCGCCGCGATCACCGATCTGCACTGACGCGCCGCCGCGATCAGTGACGTTCGACCAGCAGCGCGATGCCCTGCCCGCCGCCGATGCACGCGCTCGCCACGCCGAAACGCCTGCCGCGCTTTCCGAGCTCGATCAGCAGCGTGTAGAGGAGGCGAGTGCCGGTCGCGCCGAGCGGGTGGCCGAGTCCGATCGCGCCCCCGTTCACGTTGACCTTTGCGCGATCCAGCCCCAGATCCTTTTCTACCGCGAGGTACTGGCCGGCGAACGCCTCGTTGATCTCGAACAGGTCCACCTGGTCGAGTGCGAGCCCGGCCCGCTCGAGCGTCTTGCGGATCGCGGGCGCGGGACCGAAGCCCATGGTCGCGGGATCGACGCCCACGCTCGCCCACGCGCGCACCGTGCCGAGCGGAGTCCGGCCCGCGGCCTTCGCGCTCGATGCTCCCGTGACGATCACCGCCGCCGCGCCGTCCACGATGCCCGACGCGTTGCCGGCCGTCACCATCGACTCGGGCCCGAACGCCGCGGGCAGCGCCGCGAGCTTCTCGATCGAAGTGCCGGGGAACAGATGATCGTCGAGCTCGACCTGAACGCTCTTCTTTCCCACCTTCACTTCCACCGCGACGCGCTCCTCGGCGAAGCGCCCGTTGTGATTCGCGGTGTTCGCGAGCTGGTGCGAGCGCAGCGCGAACTCGTCCTGCTGCTCGCGCGTGATGCCGAACTTGCGCGCCAGATTGTCCGAAGTCTGCGCCATGAACAGCCCGCAGTAGGAGTCCTTGAGCGCGACGAACAGCGAGTCCTCGAGCGCGGCGCCGGGGCCGAGCTTCATGCCGGCGCGCGCGCCGCGCAGCACGTGCGGCGCCTGGCTCATGTTTTCCATGCCGCCCGCCAGCACCCACGACGCCTCGCCGAGCTGGATCATCTGCGCCGCGGTCACGACGCTCTGG
>JACOSU010000056.1 GCA_016178685.1 Candidatus Eiseniibacteriota bacterium | reverse complement strand
GTGGCAGCAGAGGTTCGATGACCGCCCATTCTTCATCCGTGAGTTCGTAACGGCGCATCCGTTGTGCCCTCCCAGACCCGCCATCCGTAGCGGGCTGCGGGCAGTCTACGACTTGCGACCGTTCTCAAACAGAGCCTAGCCGGTATGGTCATGCCCATGGTGGAACGCCGTTTCCCGCGGGACATTGGGGCCCTGCCGGCCATCTTCGACTTCATCGCCGACTTCGGCTCCTGCCACGGGATCGGCGAGGATTGTCGCTACGACGTGGACCTGATCGTCGAAGAATTGTTTACGAACATGGTGAAATACAACCATGCGGGCTCCGAGGAGATCCGCCTCGGCTTCGATCGCCAGGGCACGACGCTCACCATCCGGTTGCGCGACATCGGGGTCGAAGCGTTCGACATGACGGCGAACGCCCCTCCCGCGGGCGACACGAAAGCGGGCGAGTTGAGCACGGGTGGGCGTGGCCTTCATCTCGTGAGACAGTATGCGGACGATATCCGATATGACTACCACGATCGCAACAGCACGATCACGGTCACCAAGAGGCTCGCCCCCTGATGCTCGAGATTCGAATCGACGAAGAAGGCCGGATCCTGCTCACGGGGCGCCTCGACGCGTCGCAGGCGGACGAGGCCATGGTCCGGTTCCGCCAGCTCGAGGGACCGATCACCGCGGACTTTTCGGGACTCGACTACATCTCGAGCGCTGGCATCAGCGTAATCGTCGAGACCTACAAGCGGCTCCATGGCGCCGGCCACCTGTTCCGACTCGTCAACATGAAGCCGCGGGTGCGAAACGTCTTCATGTACTCGGGTCTCGACCGGGTGCTGCACATCGAATAATCACGGCGTACCGCTGTTCCAGCACCGCCCTTGTCACCTCCCTCCCAGGAGGGGCCGTCATGCCGCCGTCCGCGGGTTTCCTCATCCCGCCCCGTCCCGCCAACCTTTCCCCGGCAGGACTGTAATGCTGAGTGCACGGGACGACGCCGCGAGGGTCCGCAGGTCGCTCGAGGGCGATCCACGGGCGTTCGAGGAGCTGGTCGAGGCTTACCAGAAGGTGCTGTTCAATCTCGCCCTGCGCATGGTCCGCAACCGCGAGGACGCGCATGACCTCACCCAGTCGGTATTCATCAAGGCGTACCGCAGCCTCCACCGGTACGACGACCGGCACAAGTTCTTCAGCTGGATCTACCGGATCATGATCCACGAGTCGATCAACCTTCTCCACCGCCGCCGCCCGCACGAACCGCTCGACGAGCGCATCGTCCAGCCCGGCGCGTGCCCCGCGGAACGCTGGGAACGCGACGAGATGAACGGCCGCGTCCGCGAGGCCGTGACACGACTCTCCGAGGATCATCGGGATGTGATCGTGCTGCGCCATTTTCTCCAGCTCTCGCACCGCGAGATGAGCGAGCTGCTGCGGGTGCCCGAGAAGACCGTCAAATCGCGACTGCATACCGCCCGGCAGCGGCTGGGCGAGATCCTGGCCCGCACGGGGGTCGTCCGATGAGAAATTCCGAGCTCGAGCTCGCCATTCAGGACGTGCTGGACGGGGTCGCCACGCGTGCGCAGTCGGACTGGCTCAGGCACCGGATCGCGACCGATCCTGAAGCGCGGGCGCTGTACGACGAGCGTGAGACGCTGTTCCAGATGCTGGACCCGGGACCCATGATCGAGCCCCCCGACGATCTCGCGCCTGGTGTGATGCGTGCGATCGGCTCCACTCGAGCGCGCCATCTGGACCACGCCACCGGGATCGATTGGGTCCGAGGAGCGCTCACGCGGCGCCCGATCTGGGGATGGGTCTACGGCTTCGGTGCGGGCGCCGCGATCGGCGCCCTGGTGGTGTCGGCGCTGAGCGGGCCGCGGCCCCAACCCGGGCGCGAGGCGCTGCCGGTTTCGGGCACCATGGCGCCTCCGACCGCGATCGAGCCGGCCGTCGCTCGTGCGCAGCTCGCGGCCGGGACCGCGCGGGCCACGGTCGAATTGCGGCGGACTGCGGGCGCGCTGTGGGCCACGGTTGCCACCACGGCCGATGGGCCGGCTGAGCTGACGCTCGAGTTCGATCCGGCGGCGCTCTCGGCGATCGCGTTCGACTGGGGGCAGCACGCCGGGGATCAGATCGAAATCGGGCCCGGGCAGGTCCGCGTGGGCTCGCACGGAGCGGCCGACGCCCGCCTCCGGCTCGCAGAGGGAGCCGGTCGGGCGCCCCGCGTGCGCGTGGTCCTGCGCTCGGGCGGGGCGAGTTCGAGCGCCGTGGCCGCGCTGGGGCCGCTTCCGCGAGAGAGCCCTTGAGCAATCCCCGAGATTGTCACCAACCCGCGGCACCGGGATGTGTCATTGGATCAGACGGGCATGAGTGCTAGCGTGCCCCACGCAGCGTCTCGAGAGGAGGATGGATCATGACGAACAAGCGAATCGCAATCTTCGCAGGGGTGTTGGTTGTCGCGGCGGCGGTGGCGTTTGTCGCGCTCCGGGGTTACCCGCCCACCACCAACACCCAGGGCACGATCGGCGCCGCGCAGCGTTACCAGAGCCCGCAGATTTCCGAGAAGGACGTGCACCTCACCGACGCGCAGGTGCAGGCGTTCCTGCAGAGCGACTTGTTCCACAAGATCGCGACGCAGCCTGCGTTCCGCCAGGAGATCAAGAACGGCAACGTCAGCCAGCTCATGAGCACGGACGCTTTCGCGACGCTGGTGCGGGGCAGCGATCAGTTTGCGAGCATGATCGGTGACAACGCGTTCCTGACCACGGTGGCCGACCAGAACTTCCAGTCGGTGGTGGCGAACGAAGGCTTCAAGAACATCATCTTCAGTGACGGCTTCATGCAGCTCGCGAAGGACGGTGGATTCCGGAGCATGATCACGGACCAGGCGTACATCAACGCGCTGACCTCGAAGACGGATGCGCTGACCTCCAAGAGCGAGGCTCTGGCTTCGAAGAGCGAGGCTCAGAAGGCGGAGTATCAGAAGATCATGGACTCGAAGCAGTATGAGGCGCTGGTGGTGAACCCGGACTTCGCGAAGCTGGTGCAGGACGGCGCTTTCGCGAAGCTGGCCCCGAGCGACGGATTTGCCCGGCTCATGAATTCTCCTGATCTCGCGAAGATCGTCGCCGAGGAGGGCCTGCGCGTAGAGTTCCTGCAGGTGATCTCGAGCGAAGGACTGCACAACGCGGCCGCGAGCGACGGGTTCAGGGAGATGATGAAGATCGACGGGATGAAGGACGTGCTCGCCTCCGAGGCGTTCCAGGTCGTGGCGCAGAAGGGCGCCGCGGATCTCTCGAAGGTGGTCGACGGCAAGAGTTACACCGAGTAGCGTTCCCGGGTCCGAGGCGGGAAGCCTCCCCCTGAAGTTGAGTACCGAACGGCGAGGAGATTCCGGCGGGTGACCGCGGGGTCTCCTTGTCGTCTGGAGAGGCCAGCGCGGAGGCCCATGAAGCTCCTGTTCCCTCGCCCGCTCGTCCGTGCCGCCGGTGTGGCTCTGCTGGCCGCGATTCCCGCCGGGTCGCGCGTCGCCTCGGCGCAGTACAGCATTCTCGAGACGCGCGACCTGCGGCTGGTCTACCACGCGCCCACGCTCGGTTTCGTCGCCCCCTACACCACGCAGTGTTTCGAGAACTCGCTGCGATTTT
>JACOSU010000070.1 GCA_016178685.1 Candidatus Eiseniibacteriota bacterium | reverse complement strand
GATATGTGGTCGAGATCTCGATGCCCGGGACCACTTCGATCGTGGCGCCCGCCGCGCGGCGGGCCTCGGGCAGACCCTCCACCGAATCGTGGTCCGTGATCGCGAGCGCCGCGAGCTGCCGCTCCACGGCGTGGCGCACCACGGCATCGGGCGCGAGCAGTCCGTCGCTGTAGGTGGTGTGGGCGTGAAGGTCGATGCGGCGACCGCCCTCCGGTGCGGGCGGCCGCCGCATCAAGGCGACTCCAGAATCTTGCGCAGCGCCCGGATCTTCAGTTCCGCATCCGTCGAGCCGGGCATCTCGGCATGGACCCGCTCGAATCGGGCGAGCGCGTCCAGCGTTCGGCCGGCGGCCTGCTGGGTGAGGCCGATCTCGTAGCACAGCGAGGTGCGAGCCGATGAGTCCAGACTGTCCTGGCTCATGGCGCGCTCGAATTCCAGAATCGCTTCGTCGAATCTGCCCTGGTCGTGCAGGCAGCGTCCGATCATCTCGAGTGCGCGCAACTGATACGCGGGATCGGCGGATACGACCCGGAACGAATCCTCGGCCTGCTCGAGCAGACCCATCTCGCGATAGCTCATGGCCAGATCGTAATGGCTCTGGGCGTCTCCGGAAAGCTGGGTTTCGACACCCCGCTGAAACTCCGCGATCAGCGAGCCCAGATCGAACGTCACGGCCTCGCCACGCCCCACGGCGACCTCGACGCGCCCGGGTTCGATTCCGCCCGCCACGGCGGGCGCGGCAGGCGCCGCCGTGGTCAGGGTTTCGGTCCGCGGGGCTCCGGCCGGCGACCGCGGTTCCGGCCCGGGGATCGATGCCTGCGGGTTCAAGCTGCCGGTGCCCGGTGGAGTCGCGTCCGCCCTCGGCTGCGGCCTCGATCCGCTCATGCGCTGCAGGCGCCGCAGCGAGACTTCGTTGTTCGCGTCATAGTCGCGTGCGCGCTCGAACCAGCGGCGAGCTTCGGAGGCGCGGCCTTCGTTGAGCTCGTGATCGCCCAGTTCGCACGCCACCTGGGCCGCTTCGGTCCGATCCGATCGCCGCTCGCAGTTCTCGATCCACAGCTCCAGTATCTCTCTCGTCGCGTGCGCGCTCTTGCCGAGACTGCGATAGATGGTCGCGGCGTTGTCGAGACGCCCGAGCAGATCGTAGGCGTGCGCGGCCGAAGCGAGAGCCGCGCTCGCATCTTCCCGGCGGCCCTCTCGGAAGCATTCCTGCGCGAGACCCAGCATGCGCTCGACGTCGCCGAGCGTGACGGCCGGATGCGGCTGTGAATCCTCGAATCGAAGTCCCGGAGCATCGAACGTCGACTCGGACGCGGTCGAGGGGGCCGGCTCGCTCGCGCGCGACGAACGGGTCGAGCGGATCGGCCACGGCTCGCCAGCGTCGCGACTCGCGAGCGCCGGCGGCCCCGCGGCGGCGCCGCTCCCGAGTTCGATGCGTTCGTAGCGCACGTCGTCCACGGCGTCCTCGGGCGCGGACAAGCTCGATGCATCCACGGCGGTTTCGAGCGTCGATTCCGAAACACCGGGCGTTTCATGAGCGGAATCCACGGCGTCGTGATCTTCGCGGACCCTCACGGAATCGAGATCGATTCGAGGCAGCGGTGCCGGTCCCCACGGCTTCGAGGACACCAGGTCCGCGACGCGCGCCAGGCCGCCCTCAGCGCCCGATCCGTCGCGCGCCGTTCCGCTCGACTCGATTTCGAGGCGCGGCGGACCTTCGATCTCGGATGCATCCGCGCCCGGGAACTCGACCGGGTCGATGTCCGGATTTCCGGGAGATTCTGTTTCTGTGGTCGCGGCCTGCGAGGGAGCCGGATCGGGAACCGGCGCCGCGGGCTCCGACGGAATCGCCTCAATTATGGGGGTCACGGACTGCGTTGGACCCGCTTCGACGCCGGGGACCGCGTCCGTGATCGGGGGCGATTTCTCGGGGCGACCGGGCGCGGGTCCGTCGACACCGGGATCGCCGTCACCCTGCGACGGATCGAGCTGCAGCGCACGGCGCCGGCAGCGCTCTGCGTCCGCGAGCTGCCCGAAGCGTCCGTACTCCATGGCCGAGCGCAGCAGGGTGCGCACCGCCTCGTCCCGGTCTCCCCGCAGCACCTGCACGTCGGCCAGCCGCTCGAGGGCCTTCACGTTTTCGTTCGAAGCCTCGTAGGCGCGCCGCAGCGATTCCTCGGCCTCCGCGTATTTTTCCTGCTGGACGAGGGTGTCGGCGTGCTGCTGAAAGTACAGCGATGCCTCGGTCCCGAGACCGTCCAGAGCGTGAAGGGAGGCGAGGCGCTCGATCACCTGGGAAGGCGCGAGCTGGAGCCGCATCAGCTTCTTGCAGACCGCGATCGCGTTCTTATACAGCCCGGCCTTCTCGTAGGCCGAAGCGGCGGCGAGATAGCGCAGCCCCGCATCCGCCGTGTCGCCCTTCTTGAACAGAAGGTCGGCGAACAGCACGAGGTTGTAGGGATCGGAGTCTTCGACCGTGACGAGCTTTCCGTACTCGGCGAGCGCGCCGTCCAGGTCGCCGTTCTGGATACAGCGCTGGGCCCGGCGCTTGATCTCGATAGCCTTGTCCAAGTTGGCTCTCTCCCCGGCGTGTCCGAGCGCGCGCCACGGTTACTGAGGTCGTCCCTATCCGGCGTTGATAGCGGCATCCACCGTCTCCAGGCAGCGCGATGCGGCGGCCGCGAGCGCGTCCCGGAGGCGGCCGGAAGCCGTCTCCACGTCGTTCTTATCGGCGGACGCCTCGATGGACTTCAGGTTGATTTCGACGTTCAGAAGCGCTCCTTCCCCGGCCGCGCGCGCCAGCAACGCGGCCACCCCGGCGTCGCTGACCGCGTTCGTGTTTCCGAACCGGGCTGCGATCCCGGCCAGCTCGACGACTTCGAGGCAGATCTCCGCGGTTTCGAGCGGCACGTTCGCCGCCGCCAGCTCCGCCGCCGCGAGCGCCCGAGCCCGTTCGGAGTTCTCACCCGCCGGGCCCTCACGCATGCGGCGGACGCGGATCACCGCCTCGAACGCTTCGCTGTCGCGGCGCGCGAGGCCCAGCAACCGGCCGCGTGCGAACTCGGCTCGCAGTTTGAGATCGCGCATCGCGGCCGCGCTCCCCGCATACTTTTTCTTTCCCAGCGTGAGATTTGCGACCAGGGTGGCGAGCGCGGCGGCGAGCGCGCCGGTGAACGCGGCGACCGTGCCGCCTCCGGGGGTGGGAGTCGCGCCCGCCACGGAATCGAAGAACGCTCCGATCGAAACCGCCTCGGTCAGCGGCGGCCGCCTGAGCCTCAGCTCCAGCACCTGGTCGCGACGAAACTTCTCGAGCTGCAGTGCATGCTCGGCCGCATCGAGCATCGCGTACTCGGGGATCAGCCCCACCACTTCGCACCCCGAGATCCGGGCGCCGTGGCGCGCCGCCTCGTCCCGGACCAGCGCGAGCACGCGGTGGATTGGCGTGGCCTCGGGATTGACCAGATTCATGCTGACCTGCGCACGGCGGCCGTTCTCGATCGAAAACCCCAGCGCCCGCACGTTCCTGAGCCCGCCGCCCTGCTCGCGGATCGCGGCCGCCACCGCCCTGGCCACGCGCACGTCGCCGGTGTCGAGGTTCGCGTTGAACGCGACCAGAAAGCGACGGGCGCCGACCGCGGTGGCCCCCGCGGTGGGATGGATCCGCGAGGGTCCGAAGTCTGGCCTGCGTTCCGGATCGCGCCCAATGCGTTCGCGGAGCCCCTCGAACTCGCCGCGCCGCACGTCGGCGAGGCTGACGCGGTCGGGACGCGACGCCGCGGCCTCGTAGAGGAACACCGGGATTCCGAGCTCCTCGCCGATGCGGCGCCCCGCCTCGCGCGCGAGATCCGCGCAATCTTCGAGCGTCACGCCGTCGACGGGCACGAACGGAACCACGTCGGCCGCACCCATGCGCGGATGCTGGCCCGAGTGATGGTTGAGATCGATGAGTTCCGCCGCCTTCGCCACGGCGCGCACCGCGGCCTCCACCACCGGCGGCGGCTCGCCCGCGAACGTCAGCACGGAACGGTTGTGGTCGGCGTCGCACTCGTGGTCGAGCAGCGTGACGCCCGCGACCTGGGCGATCGCGGCGATCAGCGCTTCCACCACCTCGGTGCGGCGGCCCTCGGAAAAATTCGGAACGCACTCGACGAGCCTCGGCATGGCGTCAGGGATCTCCGGAAGGTTAGGGGTGAAGGATGCGGGCGGCCTGCTCAGGGCCACACGCGCCGCTCGACGGTCGGCAACGCGAGATCGGCCCCGCGCATGAACACGCAATCGGGCCGCACCGCGGGCATCCAGTACGGCAGTTCTTCGAGCGATTCACACTCCCACACCACCGCGTCTCCCCACGCGCCGGGAGTCAGATGGCCCACGTCGTGCTCGGCGCCCAGCGCGCGCGCGGCATTCCACGTGATCGCGCTCAGCGTCTCCTCGGCGTTGAATCCGCACAGCCGGGCCGCGAGCGCCGCGCATTCGAGCAGCGACTGGGCCGGCGCGGTGCCCGGATTGAAATCGGTGGCCACCGCCCAGCGCGCGCCGCTCTTGCGCAACCACCGGGCCTCCGGCAGGCGCTGCCCGAGCGTGAGCGCCGCCGCGGGCAGCAGAACCCCCACCACGCCCGCTTCCGCCAGCGCACGCCAGTCCTCCTCGATGGCGCTCTCCAGATGATCCGCCGATTGCGCCCCCAGCTCGGCGGCCAGCTGAGCACCGCCGGTGCGTTCGAACTGGTCGGCGTGCAGCTTGATCGAGAGTCCCAGTTCGACGGCGCGCGTCAGGACCCGGCGGCATTCCTCGACCTCGAACGCCACCGGATCGCAGAACACGTCCACCGCGCTCGCCAGGTCCCGCCGCCGGATCTCGGGCAGCACGTGCGAACACATTTCGTCGACGTACTCGCGTCTTCGCCCCCGGTATTCGTCGGGCAGCGCGTGGAGCAGCAGCGCGGTGCGATGCACGCGCGTCGGAACCCGCTGCGTGGCCCCGCGCATCAGGTCGAGCAGGCGCATCTCCCCGGAAGGCGTCAGCCCGTAGCCGCTCTTCACTTCGACGCTGGTGCAACCGTTCGCGCGCCAGCGTTCGAGCCGGGTCGCGAGATTCCTCTCGAGCGCGTCGTCCTTCTCGCGGTCGGTCGCTGCAACCGTCGAGCGGATGCCGCCCCCCGCGGCCGCGATCGAGGCATAGCCGTCACCGGCCAGCCGCCTTTGAAATTCCGCCGACCGCTGCCCGGCGAAGATCATGTGAGTGTGACAGTCCACCAGCCCCGGGGTGACCAGGTGTCCGTTCGCGTTGAGCGGTCGCGCGTCGGCGTGGCGACGGGACAGATCCCCGGCGTTTCCCACCTCGAGCACGCGCCCGTCCTGAAATACGACCGCGCCTCTGGGAAACCGCAGCAGGCGCTCGCCGGCCGCGTCCATCGTCGCGACCTCCGACGTATTGTGGAGGATCAGGTACGCGGTGCGACCGGCCACCGGCCGGGTCGAAGCGTCGCGACTCGGTCCCACGGTCATGGCCGGAGCCCCGCGGCGCGCTTCATTCGGTGATCCCCGGAAGCCGCAGGCCGGTCGCGCGCGCGAAGTCGATCGCTTCCGGATAGCCGGCGTCCGCGTGGCGCATCACGCCGGTTCCGGGGTCGTTGGTCAGCACGCGCTCGAGCAACGCATCGGTGTCGCGGGTTCCGTCGCAAACGATTACGAGCCCGGCGTGAATGGAATTCCCGATCCCCACGCCGCCCCCGTGATGAACGCTGACCCACGAGGCGCCCGAAGCGCAGTTGAGCAGGGCGTTCAGAATCGGCCAATCCGCCACCGCATCGGATCCGTCGCGCATCGCCTCGGTCTCGCGCCACGGCGAAGCCACCGAACCGGCATCGAGATGGTCGCGTCCGATCACGATCGGGGCCGCGAGCGTTCCCTCACGCACCATGCGATTGAAACGCAGGCCGAGTCGCGCGCGCTCGCCGTACCCGAGCCAGCAGATGCGCGCCGGCAGCCCCTGGAACGCGACGTATTTCTGCGCGAGCGGGATCCAGCGGTGCAGGCGGCGGTCGTCGGGGAATTCCTCGAGCGCCGCGGCGTCGGTCGCCGCGAGATCCGCCGGATCTCCCGACAGCGCGGCCCACCGGAAGGGTCCCTTCCCGAGGCAGAACAGCGGGCGGATGTACTCCGGAACGAATCCCGGATACGAGAACGCCTGCTCGCGCGGCAGGCCCCCGTTCGCGGCCTCGCCCCGCAGGTTGTTGCCGTAGTCGAACAGCACGGTTCCGCGCGCCTTCATGCCGAGCAGCGCGCGCACCTGCTCCGCCATCGAGCGGCGCGCACGCCGCACGTATTCCCTGGGATCTGCACCTCGCAGCGCGGCCGCCTGCTCGAGCGAAAGTCCGGCCGGGATGTAGCCCTCCCTCGGATCGTGCGCCGACGTTTGGTCGGTCGCGACATCCGGGATCACGCCGCGCTCGAGCAGCGCCGCATGCGTCTCGGCCGCGTTTCCGATCAGCGCCACGCTCAGCGGGCGTCGCTCGGCCACCGAGCGGGCACACCGCTCGAGGGCGCTCTCGAGCGAATGCGTGATCTCGTCGCAATAGCGGGACGCCACGCGGCGCGACGCGCGCGCCTCGTCCACTTCGACCGCGAGACAAACGCCGCCGTTCATGGTCACCGCGAGCGGCTGCGCACCCCCCATGCCGCCGAGGCCGGCGGTCAGCACCAGGCGCCCGCTGAGCGAGCCGCCGAAGTGGCGCTCTGCGATTTCGGCGAACGTCTCGAACGTGCCCTGCACGATGCCCTGCGACCCGATGTAGATCCACGAGCCGGCCGTCATCTGCCCGTACATCATGAGGCCCTTCGCCTCGAGCTCCCAGAAGTGCTCGAGCGTGGCCCACTTCGGAACCAGCAGCGAATTCGCGATCAGCACGCGCGGCGCGCCGGCGTGGGTGCGGAACACTCCGACCGGCTTGCCGCTCTGCACCAGCAGCGTCTCGTCGTTCGCGAGCGTGCGCAGCGTCGCGACGATGCGGTCGAAGGCCTCCCACGATCGGGCCGCCTTCCCGGTCCCGCCGTACACCACCAGGTCCTCGGGCCGCTCCGCGACTTCCGGATCGAGGTTGTTCATGAGCATGCGCAACGCCGCTTCCTGCGCCCAGCCACGGCACGACAGCTGCGCGCCGCGCGGAGCGCGCACGATGCGCGCCGTGGTCGCCGGGGTCATGACTCGAGCACCTCGCGGATCAGCGCATCCAGCTCGCCGCTCACGACCCATTTCGCCACCGCTTCGCACGGCGCCGAAAGCGGCCGGTCGCCCTCGGGCGCGCCGGCGCGCCGGCGCACCATCCCATACAGCCGCTCGCAGCCCGCTCCCGCCATGAGCGGCCTGCGGAACTCGAGCGCGCGGCAGGCGCACAGAAGTTCGAGAGCCACGACGCGCGAGGCGTTCTCGACCACCTTGATCGCGTGGCGTCCGGCGATCGGCGCCATGCTGACGTGGTCTTCGATCCCGGTACCGGTCGGAATCGAATCCACGCTCGCGGGATGGCACAGCACCTTGTTCTCGGACACCAGCGCGGCCGCAGTGTATTGCGCCAGCATGTAGCCCGATTCCAGCCCTGGCGACTGCGCCAGCACCGCGGGAAGACCCGAGACGCGGGGGTCGAGCAGCCGGTCGATGCGGCGCTCGCTCATCGACGCGATTTCCGCCACCGCGATCTTGAGATAATCGGCGACCAGAGCGACCGGCTGCGCGTGGAACAATCCCGCCGAGATCACCTCACCGCTCGCCGCGAACACCAGTGGATTGTCGTTGACGGAATTGAACTCGATCGCGAGTTGCCGCTCGATGTGGGTCAGCGCGTCCCACGACGCTCCCATCACGGGCGCGACGCAGCGCAGCGAGTACGCGTCCTGCACGCGGTCGCAGTTGCGATGCGATTCGACCAGCGCGCTGCCCTCCGAATACGCGCGCAGGCGGCGCGCGGTCTCGAACGCGCCGCGATACGGGCGCAGCCCCTGCACGTCCTCGCGGGCCGGCGCGAGCGAGCCCATCAGCACCTCGGTCGAAAGCGCCGCCGCCGCCACCCCCGCCTCCCACACGCGCCAGCCATCGGCCAGCGCGAGCGCCCCGAGCGCGGTCGAGAGCTGGGTGCCGTTGATGAGCGCCAGACCCTCCTTCGCTTCGAGCTCAAGCGGCTGCAGGCCGGCACCGCGCAGCGCGAGTGCCGCCGGCATGCGCCGGTCCGCCAGCCACGCCTCGCCCTCTCCGATCAGAACCGAGCCCAGATGCGCGAGCGGCGCGAGATCACCGGATGCGCCCACCGAGCCTTCGAGCGGCACGATCGGAGTCACGTCGGACTCGATCAACGCGAGCAGCATCTCGACCACCTCGGGACGGCATCCGGAATAGCCCTGCGCGAGCGACGCGGCGCGCAGCAGGAGCATCGCGCGCACCACGTCGCGCGGGGCCGCCGCCCCGACCCCCGCCGAATGGGAACGCAGCAGGTTGATCTGGAGCGCGCGCACCTGATCTTCTGGAATGTGACGGTCCTTGAGCTCACCGAACCCGGTCGTCACGCCGTACACGACGCCCTGATCGCGCACCGCGCGCTCCACCACCGCGCGACTCTCGCTCATGCGGGAGCGCGCCTCGCGGGAAAGACGCGCTTGAGCGCCCGAACCCGCCGGAGCGCGCGCGACTCTGAGCACGTCGGTCAGCGTGAGCGCGGCCGAACCCAGCTCGATCACCGACCCTCCTCGATTCCCATCTCCCTCCCCAGGAATCGCGCGGCGTCGTCCGCGAGTTCCGCCGCGTCGCGCCAGGGGACGGCCGCGACCGGCAGCGCGTCGACGAACGCGCGACGATAGGATGCGCTTGCCAGGCGCACATCGCACACCACGACCACGCCGCGGTCGTCGGCGCGACGGATCAGACGTCCGATGCCCTGGCGGAAACGAAGCACCGCATCGGGCACCGCGTCGCCCATGAACGGATCCTCTCCCCGCTCGCGCATGCGCTCCGCGCGCGCCTCCACCAGCGGTTCGTCCGGCACCGAGAACGGCAGCTTCGCGACCACCACGATTTCGAGCGATTCGCCCGGGAAGTCCACACCTTCCCACAGGCTCTGGACCCCGAGCAAGATGGCGCCGCGCGCGGCGCGAAAACGTTCGGCGAGCAGCCCGGCCGGCCCGTCCCATTCCTGCGCCAGCAGCAGCCGGCTCGGAGGCAAGCGGTCGAGCAGCTTCTCCCGCGCGCGCCGCAGCCGCTCGTGCGCCGTGAAGAGAACGAGTTGATTGCGGCCCGAACGGGCCAGCTCCGCCACCACCTGACTGACGGCGTCGGCTTCGTCGCCGCCGCCGGTGTAGACATAGGCGCGCATCTGCCGCGCGAGCGGAAACGGCGACGGCGCGATCGCGACCTCGTACGGCAGCCCTCCCTCGGTCCCGATCCCGAGGCGTCCGGCGAGAAACGAGAAGTCGCCCGCGGCCGAGAGCGTCGCCGAGGTCAGCACCGCGGCCCGCGCCCGCGACAGCACCAGGCGCCGCGCGTGGTCGGCGGCGGTGAGCGGCGTTCCGTGCAGCTCGAGCCCGCGTCCGCCGCTGCTGCGCCAGTAGACGCGATCGCGCTCCCCGGCCTGCGTCAGTTCATCGAGATCCGAGCCGAGTGCCGTCCAACGCGCGGAAACCTGGTCCAGTTCCGCGGAGAACTCCTCTCCGCGGCTTGACTCCATGCTCCCCATCGCTTCGGCCACATGATGAAGTCCGCGCGCGAACTCGTTGCAGTGCTTGAGCGTGGCCTCCAGGGCTCCAAGCTCGCCACCGAGCAGTTCGGCGGTCGACTGGTAGCGCAGCCGCCGGGCATAGGGACCGGTTGCGGGGCCCAGCGACAATTGATCGAACAGGCGTCCGGAGTCGATCCGCGCCTCGGTGATGCGAGCGACGAGCCGATCGAGCACCCCGCTCACGCCCTCGCCGGACTCGCGACGCGCGAGGAGCGGCGCCGCGTAACCGCGCAGTCGTGCGAGCAGTCCGCCGCGCGCTCGCGCGTTTCCAGCGCGGCGCTCGCGGGCGCTGCCCAGCAGGCGGAACAGATCCTCGAAACGCTGGCGCGACACCGAGCGTTCGAGCTGCGAGAGCAGCACCCCCTCGAGGCGATGCGCTTCGTCCACGATCAGCGCGTCAAACTCCGGAAGCAGGCCGTCGCTCTCGCCCGAGAGCGACAGCAGCGCGTGGTTCACGATCAACAATTGCGCCTCCGAGGCGCGGCGGCGCGCACGCGTCCAGAAGCACTCGCGCCCGCGTCGGCAGGTGAGCGCCGTGCAGGCCGCGGGGTCGGTCGCGATCCGCGGGCGCAGTCGGCGGAATCCTTCCGGGTCATCGCACTCGAAGCGGTCGAGATCGCCTTCGGTCTCGGTCAGCGACCAGCCGCGCAGCGACTCGATCAACTCCGCTTCGTCGGGAGCCGGACCGTCCTCGAGCTCGAGCGACCGCGTGCAAAGGTAGTTCTGCTTGCCCTTGAGCCGGGCAGAGGGCAGCGACACGCCGAGCGCTTCGAGCAGCGCGGGCAGGTCGCGCTCGACCAGTTGATCCTGAAGCGAGCGGGTGCAGGTCGCCACCACCACGCGACCGCCGCTCTCCCGGGAAAGCAGCGCGGCCGGGACCAGATAGGCCAGGGACTTCCCGACTCCGGTGGGCGCTTCGGCCAGCAGCACTCCGCCGTGCTCGAGCGTGCGCGCGATCTCGATCGACAACGCCACCTGCGCATCGCGGCGCTCGTATCGTGGCCAGCCGCGGGCCAGAGGTCCGTCTTCGGCGAACACTTTTTCGACGCGACGAGCCAGCGTCATGAGCGCGGCCGCATCAGAACTGGCTCACGAGTCGCACGTGGATCTTGCCCTCGAGCGGCGGCCGGCCGGCCGCGAGCCCGTAGTCGACGCCCGCGAGGCCCCCGGCCGCCGCCACGCGCAGACCGAATCCGAACCCGTCGCGCGCGATTCGCTCCTCGTGGTCGCTGCCATCGGCCGCTTCGACCCGCGTGGCCATCCACGCATGATCCCAGAACAGAAACGCGCGCTGGCCGCCCTCCCCGAGAAACCTGCCCCACTCGAGACGCGTGAGCGCGTAGCGGTTGACGCGGAACTGCTCCTCGTCGTAACCGCGCAGCGTGGTCGCTCCTCCGATCGGATAGCGTTCGAACACCGGCAGGATGCGCTCCGAGCTGAACCGGCCGGCCGCCTGCACCTCGAGCGCGAGTCCGGTCGCGGCGGTGAGCGGCCGGTGCCATTCGGTCCGCACCTCGGCCACGCTCGCGCGCGCGGTGCGCGTGCCTTCGGGGCGCAGGCGCTCGCGCTTGAACACTTCCGTCCCGGTCAATCGTGCGCGCGTCCCGCGGCGCGGCGCCAGCGATTGATCGAGCGTGCTGTGCTCGAACGCGAAGATCGTGTTCTCCAGATTCGCCTCCTCGACCTCGTCGAACTCCTGCACCACGCGCTCCTCCTCGTATCCGGCTTCGACGCGCTCGCGGCCCGAGAGAGCGTACACGCCCCGCACTCCCCAGCGCGTACGGACGAAGATGGTGTCCTGGACGTCCTGGTCGAGGCGGCCTTCGAGGCGCAGCGGCTGTCCGAACAGCTGCGGCTCGCTCGCTCTCGCGCCGAATTGCGTCACACCGTGTCCGCGAGATTCCCAGCGCAGCCCCAGCGCGCGGCCGGTCCCGAGCAGGTTGCCCAGTTCGAGATGCGCGAGACCCACGGCGCCACCCTGGCCCTGGAGGCCCACGGCCGCCTCAAACTGATTGTAGCGCGGCTCCTCGACCCGGTAGATGAGGTGCGCGCGGCTCCAGTCCCCTTCGCCCTCGAGCCCCTCGAACGTCACGCTGCGGAAAAGTCCCAGCGCATCGAGGCGGTCCCGCGCGTCCTCCGCCGCCGCGCGCCGGTAGGGATCGCCGCTCAACCGGCCCATCGCGCGCAACGCAACCTCCCGCCGGGTCGATCGCAGACCCTCGATGCGCACGTCGGTGATCGTCACGCGAGGCCCGAGCGCGCCCGAGAAGGCGAGCCGCACGCGGCCCGAGTCCGCATCCCAGCGCCCTACCCCCAGCACCGCGTACGGATATTCGTCGCTCGAGATCGTCTCGATCGCGCGTTCGATGCGCGCCGCGATCACGGGCGGTGAGGCGATCTCTCCCGGTGCGATCGGGAGCGCGCGCGCGAACGCCGCGGATTCCGCCGGGGAGGAAGTCTCGAACGCCACCGAATGCACGCGATAGCGCGCGCCCTCGCGGACCTCGACCCGCAACTGCGGCGCCGCGGCCATCTCCCAGTTCGCGGAGACCGCGGCATCGAGGTAACCGAGCGCCTGCAGTCGCGCGGCCAGCGCGCTCCTTCCACCTGCGATCGCCATCGAATCGCGCGGCGATCGCAGCGCGCCCGCGAACAACGCGTCGGCCTCGCGCACCCCGACCACGCTTCCGCGGTAATCGAGCCGCACCTCCACCGAAGCCGGTGCGGCCGCCCCGGGCGCCACCGCGCTGAGCGCGATCGCGATCGCGATCATCGCCTCCACGACCGTGCACAGGCGCGTGCAAGCCAGCGCGCACGCTTGCGCCCGACGCGGGCGTGAGCGCCGCCACGTCCTTCCGGCCGGGCGCACGGACCCCGGGTTTCGCCCCGCGGGCCTCAAAAGAACGCCCTCATCTCGGCGCGGCCCGTCACCACCGCGCGATGTCCGGTGAACTCGCGCACCTGTCCCGAGACTCCGAGCGTGAAACTCTCGAGCAGGCGATAGTCGAAGCGCGAAGTGCCCTGCCAGTGAGGCGCCCCGGCCGGGTCGGCGCTCGGAATCAGCGACACCGCGGGGGGCCCGTTCACGAACGCGCGCCGGAACGTCAGTTCCGCGCGGCCGCGCCGGCCGATCGTCAGCCCCAGGTCGGGCCCCACCGCGAGCGTGCGCGTGGCCTGCGGCTGGTCCGTGGGCCGCGCCCAGCTCAGCTCCGCGACCGCGACCACGCGCACGCGCGAATCCGGCGTCGCGATCAACTGGGCCGATCCGCCGCGCTGATCAATCGCGCGATGGTAGCTCGAGAACGTTTTCACCGATTGCGTGGCGACCTGCTGCCTCGCGAGCGCTTCGAATTCGCCGCTCACGACCCGGCTCGGGCGAAGACGCCAGCGGACGCTGATCTGCCGGTCGTCGGTGGTCTGCGTGAAATTGTCGAACGTGCGATCGGCGCTCACGCGCCGCTCGAGCCGGGCGCGTACCGCCGCGCTTCGCGATCCCGGCGCCAGATCCGACTCCAGGCGCTCGAGCACTCCGGCGCGCACCAGCCCGGATTGCGTGAGCGCCCCGCCCGGCGACACCAGCGCATCCCCCGGCTCGAGACCGCCTGGCCGGCGCGCTTCACTCTCGTACGTGAGCTCGACGCGCGAGCCGCGCCACGCCTCGGCCTCGCCGAACATCCAGCTCGCCCGCGCATGGGACGCGGCGCGGGCGACGCGCTCGAGCTCCGGGCTGACGGTCAGCGTCAGAGTGTAGTCGCCGGTCCCCACGAAATTTCCCAGCGCGTCGTACGCTCCCTTCCCGGGCCCCGCGTAGACCAGCGTTCGAACGCGGTGATTCTCACCCTCCGACCCAATCTCGGTATCCAACTCGCCGCGCAGACCGCGACGCGCGTCCTCCGCGCGCAGCCGCGCGCTCGCGAGATCGTTGCGCGTGCGGCGTGGATCCGCGAGCGGAATCACGTCGTGCCGCTGGGCCAGCACTGAAGCCGTCAGCGCACGGCCCGCCGGCGTGTCGAGCGCCAGACGCAGCGTGCGGGATTCCGACTGGTCTTCGAATCCGCTCGCGGTCAGGCGGGCGTCACGCCTGAGGTCGGCACCGGCCGTCGCGCGCCACGCAAGCCGCGAACCGCTTGCCAGCTCGCCGCCCGCGCGCCGGAAACGGTCGCCGACCTGACCGCTGTCGCTCGGGAAGCGCCGCTCGTCAAACTCGGCGCGCATCATCGGCACCAGCCATGGCAGGCGCCAGCGTGCCTCGGCGCGCGCGTGATCGCGACCCCCATCCGAATGGAGCGATGAAGCGTGCTCGGCGACCGCGCGCTCCCACAGCGCGTGGGTCTCGAACGCGCCGGTACGATTCCACTCCACGCCCGCGCGTTTCGAGTCGTACCCGTCGGGCATCGGCGCGCAGCTGCCCGCCAACCGACGGTCGCCATTCGGCGGCCGTGCTCGCGCGCCGCGCGTGCGCGAAATCAGCGCCTGCCGGGAGCGCCCACCGTTCCGCCTCGAACGGATGCTCGAGCCGCGTGAACGGCGCGAAGCGCTCATCCACGGCGCGACCCTCGAGTTCGAGCGAGACGCCGCCGAGCGCTCCATCGCCCAGCCGCTCGAGCCGCACGCGCGCGCGCCCCGCGAAGCCGTCGTGCCCTCCGGCGTCGAGCCCGGAGAATGTGTTGGGATCGAGCCTCGATCCCGCGCCCTCGACTTCGATCGACGCCGCGCCCGAGCGCACGCCGGCCCCCAGCGCCCACAGTCCGTGCGATTCCGGCAGCGGCAGCCGGCGCCCCACGACGAAGGCGCCGAGCCCGGATCCGACGTAGCGGTACGCAGTGCGCCCGGCCACCACCGCCGAATCCACATAGTCGCCGCGGCCCGCTCCGACCGGCGCGAACTGAACCGAGTAGTGTCCGGAATCCGGTCCGGCGAACGCGAATGCCAGGGACTGAGGACTGACGCGCACCGTGTCGTAGTCTCCCGCGCCCGCCGTCACCCCGGGTCCGATCGCGCGCATCGCGGAGTCCCCTGCGGCCGCCAGCACCAGCCGATCCTCCGCGCTGAGCGTGACGCCGATCGGGCGTCCCCGGTCGTCGGCCTCGTTCAGCAGGCGGGCGAATCCGGAGAACGCGCCGTGCTCCCAGCGCGCGCTCGCCGCGCTGAAGTTGCGGCGGTAGCGCCGCAGCGTGAACTGATAATCCACCGTGATGCGTGACCCCGCCGTGATGAGATGCCGGTTGCTGAACGTGAGTCGCGCCCGCTCGTAGTCCATCGAATAGTCGGCGGTTTCGCCGCGCGAAAGCCGCGCCCCGTCCAGCACCACGATTTCGCTTCCCGCCACGACCGAGATCCCGGTCCCCCCATCGCGATCGGTGAGCAAATAGGGCCCCTGCAGGCCGTCGGTCCCGTACAGCTCGATGCGGCGATATTCACCGGACGCGCTCGCGGCCGAGGCGAGCGCGTGGGCGCCGCCCGCTCCCCACTCCGCCCGGACGCCCTGCAGCCGGCGCTCCAGACGCGCGAATTCGCCCTCCTCGAGGCGCAGCGACAGATCCCCCAGCGTCGCTCCCCCCTGCGGCGCCGCCAGCTCGATGCGGACCTGGTCCACCGATTGCAGATCGAGCGTCGTGCCCGCCGCGGTGATCGGCGTGTTGCGATCCGAGAGCACACCCGTCAGCTGCACGCCGGGCGCGACCGATCCGCTGAGCGCGAGATCGAGCGACTGGCGCAGCACGGCATCCTGCGAGGATCCGAATTCGACCGCGAGCGTCTTGTTCCCGGTGAGCGCCAGCGACGCGCCGGAGGGCGGCGCCGCGGCGTGCGCCGTGACGGGACGCGGCTCGGGCGGCGCCCATGCGGCCGGCGCGCTGTCGCGGCCCGCTGCGGCCGGACGATATCGGTCGTGCTGCACTTCGAGCGGGGGCGGGTCGATCAGCCAGCAGCCCCGCACGCGCAGCGTCTCGCCCGGCGCCGCCTCGCGCAACAGCCGCAGCTCGCCGCGCAGGCGATCGAGACTGTAATCCGCGCCCGAGCGCCAGGCCCCGCGGGACGACCACACGGAATCGGAATGCGCGCGAATGAACGTGTGCGGCAGGGAGATCACGAGCGCCCCGGCGCGCGGGACAACCATCATCACCCCGCACGCGGGATCGCCCGCATGTGCACGGGTTGCCGCGGCCGTCAGCATCAACCCGCACGCGATCGCCGCGCGATCCAGGATTTGCCGCTTCATCCTGCCTCTACTCCGCGTGCGCGCTGTCGCGAATGGCGCTCTCGAAGCGGATGCGCAGGACGCTCGCTCCATCTCCCCCTGCCACCCACAGCGAACCGTCCGGCGAGAACGACAGCGCGCGAGGCGCCCGCAGGCCGGAGCACGTAGCGAGCACGCGGCCGGACGGATCGAACAACCACAGGCGGCCGCCGGATTCGTCGGCCACCGCGATGCGCTGCCGTTCGTCCACCGCCACCGGCAGGGCGCCGCGTCCCGCCTGGACCGCGAGCGACCAGCTCGCGAGCGAGCGCCCGCCCGGATCGATCTGCTGAAGCCTCCGGCCGGCGCGCTCGGTCGTTACGAGGTCGCCGCGCGGCGTGAACGCCACGCCCGACAGGCCTCGGTACAAGCCCGGAAGATCGCCAAATCCTCCCAGCGCGCGCAGGAAATTCCCCGAGAAGTCGAAGATCAGCACCCGGTCGGCATCGCGATCCACGAGCGCCAGCGCGCCGCCGCGATCGGTCGCGATGTCGGCGGGATCGACGCGCCCGATCCGCTCTTCGAGCGCCGGATCCGCGAGGTCGATGCGCACGCTCCGCAGGTGACCCCAGTGGTCGTAGCGCACCACACGGCGATTCTCGCGGTCGAGCACCACGAGATCGAGAGTGCCGGACAGCGCCAGCGCTCCCGGGCGGCGGAATTCTCCCGGCTCGCTCCCCAGCGTGCCCTCGGCGCCCAGCCAGGTGCCCGCGGAATCGAATCTCATCACGCGGTGCTGCCTCGCATCACTGATGAACAGGCGGCCGAACGCGTCCAGCGCGATCCCGGCCGGCTCCACGGCGGAAAGTCCCGCCAAGGCCGCGGGAATCGCGAGCGGGGTGGCCACCACGCGCGCGCGAAGCGAATCGGCGCGCGCTCCCGCGGCCGCCAGCGCCGCGAGCGCACACAGCACGCCAAGCATCCAACCTCCCGCGATTTCAGAAGCGGGCGGAGAGCCCGCAACGCACCGCGTCCGGCCCGCGCTCGGGATCCGGTGCGAACTCGAGGCGCAGCGCGTGATCGCGATGCGGCGCTCCGCGCCCCACGCCCGCGACATGGATCGCGCTCACCAGCCGGTTCGCGAGCGCCAGCGTCAGCGCCGTGTTCGCGCGCTGGGCGGCGCGCTCCGCGTTCTTGCGCTGACCCCGGTAGCGCTCGAAGCTCGCCTGATCGGTCCACGCCCAGGCGTCCGAGCCGCCGATCGAATGCGCGGCGATGTAGGCGCGGTAGTTGTCCGGGTCGTTGTAATACAGGTTCGCCGCATCGCGGTAGACCACCAGCCGGTTGTATTCCTCGCTGCTGGCGAACGAGCCCACCACGCGGCGGTACTGATCGCTGCGCCCGTGCAGGTCGATTCCCGCGAACAGCTGCGCGGTGTGGATCGAAGATTCGATGCGCAGATGATCCTGCACCTCGAACGCCACCAGCGAGGTCCAGATCGCCGCGTCGATCAGCAAGAAAGTCTTCGCGGCGGTGGGATGTCCCGAGCGGGCCTGCCCCCAGCCCGGCACGGTCAGGGACTGCAGCATGAGACGGGCGCGCTCGGCGTCGAGCGGACCGTGCGGGGAACCCTTTGGATGCCCTCCCGTCACGCGCGCGAGCAGGAGTGGAACGTCGAGCGCGAGCGCCGGGAGCGGCGGCGCGATCCGGCCGAATCCGGACGGCGCCAGGGGTCCCGTGGAGGCGCGTGCCGCGGTCGTGGCGGCGATCGCGGCGGCGATCCCGATCCCGATCGCGATCGCCAGCATTCCGCTCCGCGGGCGCATCAGAATTTTCTCTCGAGCACGGCGGTCACAGTCGGAGATCCCTGTCGCCATCCGGCTTTCATTCTCAGATCCAGGCTCTGCCGCAGCGGCAGATTCACGAGGCGCGCGGCCCGCATCGCGTCGAACGCCGCCACCAGATGGTTCGCCCACAGAGCCGAGCGGAACACCCGCGACCGTTTGCGGCGCTGCTCGACGTTGTCGCGATCCTCGATGAACTGCTCGCGCATGATCTCCTCGTAGCCGTAGTCGAGCCATCCAATCCGGTAGCGCTCGTCGCGCGCGATCAGATAGAAGAACAGGCTGGGATCCGCGTAGTAGATCGCCTGCAGATCCGCGACGTCCTGGCCGCCCCGCTTCTCGTAGGTGTCGAACGCAAAACGGCTGGTCGAATCGAGCGGACTCCCGGCGTAGGCGCGCGCCTCCTTCTCGAGCTGATTCGCCTTGTGAAGCAGGTGCACGGTCTGGTAGATGCCGATCGCCTCTCCGATCAGGAACAGATAGCCGCTGCGCGCGCCGCAATACAGCTGTCCGGTCCCGGGGACCAGCGCCGACATCGCGAGCGCGCCGCCCTCGGACTTCCAGCCCGGGACGCTGACCTCGCGATACGTGGAGTCGTCCGAGGGCCCCCACCGCCGCTCGATGGTGCGCTGGGCAAGCACCAGGTCCGGCCGCTGCTCTCCCGAAACCAGCGGATACGCGAGCTGCGAGCCGCGCAGCTCCAGGGAAGGCGGCGCGGGATCGCAGCATGCCGCGGCGACCCCCAGCGTCAGCCCACCGATGCCCGCCGCGAACGCGGCCCAGCGCCTCATCGCAACACCCCGACCGGAATCACTTGCGTTTGCTCCCGGCTTCCCGCATGGAACTTCACCCGCGCGACGTAGAGGCCGGCCGGCAGGCGGCCGGGATCCCAGCTCTCGACGTTGTCGGCCTGATGCCCTGAGCGCGAGAACGATGCCACCGTTTGCCCCGACGTGTCGAGCAGATCGAACTGCACCTGGGCCGGCTCGGTGAGCGAGTAGGCGAACGTGACCGGGCTGCGCCGCGCGGGATTGGGATACACCTTGAACGAGCCCGTGACCAGCGGACCCGCCGAGGGCGGCGGGGCGGACGACGTTCGGTCATCGGGCAGCCAGCACGATCGGCCCGGATCTCCTCCCAGCATCTTCCACGGGCTCGCGATTTCACCGCTCGAGGGGAGCGCGAGACTGTAGGCGTAGAGGCGCCCCAGATGATCCGGAGCCACGATCTCGAACATCCCGTCGTAGGCATTGAAGTCCGTCGCGAGCGGCGATCCGGCCGCGCCCGCCCCGGTCGCGAGCGGCCAGCCCGGTGGCGCCGCGCCCGAGGCATCCAGCGCGACCAGCATGCCGCTGCCGTTCAGCGCCACCATCGCGGTGCGCCCATCGCCCGTCACATCGAGCGCGAGCGGCGAACTGTCGCTCGCGAGGCTTTCGCTGGTTCCCGGCCTGGGCCAGCCCGGAGTCGGATGCCCGGTTCGATTCACGAACACCACCTTCGAATGAACGGTCTGCGCGACGATTTCGGGAAAACCGTCGCCATCGATGTCGCCCGCCGCGAGTCCCCCGACCAGCGCATCGCCGAGCGGCTGCCCCCAGCCCGGGATCGCATCCCCCGCCGCGCAGAACGCGAGCAGCCGGTCGGTGTCTCTCACCACCAGATCGGGCTCGGTCGCGGAGCAGACGCGGTCGCTCGATGCGCCCTTGCCATCCAGCGTCACCCACAGGAAATCGGGAAGCCAGCCGTGCGCGCCGACGGCTCGAGTCCAGCCCGCGTTTGCGGGCGGCACCAGAAACAGCGGGCACGATCCGATCATCTGCGTGCTTACGTCACCGGCGGTGTCGGCGAACGCCACCACGAAGCAGCTGTCGCTCCCGGGCAGCCGGTACGCCGCGAGGCGCCCCGTGACCGGCGCCGGCAGCGCGGGCGACGTGGTGCTCAGCACCGAACCATCGGTGCGCAACGCGTAGAGCCGGCCATCGGCGCACCCGACCATCACGAAGGAGTTGGGATAGATCCCCACGATCACGGGCGGCGTCGTGACGATCGACGGCAGCGCGGCTGGCCAACCTGGAACCGGCTGGCCGAAATGATCCATCAGCCACACCCTGCCACCCGCGAACGACAGGTCGGGTCCATCGGGCACGGTCGAGACCGCGAACAGCGAGGGGCCGGGCGTGAGAGCTCCGGCACCGGCGAATTCGCCGGTCGCCACGGCGGCCATGGCCGGTTGCGGTCGCCGGTCGAGCTGCGCGAACGGAAGGTCGGGGCCGAAAAGTCCGGTGCCGTCCACGCGCACCGCGAACAGCGACGTGCTGTCGGGCCCCGCGGGGTCGCCTCCTGCCAAGCACACTTCGGGCAGGCGGTCGCCGTCGGCGTCGACCGCGAGCAGCCGGGGCCCTCCCTTCGGGAAACTGGTCGCGATCGGCCAGCCGGGAATTTGCCAGGTCCGCTGCGCGAGCACGTGCATGGTCGGTCCGGGATCATCCGTGAACCGGATCGCGACATGCGGACGCGTGGGCGTGTTCGGAATCAGATTCGGATGCGTGCTGTCGCCCAGAAGAGGATTGTTGCTCATGAAGAACGGATCGAACGGGGCCCCGAGAATGTAAGGCGAACTGGGATCGCCCAGGTCGCCGAGCCCGTCCGCCTCGACCACCGAGAGACCGAGCCGAAATGGATTCGTGTTGACGCCGAAATCGGGGTTCACGCGCAGCGACGTGTCGAGTGGGAAATACGTCTCGAACGGAATCACGCTCTCATCCACGTGCCAGACCAGCAGGCCGCCCGCGGGCAACAGCGCGTCGTATTCGAACCGGTCCGGCAGCCTGGGGCCCAGCACCACGTGCGTGAGGGAATCCTGATCCAGCACCACCACGGCGGACGGCGCGAGGTAGCGGTTCTCGATCAGCAGGTGCTCGTCGCTCGAAAGCCGCACCCGGCGGAGATCCGGATGGCGCTCGATGTTCTGGATCGCGGTGGTGTCGGTGTAGCTCACCTCCACCGGGCGCAGCGCGTCGCCGGTCAGTTGCCGCTGGTAGGGATCGATGGCGGGCGGCAACAATCCGGTCGCGAACAGGATCGATCCATCCGGCAGCACGACCTGGGAGCCGACCTGGTTTCCAGTGTCCATCAGGCTCCAGTAGCCCACGATCGGACGTCCGGTTTCGACATCGTAGACGTCGAAGAAACCGTAGAACAGGTGGCCGCACTCGTGCGCCATCACCCCGTTGATCGCGCCGTAGTAACCGTCCTGCGTGATGGTCTCGGGCGCGACCGTGGCGCGGTCGATCGGGAACGAATCGCCCGGAGCGGGAATATCGTGCACCCACACCACGTCGGTGTCCGTGACGCCGATCGTGAACGAGGGGATATCGAGCGGGCTGTCCTGACGCACGTCGCTCTGCAGGTCGCTGCCGGCATGGATCAGCACGATGCGGTCGTACTGATCCCACGGGATGCGGTCGCCCATCTGCACCGACTGCGTGTCCGCCGCGACGATCATGCCGCGGAACATGTCGGCGGCCGCGCGGTAGATGCTCTGGCTGAACTTCCACGGGCCCAGATCGGCCATGTCGCTCATGCTGTACGCGGTGTTCTGTGTGCGCGGCCAGACGTCGCCGACGATGACCGTGCGACCGTAATTCTGAGCTTCATGGTAGCGCTTGAGGGCTTCCAAATGGCTCAGGAAGAACGAGCGATTGTGCGGCGCGCGATCCACCGGCGGCAGCGTGGTGTCGGGTCCGCTCAGGTCGAAGCGGCCATCGCCGGTCGAACTCGATCCGCCACGGTCGTGCGCGAAATCGATGCGCAGAAACGCGACGCGCAGCGTGTCGGGAGGCGTGACCGTGACCTCGGCCCCATCGCGGATCACGCGCTCGGCGTGGGGCGCTCGCCAGCCGCGCCGCCGGTGGGCGACGCGCGCCCAGTCGATCCGGCCGCGGCTCTGCAGATCGGGAAACGATCTCCAGCGATGCTCGAGATCGGCGAGATGCCTCTGGTCGTCCGGCGTCAGGATCGACGCCGTGAGCGGGCCGCGCCTTGCGAGCTTCGCCGCATCCTCAGGGGCGATCAGTCGCCGAACGGTCAGCGCCGATTCCGCGCGCGCCACGGGCGCGCCGGGAAGCGCGGCCCACAGGATCAGGAGTGTGACGAACGGTCGGACGCGCAAATGGAATTCCGGGGGCCGTTGCCCGCGACGCTAGAACCGGTAACCGAGGGTGATCTTCTTTACGTTTTCGAGCCCCGAGTTCTTTGCCTGTGGAATGCTGCCGAAATCGATCGAGAGGCTCCGCCAGTTGATGCCGAGCCCGTACGTGAGGTCCTGAATGTCGCCCAGCGGGTCGTAGTAATAGCCGAGCCGGCCCGACAGCTGGTCGGCAAAGCGCAGCTCGACCCCGGTGTTGTAGACCCGGAATTCGTTGGTGACCAGCGACTGATTGAAATCCGCCGCCAGTGTGGCCGCGAACTGCTTCTTCGAGAGCGCCTCCCACGCCGCGCCCATCTTCAGGTTGCGGCTGAGCGGGCTGGCCTGATCCTCATTGATGAACGTCACGCTGGGGCCCATGTTCTGCACCGTGATGCCGAGATTCAGGTGCGCCGCCGGGATCCGGTAGAGGCCACCCACGTCGACCGCGAATGTCGAACCCACACCCTGCACGCTCGAGGGCGCGAGCTGGATGCGCACGTACTTGAGCGTGGCGCCCACCGCGAGGTCGGGCAGCACGCGCGTTCCGTACGAAATCTGCGGCGAGAATTCGTTCGAGCTGAAGGTTCCGGTCGGATTTCCCGCGGGGTCGGTGCCCTCGCTGCTGCCGTAGGAGAGGAACACCATGTTGAATCCCAGGGATCCCCATCCGCCGATCGGCTGCACCCATGTGCCGTAGTTATAGCTCACGTCGGTGGCGAGCCCCGGCACGAGTTGAGCGTAAGTGAGTTCAACCGCGGAGCGGTCCACAAAGCCCAGGCCGGCCGGATTCCACCACGTCACACCGGTCGCGTCATCGGGCAAGGCCACACCCACGCCGCCCATGCCATTCTGGCGAGCACCCGGCTGAATATCGAGCGAACGGCCGGTCCCCTGAGCCCATGCCGACATGGGCATGGCCAACCCTCCCATGAAACAGATCACGATCCACGACGTACGCAGGCGCATAGACGGCATATCCTCCAGGCTGGCAAGCCGACCGCATGAGAGTCGATGATTCTACACCGATCGGGGTCCTGCGGCTCCAAGCTTTTTCAGCGAACCGAGTTCTAACGGTTTACGATCACAAAACGGCCTTCCGAGACGGCCCGCTCCGTGGGGCTGCTGGCCCCGTCGCTCTCGCGCCCGTAAACGTGCACCTTGAAGAGATACACGCCGTTGGCGAGCCGCTCATCTTCCTCGTCCAGGCCGTCCCACGGGATCTGGACCTGGCCGATGCCGCCGTACGATCGCAGCGTGCGCACCAGGCGGCCCGCCACCGTGTACATGCGGAGCAGCACGTTGAGCGAATCGCCCGGGGCGTCGATCACGAAGGTTCCCCCGCTCGCTGGTCCGCCCGATGACGTGGGATCGGGAAATAGGTACGCGCGCGCGATGTGAAGCTGGGGCGATTCCTGGACCTCGAATTCGATCACCGCCTTGCTGCGGTGCGCTCCGGCGGCGAGCCCGGAGGCCAGATTGTCGGCCGCCGACACCTCGATCTTGTGCGCTCCCTGCGCCAGGTTCGGCAGCGTGAACGAAGCCGTGCCCGACTGGTAAGAATTCGCGGCATAGCGGAAGCTCGGCGTGATGTCCACGCGTGTCGTGGTGTTCTCATCGAGCGTCACCACGATTCCGTTCTGCGGATTGTGGCCGGTGGTGAGAATGCCGCTGGCATCGAACAGGTCCACGCGCAGCTCGGCATTCGGCTTCACGGTGGCGGAGCCGCCCAGGAACGACAGCGTGATCCGCGGTCCCTGCTGATCCCCGGGCGGAGGCGTTCCGGTCGAGAAGTGCGTCCGGATCGCTCCGACTCCGTCCTCGTCGTACGAGGTCACGCCCGATCGTCCGGTGACGTAGGCTCGCACGCGGCCCCTCACCCCGATCGCGGCCTCCAACGGCACCACGAACCGGCCTTGGAACGAGCCCGCGCTCACTCCCGTGTTGCCGCGGAACATCACTCCCGGGGTGTAGACGTAGAACACTCTCTCGCAGCCGTCCGGGCAGGGCGGCGTGAGCTCGAACGGCGCCGAATCGTCGATCTCGAGCGAAGCGACGCCGTCGTACGGCAGCGTGGTGCCGCCGGGGCGATCCCGCACGCTTCCCCTGAACATCACGGTCTGTCCGGTCTGCAGATCCGTGAGCGGTACGGCCCCCGCCGAATCCCAGAGCGTGAGCTCGACGGATTCGCGCGGCAGGTTGAGCCGCAGCGCGGCATCACCCAGCAGCTCGTATTTCTGAGTGGTCTCGGTCGCCTGCTGCTTGGCGACCAGCAGCGCCTCTCCCACGGTCTGAAAATAGCGCCCGCTCAGCGGGTCGCGCCGGAAACTCTCGTCATAGAGGGTCTGGTTGAGCGTGGCGTTCTGATTGGCGAACGCCAGCTCGGTCGCCGAGATGACGCCGATCGCGCCGCCGCCCGGCTGCGTGATGAGCCGCTCGCCGAGGCTCTGCACCGCGGGATCGTTGAACTTGCCCACGTCACACGATGCCGACACGAACAGCGGAAGCATGGTGGCGTTCGTCAACGTGCCGGTGTCGACATCGAGGAACACGCCTTCGTCGGCGATCTTGAACGGGCTGCCGTGGCCCACGTAGTTCCAGATCGCGACGCCTTCTGCCAGGTTCTTCTTGATGTCGGCCTTGGCTCCCGGCTTGGTCGAGCCCGGGCCGGTCGGATACTTGTGCAGATAGACATAGCGCCGGTCGATGTGCGACGGCGTGGACAGCGTGTCGAGGTCGCGGGTCTGCTGGACGTGCAGCCAGTGCAGAATGTCTTCCTTGCCCTGCTTGTCGTCGTCGGCCACCAGCATCACGCGATTGCGGTATTCTCCGAGCGGCGCGTTGCGCTCGAAGAACAGAATCTTGTTCCGCACGTATTCCATCGCGCTCAACTCGTCGTCGACCGGGATGCGCGCCCCCTGAACGTCGGGGATGATCGCCTGCGCCGAATCCAGGTTGAAGATCCAGTCGTCACTCGCGAATTGCCGGCCGATCGGAGAGCACTCGTCGAGGAATACCGAGGGATCGAAGCCGTTCTCGTAGGCCGGCAGCAGGCAGCTCGGGAAGTTGGGTTGCGCGTGGCCCGTGATGTTCTTGAAGTCGAACGAGGCGTCCCCCAGCAACGTCACGTAGGCCAATTGCGGAATCCGCCAGTGGTCCCACGCCGAGCGCAGGAAATTTCGAATCGCGGCCGGATCGGTGCGGCCACCCGAATACTGGTCGTAGAGCGCCGAGACCGGAACGATCATGGTGCGGGACGGGCCCGTTCCACCTCCCGAGAGGGGCAGGTGGGTCTGTCGCCAGGCGGCCAGCGATTCGGCAGCGGCGGCGAACGCATCGAAATAGACCACGATGAAATCGGCTCCCAGCGTCGGCGAGCGCAAGTTCTGAAGACTCGTCGCCGGGGCATCCGAAATGCTGGCGCTCGGGAACGAGACGATCCCGGCATCCGGCAGGATGCGGTAGTGGCGCCGCCCGCTCTGCGGCCGCTCGAACGTCAGCCGCCACGAGCTTGCCCCGATACTGTCGTAGCCGAAGGACGTGATCTGGAACGGCGCCAGCGGGTCCGTCACGTCGAACACCCGCGGGGCCGTCGCGCTCGTGAATCCGTCCACCCCGAATCGGAAATTGTCGGCGGCGGCCGGCGAGTCGAACGTGAGCCGATCGTTGGTCGCGGTCAGCAGATGCTGGTAATAGAGCTCGATCCACGCCAGCGCGGAGCGGTCCTCGCGGAGCAGGCTGCTCGGCTGCGGGACTCCGACCACCAGAGTATTGATGCCCGATATCAACTGGCTGCCGGGCGCCGCGAGCACGGAATCGAACGTGACGCCGGTGTCGTCGTACCAGCCCATGTGAGCGAGCGCGGCGTTGCCGTTGAGCGACACGTCGAGCAGGTGGCCGGGCAGGCAGACCGTGCAGAAGGCGCTGTCGCAATGCGACAGCCCCCAGGCGCGCAATCGGAAGCGAAGCGGCTGAGAGAAGTCGCATCCGCTGAGGCTGAAGGTGTCGGCGTAGGACTGCCCGAGCGAAAGGCCGCGCCACATCCACTTCTCCCAGAACAGCTTCTGGTGCCCGCGCAGCGGCGTGGCGTCGGGGAAGTATTCGACGTCGCGCTCGATCCGCGCGCGCGCGTCGAACGTCGTGGGCGTGGTGGCCGGATTCGCGGTCACCGCCCCGCCCACGGAGAGGATACGGACCGGAGTTCCTCCCACCGGCTGGGCGGCGGTGGCGAGCGTCAGGTAATAGAAGTTGCGGGTCTCGTACGGGTGGTCGAGATACGTGGAGTCGGTGCGCGAAGGATCGTAGGCGTCGAGCCAGTCGCTGGCTCCGAGCGCGAAGAAATAGAAGTAGTCCGTGTTGTTGACGAACCGATAGTCGTTGTCAACGTCCACGATCTGAATCCCGACCTCGCGGTAGTCGCATGAATCGCAGAAGCTCTTCTCGGGCAGCACCGGGGTGCCCGGCCACGTGAAGAGCCTCAGGCTGTCGAGCGCGTTCATGGTGTCTTGCGCCGAGCCGGTCTGCGTGAACAGCGCCGTATTTCGCAGCTGCCCGAAGCTCACCTTGTAGAATCCGGGCTGCGTCACCTTGAGCTTCACCCACAGCCGCCCGGCGTACACGCTGGTCTCGGGCGAGGCCGTGACCGCGAAGCGGCGCAGATCGGCGCGACTGCCGGGGGCCATGGATCGCGCGCCCGCCGCCGCCGGACGCCGCCACCGCCGGCCCTGCTCATAGTTGATCAGCAGGTCGCGATAGACGCCCTCGAACGCATCGTTCGGCTCGCCCAAGCCGAGATCCCCGACCGGCGCGACTTCCAGCACCACGTCCACCTGTGAGTACGTCGTCACGCGCCTCCGTGCCGCGTCGTACGTCACCGGGTGGATCGCGACACGCGCCACACGCTGATTGCGCAACCATCCGACTTCGATCAATCGCGCGGGCTCCGCGTCCGCCACCTCTGCCGGACTCGACGCCGTCGCCACTCCCGCGCGCGGCGCCTGCGCGAGCGCGCTGCCTTCGAGCGTGACGTCTTCTCGCACCGCCCCCCCCGCGCCTTGTGCGCGCACACGAACGTCACCGGCCGGCGGAACCGCGACCACCACGATCCGCTCCGGCAGCGCGGGGCCACGACGTGGGGCGAACGGCTCGTATCCCTCGAGATTCGCGCGCAACGCACCGCCCGGAGCTCCGTCGCTCTCGATCGCGATCAACTCGAGCGGGGGAACCTTGACCTCGAAGTGGATCGCCGAGCCGCCCGAGGGCAGCATCCTGAGGTCGGCGTTGCGCGAATCGGGAACCACCTCTGCCGCGGGAAGCGCAGCCGGCGCGACCGGCTCCACCCTCGCCGGCTCGGGCGTGGCGGGCGCGGGCACGACCGGAACGCGCGCGGCGGGCATGCGGGTGACCGGCGCCGCGGCAACGGCGCGCGTCATGGCCGATAGCGCGAAGCCCGTCACCAGCGCAACGAACACCAGCGACCACGCGCCGCCCACGGTCACGGCCAGCGACCACCGGTCCGCGTTCGCCACGGCCGGCGTTCGACACGGCCCACCGGCCGCCGCGGCCCGACCGCATCGCGCGCGCAGGAGACGGGGCATGAAGGAAGGTCGCAGGGGCGTCAGAATTTTTCGGCTTCGTCCACGAGCATGACCGGGATGTCGTCCACCTCCTTGTAACGGAGGCGGCACGCGGAGCAGGTCAGCGTCTGGGCGTTGGCGTCGTAGGCGAGGTCACCCTTGCACGCGGGGCACACGAGAATGCTGAGCAGATCGGGGCTCAGAGGCATGGAACTCCTCGATGTCGCGAAGCGGTTGAGGTCGATCGAGCCGCGGCGCCGTTCGACAGGTTCTTGCCGCAGCGCGCGGCCGGATTCAAGGCGTCACCTGAGACCATCGGGATTCCTCGCAGGGGCCGGCGCACGGGGCGCGCTTGGTCGAGTCTAACAACGAGGTTTTCACGCGGTCAAGCCGCGGGCCCGTCGATCAGGCCGGATTCTCCCGATACACCCCCATGCGACGAAAGCGCGCCAGCCTGCGATCCATCCGCTCAGAAGGCGATACCCCGCTCAGCGCATCGAGGTGCCGCAGAATTGCTTTCTTGAGGGCCTCGGCAGCTGCCGCGGGATCGCGGTGCGCCCCTCCGACCGGCTCCGGGACGATACCCTCGATCACGCCCAGACGCTCGAGATCCGGGGCCGTCAGCTTGAGTGCCTCGGCCGCCAGTGGACCCTTCTTGCCGTCGCGCCACAGGATCGCGGCGCAGCCCTCGGGCGAGATCACGGAGTAGACCGAGTTCTCGAACATCAGGACTACGTCGCTCACCGCGATCGCAAGCGCGCCGCCCGAGCCGCCCTCTCCGATCACGACCGTGATGATCGGGACGCTGAGCTTCGCCATTTCGCGCAGATTGACCGCGATCGCCTCGGCCTGCCCGCGCTCCTCGGCCCCCAGGCCGGGATAGGCGCCCGGGGTATCCACCAGCGTCACGACCGGGACCTGGAAGCGTTCGGCGAGCTGCATCAACCGGAGCGCCTTTCGATAACCTTCGGGGTTCGGCATGCCGAACCGGCGCATGAGATTCTCCTTCGTGCCGCGGCCCTTCTGGTGGCCAATCAGAAGCACCGGGCGCTGATCGATCATCGCGAGCCCGCTCACGATCGCGGGGTCGTCCGCAAAGTGCCGGTCGCCGTGCAGCTCGGTCCAGTCGGTGAAGCAGCGTTCGACGTAGTCGAGCGTGTAGGGACGCTGCGGGTGCTTGGCGAGCTGAACGCGCTGATATGCGGTCAGGTTCGCGTAGACCTCACGCCGCAGGCTCTCGGCGCGGCGTTCGAGCTCCGCGAGTTCCAGGGCGGCGCCCCCCGATGCCCCGGCTTTCTCACGCAGATTCTGGATCTTCTGCTCGAGTTCCAGCACCGGCTTCTCGAAGTCGAGCCACGCGCTCACAACGCCCCCCTCCCCCAACGCACGCGCAGGGTGGGAAAACGCTCCTGGAGCGCGGTGAGGACGCTCTCGCGCTCCGCGACCCGGAAACGCCTCGAGCGCATCGCCACGCGCGAATGGTCGGGCTTCACCAGGTGCAGGTAGACATCCGCTTCTCCCGGATTCGCCGACAGCACGCCGTCGATTCCCTCGAGCCGCTCCTCGCTGATCTCCTCGGCGCGTAGTTCGATGTGCAGCGCCGGACGATACACCACGCGCGCCTCGTCGAAGTCCCGCACTTCCGAGACCAGCAGTTTGACGCCACGATCGTCCCGCACCTCGATGCGACCCGAAACCGCCACGATCCCCTCGGGCACCAGCAACGGACGCGCGATTTCGTAGACCTCGGGAAACGCCGTGCATTCGATGCGGCCGCTCAGGTCCTCCAGGGTGACGATCGCCATCACCTTGCCCGCGCGCGTCGTGAGGGTCTTGATCTCGCCGACCAGTCCCGCGATCCGCGCCTCCGAAGCATCTTCGAGGCCGAGCGCGTCGGCCACGGTATGGGTCGCGATCCGCTGGAGCGCTTCCCGGTGCTGCTCGAGCGGATGTTCCGAGAAGTAGAATCCGAGCACTTCCTTCTCGTGCGAGCTGCGGTCGCGCCCGGTCCACGGCGGGCTCGAGGGGAGCGGCGGCGCGGCGACCGCGACCGAATCGGCGGCGCCGCCAAACAGCGACGACTGCCCGCTCTGACGCTCGCGCTGCAGCGTCGCCGCATGATCGAGCGCGCGCGTCACGCCCGCGAACAGCGCCCCCCGTTCGGCGCCCAGCCCGTCGCAGGCCCCGGCGGCGACCAGCGACTCGAGAGAGCGGCGATTGACCGCGCGGCCGTCGAGCCGCTTCGTCAGATCGAACAGGTCGCGGAAGCCCGCCTCGCCCGAGCGCGCCGCCACGATCGCCTCGACCGCGCTCTGCCCGACGTTGCGAACCGCGCCGAGTCCGAAGCGCACGCGACCCTCCTCGAGCGTGAACTTCCATTCCGATCTCTCGACGTCCGGCGGCAGGATCTCGAGGCCCATCCGGCGGCACTCCTCGATCAGCGTCACGATGCGTGCGCTGTCCGACATTTCGCTGGTCAGCGTCGCCGCCATGAATTCCGCCGGGTAATTCGCCTTCAACCACGCGCACTGGTAGGCGAGCAGCGCGTACGCGGCGCTGTGCGACTTGTTGAAGCCATAGCCGGCGAATTTCTCCATGGTCTGGAAGATCTTCTCGGCCCTGGCCGCGGTGAGCTTGTTCCGGACGCAGCCCTCGATGAACTGGCGGCGCTTCTTTTCCATTTCCTCGGGCAGCTTCTTCCCCATCGCCCGCCGCAGTTCGTCGGCCTGCGCGAGCGTGAATCCCGCCAGGTCGTGCGCGGCCTGCATCACCTGCTCCTGGTAGACGAACACGCCGTAGGTTCCCTTCAGGAGCGGCTCGAGCGCCGGGTGGTCGTAGCGCGCGACCTGCCGGCCGTGCTTGCAGTCGATGAAGTAGGGAATATTCTCCATCGGGCCCGGGCGATACAGCGCGTTCATCGCCACCAGGTCCTCGAACACGGTCGGCCTGAGCCGGCGCAGGTGGTCGCGCATGCCGCTCGACTCGAACTGAAAAATCGCGACCGTCTCGGCGACCTGGAACACGCGATACGCCGCCGCGTCGTCGAGCGGGAGCGCCGGCAGATCCAGGTTCACGCCGCGGTGGCGCGCGACCAGCCGGACCGCTTCAGCGAGCACCGAAAGTGTGCGCAGGCCGAGGAAGTCCATCTTGAGGAGACCGGCCTTCTCGATCGCCTTCATGTCCCACTGGGTGGTGACCGACTCGTCTTTCTGACGGTAAAGAGGAACGTAATCGAGCAGTGGTCCCGGCGTGATCAGAACGCCGGCGGCGTGGGTCGAGGCGTGGCGCGCGAGGCCCTCGAGCACCCGGGCGCTCTTCAGCAGCCGTTCGTGCACCGGCCCCTTCTGCGGCAGGTTCTTCAGCGCCGGCGATTGCTCGAGCGCGCGCTCGAGCGTCATGCCGAGCCCCTCCGGCACCAGCTTCGCGATGCGATCCACTTCGGAGACCGCGAGGCCCAGCGCCCGCCCGACGTCGCGCACCACGCCCTTCGCCCCCATGGTTCCGAACGTGATGATCTGTGTGACGTTGTCCTCGCCGTACTTCTGCTTCACGTACTCGATCACCTCGCCGCGCCGCAGATCGTCGAAGTCGATGTCGATATCGGGCATCGTCACGCGCTCGGGATTCAGGAACCGCTCGAAGATGAGCCCGTGCTGGAGCGGATCGATGTCGGTGATGCGCAGCGCGTACGCCACCAGCGAGCCCGCCACCGAGCCGCGGCCGGGCCCCACGCCGATTCCGCGCGAGCGCGCGTAGGCGATGAAATCCCGCACGATCAGGAAGTAGGACGCGAAACCCATGCGGCAGATCACGTCGAGCTCGTAATCGAAACGCTGCTTCACCGCCTCGCCGATCTCGCGAAAACGCTGGCGCAGCTCGCTCCACGCCAGTTCGCGCAGGTAGTCCTCGGCGCACGTCGCTCCCTCGGGCAGCGGGAACGCCGGCAGCAGCGGCTTGCCGAACTGGATCTGCAGATTGCAGCGCTCGGCGATCGAGAGCGTGTGGACCAGCGCCTGAGGCTGATCGGCGAAGCGCGCGCGCATCTCGTCGGCCGACTTGAAGTACACCTGGTCGGTCGTGTAGCGCATGCGCTTGGGGTCGTCCACGTTCTTTCCAGTCTGGATGCAGAGCAGCACGTCGTGCGCGTCGGCATGTTCGTGCCGCAGGTAGTGGCAGTCGTTGGTCGCGACCACCGGGATCCCGGTGCGTGAAGCGAGCCGCGCGACGCCGGCGCGGATGCGATCCTCGATCTCGAGCCCGTGATTCTGGATTTCGAGAAAGTAATTCTCGGCCCCGAACATGTCGCGGTACATGAGCGCGGTGCGGGCCGCGCCTTCCTCGTTGTCCTCGAGCAGATCGGTCGCCACTTCGCCCTTGGGGCAGGCCGAGAGCGCGAGCAGCCCCGCCGAATACCTGGAGAGCAGCTCGTGATCGACCCGCGGCCGGTAGTAGAAGCCCTCGAGAAACGCGAACGAGGACAGCCTCATCAGGTTGTGAAAACCCTCCTCGTCGCGCGCCAGCAGCACCAGGTGGTGGGCGGTCTCGCGGGTGCGGTCACGCCGGCTGCCGCGCGTGACGTAGGCCTCCATGCCCACGATCGGCTTGACTCCGGCCTTGCGGGCCTCGAGGTAGAACTCGATCGCGCCGAACAGCGAGCCGTGATCGGTCAATGCGAGAGCCGGCATCTGGAGCTCCGCCGCGCGCTTGACCATACCGGGGATCGAACTCGCGCCGTCGAGCAGCGAGAAGTCGCTGTGGTTGTGGAGGTGGACGAAGTCCGTGTGTTTCATGGCGCGTCCTGCGCAACGGGGCATCCGCCGCGAGCCGGCGGACGTGCGAGCGAGAGCAGCGGTGCGTTCGCGGCTAATCTAGCACAAAGCGCCCGCTCGAACGGCGGACGTTTCCGGCGCGATCGCTCGCCACCAGCGTGTAGCGATGCTCGCCCCGCGCGGGCGGCGCGAGCGGCCGCCAGCGCAGCACGCGCTGTTCCGCGTCCCACTCGGTGGGCCTGCGAATCCCGTCTACGACTACGTAGGACGCGCGCGCGTTCACGCCGCTTCCGCGCTCATCCACCGAACATTCGAGCGCCCAGCGGGAATGCGCGCCCCGGGCAGCGTGCGAAGGCGGCCGCCTCGGCGAGAGGCGCGGCGCGAGAACGTCGCGAAACAGAGCGAAACGGCCGAGGCAGCGAGAATCGGCGAAGATCATCGAATCGGCGGGCGCGAAACGCCCCACGAAATCCCACCCGTCCGGGTCATTCCGGTAGAGCCCGGTCGCCGGATCATCGGGGCTCGCGATCCTCACGCGCACCGGCGCCTGCAAGGGCAAGGATGCCGGACCCACATCGTATACCGGACTCACGGGCTTGAGTTCGGCGCTCGCCGATGCCGACCGAACGGACTTCGCGATCAGAACCACCGATTCCTCGAACAGCGCGCTGTCGGGTAGGACGCATGAAAATGCACGGCCGAGCGTGAGCGTCGTGCCGCTGCCCCTCCCGATCCGGTGGATTTCGAACGCGGGGCCTGCCTCATCGAACGCGCGTCCCGCCGTTCCCTGCGAACCGATGAGCTGAAACGCGGCCGACGACTGCCCGGCGGGCACCGGCAGCACGACTGACCACTCCTGCGCCCGCAAGGTGGCCACGCTCAGGCGGGTGTCGCCTCCCGAGACGCCGATCTTCACTCGCTGCATTCCCTCCGGCGCCCCCCGATAGCTGACGCGCAGGCGCCCGTGCGGCAGCGACGCGAAATCGAAGCCGCGCGCCTCGGGCGTCGCGTCACCACCCCGCTCGATTGCCGTGGTGCCCGCTCCGCTCTCTCGCGCGTGCGGTCCTCGCAGCCACACCGTGCGCTCGCAGGCGTTGCCCGCAAGATCGCGCGCCTTGAGCACCAGAGCGCGGGCCGGGTCGCCCGCGCTCACTTCGATGGTTCCGGCCTCCAGCGAATCCGGAACGCCGGCATGCATCACGCGCGCGCGAAAATAAGCCGGCGTCCACAGCATCACGGCGTGCCGACCGGGCGCGGCGGCGCGGCCCTGGTCGTAAACGTAATCGCCCTCGGCCATGTCGGTCGCCCACGACAGGCTGTCCATGCGACAGGCAACCCACGATGAGCCCCAGGTGAGCGAGATCTCGTAGGGCTCGAGATCCGCACGGCGCTCGCCTGGATCGTGCGCTTCGACGCTGGCGCGCAGGCGTCCCTCGACCAGCACCGTTTCGGGCTTCGCCCCGAGGACGATCGTGAGCGGCCCGCGGCCGCGCATCACGAACGAGTTTTCATCGAGCGGTTCGAGCGTCACGCTTTCGATCCGCGGCGGCACGTGATCCTCGATCGCGGCGCCGGCCAGGCCAGGGTGAATGGCCATGTCGGAGCGACGCACCTCGAGATGAAGATGCGGCACGCCGATGCCGCTCTGCCCGCTCCAACCCAGTCGCTGTCCGGCCCGGATGTTCATCCGGGATGCAGGCGGCCACAGGTCCTGCTCGTACTGGCCGCTCGATTCCTGCGCCGCCGCGACGAACGAGGCGAGCGGCTCGTCGAACGCATCGAGGTGGCCGAGCACGATCAGCCGGCCATCCGGCGCGCGCAGGTAGAGCGAGCGGCCGTACCCCGCGCCCGAGGAGCGCACGCGTTCGATCCAACCGCCGAGCGGCGCGTAGACCGGCTCTCCGACCTTCTCGCCGGTCGAATAGTCGAGCCCCGCGTGAAAGCGGCCCGGGCGGTACTCGCCGAACGATCCGGTCAGAACCAGCGGACGATTCATCGGCGCATGCTCGAACGGACCGAAAAGCGCGGCGGGCGCGGAAGGCGCGGTCGTGCCCGCGTGCGCGGTCACCGGTACGATTAGGAGGACTGCGATCAGCCCCCGCGAGCCGAGTCGCCCGCGCCAGTACCCGGTCAGGCGCGAGGCAGGGACAGGCGGTCGGTGCACAACGCAGCCTGCAACAGCATTCCGCGGATTGATTGCAGCTCGCACGGCCCGGCACGGTTCGCGGGCGGCCGGACGCGCGCGATCATGCGCCTTGTTGCATGGCGCATCGCAGATTGCGAGGCAGAGCGGGAACCCGACCGTTCTGGCACCCGCCTTGCTCGTCGCGCGCGGACCATGGCAGGCATCGGGCGTCAAGGCCGCGCCGATCGTGCGGAACCTTCGCATCCCATGAATACCCGTGGCGAGCCCTCTCTGAGATTCAACGTGCTTCATGGAAGGAGCACGACGCGCGTCTGGGCGTGGACGGATCCACAAGTCAGACGCGCGAAATATAGTCCGGCCGGGACCGAGCGAGAATCCTCGTCCCGGCCGTTCCATTCGGTGCTGCCGCCGAACCGCCCGGGCTCAAGCGCCAGAGCGCGCACGCGCCGTCCGCCGACATCGAAGATCTCGATGCGGGGCCGGTCGCCGAGCGCGGCTCCCTGCCAGTCGAATCGCACCGGCCGTCCCGAGGGCTGTCCGCGCACGGCGAGCGCGATGCCGCCGCGTCCGCCGAGCGCGCCGCCCACCGGCACCGTTGCGCTCGCGACGTTGGATCGGGGCCCCGCATTTCCCGCGGCGTCGATCGCACGCAGCGCGAACCACCACGTGGTGCCGGGCTCGAGCGAGCCGATCCGCAGCGAGTCCGCGCCCCCGCTGTGAGCCGTCACGCGCAGCCGCAGCGGCGCCGCTTCGAACGTCGCCGAATCGATCGGAACGCTTGAGCCGCGCACTTCGTAGCCCGAGGCCCCCGCCACCTCGCTCCACCTCAGCATCACCGCCGAATCCGCGGCAGCCGCCGCAGTCAGCGTGGTGACGACCAGCGGACCGCCGAGCGGCGTGATCAGTCCCGCCACGTTCGATGCCACCGCCACGTTTCCAGCGAGATCTCGGGTGCGCAGCGCGAAGAAGAGCGGCGTGCCGTGCGCCGTCACGCGGAACGCGAATCGCTCGGGAGTTCCGGCGCTGTCGGGCGCGGGCAGATCGGCGCGGAATCCCGCGGCGAAATCCGCGGCCCCCGCGCGCGCTGAAGAGACACGAAGCTCGTAACGCCACGCGCGTCCGACCGGGCCATCGTCGCCGGGCGCGATCCACGTGAGCACCACCGAATCCGGCGCAGCCCAGCCCGCCGAGAGATCGGTCACCGCGGCGGGCGCGACATCGTCAAGCGCCGGAATCGCGGGCGCGTAGGTGCGCGTGCCGGTGCGTGCGTCGTTGGCGCGCGGCGTCGGCCACGAGGAAGCGAGCGGCGCGAACGTCCCCGCCCCCGCGTCGTACACGTAGAACGCCGAATCGGAACCACTGCCCGCGGCGACGCGGGTGTGACCGTCGCCCGCGAGATCCGCCAGCGCCGGCGCCCGCCCGGCGCCCCCCGGCTTTGGAAACTGCGCCAGAAACACGGCGCTGTCGGTGATCGCCTCAAGCCCTCCCGCATTCACCAGAATCGCGGGCCTGCCGCCCGCACCCAGCGGACCCACCACCGGACCACCCGCAATGAATGCGCTGACCGCGACCGGGAAGCCCCGCGCGCTCCACGGATCCCCAAGCGCTCCAAACACGCCGACCTCGGAGGGCGCGTTCGAGATTCCGATCAGCTCGTCCGCTCCGTCGCGATCCAGATCCGCGAACGCGCCCTCGCCGGCGGCAGTGCCCGCGAAGGTCGCGCTCCAGGCCAGGGTTCCGTTCGGACGATACGCGTTCAACGCATGGCCCACCGGCACCATGATCAGCCGATTGCCGGCGCCCATGTCGCCCACGGTGGGCGCTCCGAGCGGCACGCCGAGCGACACCGGCCATCCCGTTCGTTCGCTGCCGTCGCCGGCGATCACGTGGATCACACCGCTGCCGGTCGTGACCACGATTTCGACTCCCGAGATCGAATCGAGCGGAGCGATCGCGACCGCGGCAGTGATGCCGGATGGATCGAGCAACAGCGGGAAGCCGCTCACGTCGGAACCGTCGGCATGCCACGCATAGAGGTTGCCGTCAGTGCATCCGCACACCACCTCGAGCACTCCATCGCTGTCGATGTCGCCCAGCGCAGGCCCGGCGCGCAATTCCGTGAGAAAGCCGCCCACGCTGACCGGCCAGCCCGGGAGCGCCGTACCGTTGCGATCGAAGCCTGCCATCTTTCCGTTGCGCGTTCCCACGAAGAGCCCCACGCCCTTCCCGCCCTTGAGGTCGGCGCCCGCCATTTGAAACGCGGGTTGCCCAGGGAGTTTCACGAGCGCGAGCGTGTCGCCGGTCAATCCGTCCACCATCATCAGCTTCGAATTCGTGGTCACGTACGCGAGCGTCGCGCGTCCCGACTTGCTGGGCAGCACCACCGCGGGGCCGACGTTCTCGGCCGCCGTGCGGCGCGCGGTCGATCCGGGCGGATCGGTGAGCGCGCGCAGCAGATTCAGGCGTCCCGTTCCGTAGCCCGTCAGCGATGGATTCTCGGGCGCAATGTCGTCGGTGGTCTCCCGCAGCCGGAGCAACGCGGCGGTCGGCCACAGCGGAGGGCGTCCGATCGCAATCTGGTGCGCTTGCATCAGCGCCACCGCCCCGCTCGCGAGCGGAGCGGCGAACGACGTGCCGTTCAAAGTCGAGAGGTAGGAAGGCTGCCGCATTCCAATGCTGTCGGACGAGGCGTGCGTGACGAACGTCGAGGAAATCGCGACACCGGGGGCGCTCAGGTCCACGAAATCGCCCAGATTCGAGAAGCCCGCCACAATATCGCCGGCATCGGTGGCGGCGACCGCGATCACGTCGTCGAGCGACGCGAGATCATGAGGCTGGCCTCCGTTGCCCGAGGCGGCCACGATCGTGACACCGGCGCGCTCCGCCGCCTCGGCGGCCGCGGAGAGACCCGACTGATCGAGGGTCGCGAACGAACAGTTGATGACGCTCGCGCCCATGCGCGTCGCGTAGCGGATACCCTGCGCCACGTAGCTCATGTCCACCAGGCCGAGCGGGTTTCCGCTCGCGGACCACCCGACGCGCACCGCCATCAGCCGCACGTTCCACGCCGTGCCGCTCACGCCGATCGAGTTGTTGGTGAGCGCGCCGATCAGGCCGGCGACGAATGTGCCGTGCCCCGCGAAATCGTTCGGATCGTTGTCCTGGTCGAGCGCGTCTTCACCCGGCGTCACGCCCGAGAGCGAGGGCTCCGCGACGAAGTCCCAGCCCCAGACGTCGTCCACGAATCCGTTGCCGTCGTCGTCCAGGTAGGGGGTGCCGCCGCGCTCGGCCCGGTTGATCCAGATCTGCCCGGTGAGGCCCGCCGTGCTGCCACCCAGGTCGGGATGGTAGGGGAGCAATCCGGTGTCCAGCACCGCGACCACGATTGACGTGTCGCCGGTCGTCACGTCCCACGCCGTGCTCGCGTGGATGTCGTGCCCCGACAGCTGCTCGTACCAGTAGGACGCGCTCCACAGCGAGTCGTCGGGCGTGGCCGCGACCGGCAGGATGCCGATCGGATCGGCGCTCTCGACTCCGCTCGCCAGGCGAAATCGCTCGAGCGCGCTCTCGAGCCGGGCCCCGGGCGGCAGGTGGGCGATATAAAAGGTGGTGAAGTCCGGCTCGCCCGAGCCGGGCCCGGGCGGGCTCTCCCCCGCGAACTCCGGCTCGAACCACGCTCCAAGCGACTGTGCCACGCGATCCACTTCGGGGACGCCAAGGCTCGAGAGCCGCGGGCGCGCCGAGGCGGACACGCGGATCGCGCGCCCCGACATGGCGCGCGCCGCCCGGGCGCCGATCCGCAATTCGAGCCGGTCGGCGAGATACGCGGGGCCCGTGATCACGTCGCGTGAGGGGTCGAGAACCGGAAGCCCCGGCGTTCGCGCCCCAGAGGAACGCGCTGCGCCGGACGCCAGCAGCATCATGGCGACGGTGGGCGGAATGACGAGCGCTCGGATCATATGAAAGTGCGACCGGCCCCCAGCGGGGGAACGACCGGTCGCGTACCCAATAAGTCTATCCGTCCCGACGCCGCAGGGCAAGCCGGGCGCGCTTGACTGTCTTGGTCCGCGCGGGCAAACTTCTACTCCGTCGCATCGTTCTCCAACGCCTGCACCCACATCCTGCTCCACGGAGCGCCATGGATTCCGCAGAACGTGACCGCCTCAGGCAGATGCTGCTCGATCGCTCGATGCGCTTCGGTGAGTTCGTGCTGAGCTCGGGCGTCACCTCCAACTACTACATCGACGTTCGCAAGACCAGCCTTCATCCGGACGGATTGCGGCTGATCTCGAAGATGTTCTACGACATGCTCAAGGCCGATGAGGTGACCGCGGTCGGGGGTTTGACCATGGGCGCCGATCCGCTGGTGACCGGCCTGATGCTGCACAGCGTCGCCGAGGGCAAACCGCTCGAGGGATTTCTGGTGCGGCGCAACACCAAGGACCACGGCCTGCGCGGCCAGGTCGAGGGCAATCTGGCCGGGCACAAGCGCGTCGCGATCCTCGACGACGTCATCACCAGCGGCGAGAGCGCGCTGATCGCCGCTGAAGCCGCCGAGTCCTACAAGGCCGAAGTGGTGCGCGTCCTCACCGTCGTGGACCGCGGGCAGGGCGCCAGCCAGCTCTTCCAGCAGCGCGGATATCCATTCACTGCCCTGTTTTCCATCGGCGAATTGCTGCCCGCCGAGCGCGGCTGAGCCTGCTTCACCGCACCATGCAGGAACGGCCCTCCCCCGGCCGATAACGAACCACGAGCACGGGCAGAACGCACCTCCGGGAAAAACCATGTTCGAACATCACTTTGGCCTGCGCGAGAATCCGTTTGTCGCCGGTCACCATTCGCGGTTCGTGTACCCGAGCCCCGAACATCAGGAGGCGCTCGCCCACCTGCGTTTCGGGATCGAGAACCGCGAACCGTTCGTTCTGATCACCGGCGAAGTGGGGACCGGCAAGACCACCGCGCTGTACGACGCGCTCGCCGAGTGGCAGACCCGCATCGTGGTGGCGCTCATCACCAACTCGGCGCTCACGCGCAACGAGTTGCTCGAAGAGATCTCGCTGCGCCTCGGCGTGCTCGTCACGTCCTCCGCTTCCAAGCCCCAGATCCTGTCGCAGCTCGAACGCACGCTCACCGCCATCCACTCGCGCGGCGACCGCGCCATCCTGCTGCTCGACGAGGCCCAGAATCTCGAGCGCGAGCTGCTCGAGGAGATCCGCCTGCTCTCGAATCTCGAGATCGAAGGCACCAAGCTGCTGCAGATCTTCCTGGTCGGCCAGCCCGAACTGGAGTCCAAGCTCCAGCGTCCCGAGCTGCGGCAATTGCGGCAGCGCATCACCGTTCACTATCGCCTGCGGCCGCTCAACATCGAGGACACCGAACGCTACATTCACCATCGCATCGGCGTCGCCGGCGGACACGCGCTCAGCATTTTCCCAGCGGACGCCTGCCGCGAAGTGCACCGGCTGACGCACGGAATTCCGCGCGAGATCAATCACGTCTGCTCACAGGCGCTGCTCAACGCGTTCGTCGAGGACGCGCGCGCGGTGGGTCCGCTACATGTAGCGAGCGCGGCGACCGACATCGAGTTCAAGAGCGTGATCGGCGATGAAGACGCTCCCGAATCGATCCGCGCGCAACTCGAAGCCACCTCTCCCCCCTCGGCGCGCCCGCCGGTGAGAGCCGCCCGGATGCCGGCCGCGCCGGTGCCGGTTGCGGCGACGACCAGCGAAGCGCCCGCGCCGGCTACGCCGATCGAACCGCCCGCGAGCGCTCCGGCCGTGACGCCGCGGCAGGAAACCGCACCGCTCGCGGCGCCGCGGTTCGAAGCGCCCGCGCCCGGCACGCCGGCACCGGCGCCTGCGCCCGAGCCCGAGCCCAGCCCCAAGCCCGAACCGGCTGCCGAAGCCGAACTCAACCTTTCGATGATCGACACGTGGATGGAGCATGCAAAGCACCCGCGTGAGGGGGCGGCAGCCACGCCGGTCGTGGTCGAGCTTCCCGAGCCCGTGGCCGAAACTCCCGTCGCTGCGGCCGCGCCCGAGCCTCATCCTGTTGCCGTGGAGTCATCGTCTGCGCCGCGGGCTGCCGCGGCGACTGCCTCGCCCACGTCAGCTCCCACAACGCCACCGCGGCGCAGCCTCGAAGATGAGCAGAGAGTCGCCGCGCTGCCTCCGCGGCTTCGCGACAAGCTGAGCGCCGCCTCGCACGGGAGCGAACCCATGGAACGCATCGGCAGCGGATCACGATGGATGTGGTTTGCGGCCGCTGCCGTGGTGGCGGTGGTGGGCGGACTGTTGTTCGCGAAATTCGGCCCTTCGGGCACCCCGCACGATGCGAAGCGCGAAGAGCCCGCGCCCCATGCGCAGGGCTCGGCCGCGTCGGCGTCCGCTTCGGCGCGCGGTCCGGTCGTCAAGGCGGATTCGGTGGCGCGTGCGACCGCGGCGCCCGGAGTGACCCCGGTGACTCACAGCACGACACCGACGCCGAATCCAGCTGCAGCGCCGACCGTGACGCAGGCTCCCGCGGCCGCGACCACTCCGAGACCAGCGCCCGCTGCCCATGCATTCGTGGCACCGGTCGTCGCTGCGGCGCCCGCGGCGCCGCGCGTCACGTACGCGCTTTCGGTCGCAACCTATCTCGATCCATCACGCGCCAACTCGCAGCGCGACCAGCTGGCGGCCAGCACGCGCATGCCGGTGGTCGTGACCGAAGCCATGGAGGACGGCGCGAGCGTTTATCACCTGGTGCTGGGAACGTTCCCGAGCCGCGCCGCGGCCGAGGACGCGGCGACCGATCTGATCCTCAAGGGGCTGGTGGAGGAGGCACGCGTCGTGACGACGCACACGAGGGCGAAGAAGTAATCCGTCGTCCCCCGGGCGTCGGGGCGATTGAACGCGATGATGGATCACATGCGGCGCACAGGGCGTGGCGCGATGGCGCCGCGCCTTTTCGCTTGCCCGAATCGCGGCCGGCGACTAACTTCACCCGTCCTCTTCAAGTCGGCTCCGCGTCCCCATCGTCTAGAGGCCCAGGACACCGCCCTTTCACGGCGGTAACACGGGTTCGAATCCCGTTGGGGACGCCAACAACAAGCGGACCAAGAAACACCGACGCGCACTCACAAGCACTTAGCGGTGCGGTGAGTGTGCGTCAGTCTCGTCGGTCTCCATGATTCCGCTTCAAGACCCGCCCACGGTTTCAGTGGCGCGCCGCGGCCCCACCCTGCACGTGTCCTTCTAGGCGGCCCAGAGATTACCGCGGAATCGAGATCCTCCAGGCGATCGACGTCAGGCTGCCTTCCGGGCGAGTGGGGACCGCGCCTCCGTCTCTGCCAGCAGCTCGCATCTGGCGCGCATCTCGCGGTCCAGGGCGAAGACATGTCGCCCCATCCCCAGGGTTTCTCCGATGATGCGCCACCGACCCCGCATTGCGGCAGCCGCGATCCAGGAAAGAACCTGGGGAGCCGATAGGGCGGCAAACGGCGAAAGTCGCTGATCCGCGACCGCCGCCATCTGTGCCATCAGCGCGGGCTGTTGGGGAAGGCGCGAGAACAGGACGCGCTGGAGCTCCACGGGACGCTCAGGAGCGGCTGCGATCCGCCCGAGGAAGTATAGAGGAAGGGCTTCCACGTCGCGGGCCCGCCACCAGCGAGCAAGCGCCACATCGGTTCCGTTCTCGATCGTAACTGCCAGGCTGCGAGCCTGGATGAGGGCCTCCGTGATCCCATCTCCAAGCAGATACTCCTTGTGGTGACCGGCATCGCCCACGAGGGCCCAGCCACTCCCGGCTGCCCTGCGAAAGAAGAAGCGCTCTTTCGCGGTGCCGCGGATCTTGCCGGCAGGATAGGAGTCACGGACGAGTGCGGCGGTGATGGGGTCAGAGTCCAGCGCGGCCCGAAGTGCTCGCCGGGGGTTCGCCCGCCACATCCCAACCTGATCAATGGGCGGGGAGCCGGCGATCAACAACTGGTCTTGGTCCGTCGGAAAGATGGCCCGGATCTCGGGGCCGTCCAAGCCAAAGTACGCGTCGAAGGGGTACCCGGAATCCGTCTTCCAGAGGCTCGGGGCATTCCAGTAACCCCAGTACGTCGCTCGCGGCGCATCATAATCGAGGTACTCCTCGGCGCCGACCAACCCGGCCACCGTGGAACGACGCCCGTCTGCGCCAACGACGAGCCCCGCCGTGAAGACCCGTTCGCGGTCACCGATGATCGCCCGCACGCCACGGACGCGGCCATCCCTCTGGATGAGCGAGACCACTCGGGCGCGGTCCAGGAACCGAGCGCCCGCCTTGTCTGCGGCCTGCTGGAGCAAGCCGTCGAGTCGCTTGCGCCGCGGACAGTATCCGCCTCGGTGCTCAGGGAGCTTCAAGTCCAGGTGTTTCCCGTCTACTTTGATTCGGATGACGCATATCCGCGGGGCCAGCGAGCGCACGGCCTCGCCTACGCCCGCTTCGTCCAACACATCCATGCCCGGCGGACTGATGAAGTGGGTTGCTGTGACCCCTATTTCGTGAGACACCCGGTGTCTGCAACTGTCTGCTGTTCGCGGCGGAACTCGGCCGGGGATTTCATCCCGAGCGAGGAGTGCGGGGCGAAGGTATTGTAGTCC
>JACOSU010000007.1 GCA_016178685.1 Candidatus Eiseniibacteriota bacterium | reverse complement strand
TCCGATCGCGATCGAGGTGGAGCCGGGATCGGTGCGCCTCTCGCCCGGAGCCACGCTGTCCATCCGCGCGCGCGTCGCGGGCACGCGGGCCGCTCCCCAGCTGCGGCGCGATCGGCTTCCGGCGCCGCATGCGATCGACGAAGGCCCGGCCGGGGAGCGGCGCGTGTGGCGTTTCGACCTGCCCCCGATCACGAGCGAAGAGAACTACCGCGTGCGCGTGGCCTCCGCATCGAGCCCGCGCTATACCATTTCGCTTTCGGGCGAACCTCAGCCGGTGAGTTTCGAGATCGAGTACCGCGCTCCGGCCTACGCGCGGCTGCCGATCCAGCGCGGCAGCGCCACGCGCGGCGACCTGACCGCGCTGCGTGGCACGCGGGCGGCGGTCGAGATCACGTTCGACCGCGATCTCACCGCGCTCGCGGTCTCGCCTCCGGGCGGCGGAAACGCGCGCTTCGAACCGGTGTCGCCGAGGCGCTGGCGCGGCGTGCTGCCGATCGACCGCGACGGCGAGTACGCGATCGCGGCCTCCGCGCGCTCGGGCGCCGCGCGCTTCCACTACACGATGCGCGCTCTCGCGGACGCGCCGCCGGTGCTTGCGGTGCGGCTGCCCGAGGGCGATCAGGACCTTCCGGCCGGCCAGCAGGTCCCGCTCGAAGTGCTGGGTCAGGATGATCTCGGCCTCGCGTCGCTCGAACTCGAGTTTCACAAGGAAGCCGCCGCGCCGTGGCAGCGCGCCGCGCTCGCGCGATTCGCGCGCGAGCCGCGCGAGGCGCACGTGGCCACCCACTGGGACGCGGGCGCGCTCGGCCTCTTGCCGGGCGAGACCGCGACGTTCCGGTTCGCGCTCTACGACAACGACGCCTACGGTCGCGGCGTGGCGCGCAGTCCGACCTACACGCTGCGCTTTCCGTCGCTGGCCGAGCTTTACCGTAACGTCGGGGAGCGGCAGCAAGCGTCGCAGGGGGCGCTCGAGAAGGTGGCGGATCAGTCGCGCGAGCTGCAGAAAAAGCTCGACCAGTTGTCGCGCCAGGCGGCCGCAAATCCCTCCGCCGGCTCGTTCGAGCGGCGCGAGGAGATGAAGAGCGCGCTCGAACGCCAGCAGGATCTCTCGCACCGGCTCGATCAGGCGTCGCGCGATCTGCACCAGAGCCTCGAGCAGGCGGCCGAACGAAAAGCGTTCAACGAGGAACTGACCCGCCGGTTGCGCGAGATGTCCGAGCTCGTGAATCAGATCCAGTCGCCTGAATTTCGGGACGCTCTGCGCCGTATCCAGCAGGCGCTCGAAAACATGGACCGGCGCGCGCTCGAGCAGAACGTTCCCGAGTGGCAGAAGCAGAATCAGGACATGCTCACGAACCTCGAGCGCTCGATCGAGCTGCTGAAGCGCCTGCGTGAGGAGGAGAAGCTCGATGCGCTCGCGCACCGTGCCGAGGAGTTGAAGCGCCAGCAGGACGACCTGAACCGCGAGCACCAGTCTCAGGCCGAGCGCGAAGCGGCGAAGAATCCGGAGTCGAAGACTCCCGATGCGAAGAACGCCGACGCAAAGGACACCGCTTCGAAGAGCGCCGAGAACGGCGACTCCCAAAAATCCGCCGACCAGGCGAAGCGCGACGCGCTGGCGGCGAAGCAGCAACAGGCCTCCGACCAGAGCCAGAAGCTGGGAGCGGACGTGCGAGAGAGCGCGAAGGAGAATGCGAGCGACGAAGCGAAGTCGCAAATGGAGCAGGCCGCGAACGAGCTCGAACACGAGGCCGCCGAGCAGCAGAGCCAGGCCGCGGCGTCCGAAAGCCACGGTCAGCCGAGGCAGGCGCACTCCCAGGGGAAGTCGGCCAGCCAGAGCCTCTCTCAGGCGCGCGACCGGCTCGCCCGCATGGTTCAGGAGATGCAGCAGGAGCGCCAGGGGCTGGACGTGGCCGCGGTGCGCCGCGGCGCGCAGGACCTGCTGTCGCTCCAGCGGGCGAGCGAAGACGATCTGTCGAATTCCGCGCCGCTCGAGGGTCGCGCGGACCGCCAGACCGACCTGTCGGACGGAGTGTCACGCGTCGCCGACTCGCTCGCGGCGCTCTCGCGGCGCAATCCGTTCATCACGCCCAGGATCGGGCAGGCGCTCGGCCAGGCGATCCAGCAGCTGTCGAATTCCGGACGCGAATTCGGCTCGGGCAATCGCCAGCAGGGCGAGCTGGCCGGGCGCGAGGGAAGCCGCGCGTTGAACGAGGCCGTGATCGAGCTGCGCCGCGCCGAGAACTCGATGTGCAAGAACCCCGCGCCGAACGCCTCGGGCGGCCAGACCGCCGGGGAACAGATGTCGCAACTCGGCGAGCGCCAGAGCCAGCTCAACCAGCAGAGCAAGAGCATCACGCGGCGCCTCTCCCAGCAGTTGCGCATGACGGCGGGCGATCAGGCCGAGCTGCGCCGCCTCGCCGACGAGCAGCGACGCATTCGGGAGCAGCTCGAGCAGATGCAGAAGGACGAGGAGCGCAGCCGCCAGCTGCTGGGCCGCCTCGATGCCGCCCGCAGGGACATGCAGGACGTCGAGGAGGCGCTGCGCCAGGGACCGGCCGGCGACGATCTGGAGCAGAAGGAACAACGCATCCTTTCGCGCCTGCTCGATGCCGCGAGGTCGGTCAATCGCCGCGACTACCAGCCCGAGCGTGAATCGCGCGTTGGCGAAGACCAGGCCCGCCTCTCGCCCGACCCGATCCCCAGGGACCTGCTGCGCGAAACCGATCGTCTGAGGCTCGATCTGCTCAAGGCCGAGAGCGACCGCTATCCCGCGCAATATCGCGCCTACATCGAGGCGTACCTGCGGGCGCTGAATGGAAGCCGCCGTTGAGAGCGCGCCGGTTCGCTCTCGGGGCGCTCGCGATCTGCGCGCTCGGCGCCGCACCCGCGCGCGCCCAGGACCGGCCGCGCGCAATGCCGATCGCGGCCGAGAGTGCGGACTCCATCCTGCGCGTGACGATCGAGGCGTTCAGAGCCCGGCCGCTCGATCTCGACAACCTGCGCGGCCGCTTCGCGGCGCCTCGCGCGCCGGTCGCGCGTCCGCCGATCGCGCCGCTCGATCCCGTGAGTCTTCTGCGACTGCGAAGCGCGGTCCGGCTGCGCGAGCAGGGCCAGCTCGCGACCGCGCGCGATTCGCTGCGCCGGTTGCTCGATCAGGCGCCGCATCACCCGCTGGTGGTGACCGAGCTGGGCCGCACGCTGCTCGAGCTCGAAGACCATGGTGCGCTCGAGCGCCTGGCCCGCGCCGAGCGCGAGGCGCGGAAGGATTCGCTGCTGCTCGGCCACGAACTCGCCGAGGCGCTCGAGCGTCTCGGCAAGCCGACCGAAGCGGCTCTGACCGCGATCGAGTTGTGGGCGGCCGCGCCGATCGAAGCCGAATGGGCGAGCGCGACGCTCGCTCGCCTGACACCGGCGGATCTCTCACGCACGCGCCCCGCGCTGCGCCGCGCGGTGGCGCGGGAGCCGCAGCGTGGCGACCTCGCGCGGGCGCTGGCGCGGCTCGAGTGGCGGGCCGGCGACACCGCCGCCATGCTGCGCGCGCTCGAAGCCGCCGACCGGTCGGGATCGCATGGCAACGCCCGCTGGGCCTTCGCCGAAGAACTGTTGCGCGGCGGCGCCGCGAGCGACACCGTCGGCGCGCTCGAAGCGCTGCTCGCCATGGCGGGCGACCCCGGCCTGCCGGTGGCGCTGCGCAACGTCGCGGCCGGTCGCGCCTGGGAAGTCGAGCTCGCGCACGGGGCGCCGGGCGCGGGGTCGGCGCGCATCGCGAAGGCGCTGGCGGGAACGCCGGCCGATCAGTGGGACGCCTCCCTCGCGCTCGCCGTCGCGCGGGCGCTGCGCGAATCGGGCCACACCGCGGAGGCACGCGCGCTGCTCGATTCGGGGGGCGGGCACGCCGCGCCCGGCGACCTCGCGCTCGAACGCGCACTTACGGATCTGCGCGACGGACCCCCGGCGCGCGCGCTGCCGGTGCTCAAGATCGCCGCGGCCGGATCGGAAGACGGCGCGTTCCAGTACGCCGAGGCGCTGTTCTTCGACGGCCAGTGCGATTCGGCGCGCGGCGCATATCAGAAGATCGCGGAGGATCCACACGGCGGCCGCACCGGCGCGGCGCTCGAGCGGCTGTTTCTGATCGAGGACGCCGATCCGAAAAGCGCCCTGACGGCGTTCGGCCGCGCGGCGTACGCCGAGTGGCGCGGAAACACGCGGGAAGCCGCCGCGATCGCCGAGTCTCTGTTCGCCGCGCTTCCCCGCGGCGCCCTGTGGGCGCAGACCGCGATCCTGCTCGCCCGCCAGCGCGACGCGGCGGGCGAGCCGAGGGCGGCGCTCGAGCCGCTGCTCGCGCTCGCCGATTCCCTTTCCGAGGATCGCCTCGCGCCGCTCGCGCGCCAGCGCGCCGGAGATCTCTATCGCGACCGGCTTCACGACGACGCGCACGCGGCCGAGCAGTACGAAGAGTGCCTGATCCGCTACCCGCGGGCATGGAACGCTCCCGAAGTGCGCAGGTCGCTCGAACGCCTGCGCCGCGAGCGAAGACTCTAGGAAACGACATGACGCTCTCGACTCCATCGTGTCCGTGCCGTTCGTTCGCAGTCCGCCGGTTCCCGCGACGCCGGTTTCCATCCGCCCGCGCGCGAGTCGCGGGGTTCGCGCTCGCCTTCGCTGCGGTCGCGGCCGGCACGCTGGCGCCCGCGGTCGCGACCGCCAAGCTGCTGGTGCCGATGGACGAACATCAGAGCGATCATCTCAAGGCGTACGGGCTCACCTACTGGGCGCTGGCGCGCGGCGAGAAGGGCGAGTGGCTGCTCAATTACCGCGGCGGCTCGTTCCTGCTGCCGGATGACGCGGCCACCGAGCGCGAGGCCAACCTGCGGGGCGTGACTTTCGAGAACCAGAGCGGCGCCGACGAAGCGAAGATGCGGGCCGAAATCGCGGACAACAACATGGAGGCGGTGGCGCTCGAGAAGCCGCCGCGCGTCGCGGTCTACATTCCGCCCAATACGCCGCCGTGGGACGACGCGGTGACGCTGGCGCTCAAGTACGCCGACATTCCGTACTCCACGGTGTGGGATGAGGAGGTGCTGAAGGGCGACCTCGCGAAGTACGACTGGCTGCACCTGCATCATGAGGATTTCACGGGCCAGCACGGCAAGTTCTACGCCGCGTATCACAACCTCCCGTGGTACCAGGAGGAGGAGCAGGTGCAGAAGGCGATGGCGGCGAAGCTGGGCTTCGCGAAGGTCACGCAGCTCAAGGCCGCGGTCGCCGTCGCGATCAAGGACTTCATCGGCCACGGCGGCTTCATGTTCGGCATGTGCTCGGCCACCGACACCTACGACATCGCGCTGGCCGCCGAAGGCCTCGACATCGCGGGCTCGATCTACGACGGCGATCCCGCGGAACCGGACGCGGCATCGAAGCTCGATTTTTCTCGCACGCTGGTGTTCCGGGATTTCCATCTCGAGCCCGATCCGATGGTGTACCGGTACTCGGACATCGACGTCACGATGGAGGCCGGGCGCCGCGGCCCCGAGGCCCAGTTCACGCTGTTCGACTTTTCGGCCAAGAACGATCCGGTGCCCTCGATGCTGGTGCAGGATCACGTGGCCGCGGTGCCGGAGTTTCTCGGGCAGACCACCGGTTTTCGCCGGCGCTTCATGAAGAGCGACGTGCTGGTGCTGGGCGAGGTCGAAGGCACCGACGAGGTGAAATACCTGCACGGCCAGTTCGGGCGCGGCACGTTCACGTACCTGGGCGGCCACGACCCCGAGGACTACCAGCACATGGTCGGCGATCCTCCCACCGACCTGTCGCGCTTCAAGCACTCACCCGGCTACCGGCTGATCCTCAACAACGTGCTGTTCCCCGCCGCCGAGAAGAAAAAACAACGCACCTGATCGCGAACGTACGACGCACGTCGCGATCGATCTTCACGCGGCGCTACTCTCCGCTGACAGCTCGGTCAATGGTACTTCGTCTTAAGCCGGCCCCATGTCTGCTGCAGCACGGACGTCATGTGCGTATCGCAGAACTCGATATCGAATATCAGATCTACGCCCGGCTGGCTGGGACTCGAGCTACCCGTTCCTCGTGGGTCACACAATTTGCCAGTTTCCCACGCCGCCCCATCGGGATATCGATTGTTCGAATCCGCTAGCCCGGATTATTCACGAAGAGTAGAGAACACGAAGACCTCCGTGTGGTAGAAAGCGGTTGTCGACGCCAGTTTCTTCCACGGACGGAGGTCTTCG
>JACOSU010000006.1 GCA_016178685.1 Candidatus Eiseniibacteriota bacterium | reverse complement strand
GGCCGATCTCGCCGCCGACGCGGTGGGCGCAGTGCTGGCCGCCCTCGTCACCGCCCGGCTCGTGCGCTGAATCCCCGCGCCGCGCGATTCGCCGCCCGCCCGGCCCCGATCAGGGAACCCTGCCTCCGCCGCCACCGCCCGAGGATGAGGAGCCGGAGTCGGAGTTGTGCGATGCCGTAAGTCCGGCCACCACCACCGCCGCCAGCGCACCGGAGCCGATCAGCGCGGTGCGATACCAGTCCACCCCGCGCGCCCTCATGTGTGAAATCTCGTCGAGCGGAAGTCGAAGGGTCGCGAATTCATCGACCGGGCCCTCGACGTCGCGGCGGCGCGTCCCGACCAGGCTGTCGCCGGCTACCGTCACCTCGTCGAATTCATAGACCAGCCCGTCACGGGTCTCGACTTTCACGTCTTTTCTGGTTTCCTGGGCGGCATACTCGGTGCGCGGTATCTCGCGCAGCGATGAGCAACCACAGCCCGCGAGCCACGCCACCGCGCACGTGGTACGAAGCCCTCTGCCGGTTCGCATGAATGCGGTTCTCCCAGGGCGGGACACGCCCGATCCGGCTTGGAGCATAGCAGATTCGCCGCGGGGTGGGAGCAATGGGAGCGCGTCACGCGCGCCTCACGAGGGCTCGCGCGGCCCCCAGTAGAGGATGCGCCCGCACGACTCGCACAGCGTCAGCGATTCGCCGGAGCCGGGAGCCGCCGAACGCGGAAGCGAGATGAAGCAGCCCTGGCAGACGCGTGCGCGCACCGAAGCGATCGCTCCGCCGTAACGCGTCAGCGCCCGCGCATAATGATATCGCCAGCGCGGATCGAGCTGCTCGAACACCCGCGCCCGTGCCTTTTCGACCTCGGAGGGATCGCCGAATCCAAGACCGGCCCGCCGCAGGCGTGCTCCCGCGTCGAGGTCGCGGGCTTCGAACAGCAGCAGGTCGAGGTCGTGGAGCTCCAGCAGGGTTTCGCGCGACGTCACGCCATCGCCTCGCGCAGCACGGCCGCCGCGGCCTCATACGAGTCGGCCTCGATTAGGCGCTGGCGGTGACGCTGCAGGCGAAACACCGCCGCGAGGCGGAGGATGCCCTCCACGTGAACCGACAGCGGGCATTCCGCGGGGGACAACACCAGCAGCACGATCTGCACCGGCTGCCGGTCGGGCGCATGCCACTCGATGCCGCGCGTCGAGCGCCCCACCACGATTCGTGATTCGATCACGGACAGGGATCGCGCCGAGGGGATCGCGATCGACTTTCCGGGCGCGGACGAGGCCATCGCTTCGCGGCGCGCGATCAATTCGATCAGCGCCTCGGGTCGCCGCACGGCGCCCGCGCGGTGCGCGCACGCGACCAATTCAGCGACCGCCGCTTCCCGCCTTCGGTTCTTGAGTTCCGGGATGTAGAGCGAGGAGTCGAGCGCCGAGGGAACCATGGTTCCATGCATCGCTTCGGGCCTCCCTGACCCCCCGCAATCTAGCAGACGCCGCGTTCAGGCACCAGATCCGGGACCGGTCCGCGGGAATCCGCGACCGCCCCGTCGCTGCTCCAGCCAGCGTGCGGTTCTCCAGGCAAGGACGGCTCCCAGCGCCGCACCCACCACCACGTCGCTCGCCCAGTGCCGGTTCAAGTAGACGCGGGAAAATCCAACCAGCGCCGCCGCGACCAGAAACCAGAGGGCCCCCGACCGCCAGCGGCGGGCCAGCACCGCCGCGATCGCGAACGCATTTGCGACGTGGCTGGACGGAAACGCGGCGTTCGATCGCCGCCTCTCGCCGTCGGGGCGCTCCCGATTCGTGATCCGCTTGGTCCCCTCGACCACGATGTTGACCGGAATCAGCGCGATCACGGCTTCTCTCGCGACCTCCACTCCCGCAGGACCCCCGAGGAGCGCGAGCGCCAGCAGACCCGCCGACAGCGTGGTCGGATTGCACGCGTTCGACACCAGTTGCATGGGACGCTCGAGCGCGGGACGGCGGCCGGCCTGCACCTCGGAACGGATCCTCCGGTCCAGCGAATCGAGCGGCGCGAGGAACGCGGCGCCCAGCAGCAACGCAAGCATCATGCGGTTCATTCGAGCTCCTGAATGGCATAAACCGTGGCGGCCGGCACCCAGCCCTCGACCCCGTGACCGGCCGAGACACGCACCCTGCCCGCGCCCCGCCCGATGATCCGAACCACCTGGCCGGACTCGAGCTCGAGCGACCGCGCGAGCGTGACGGGTTCGCGCACCACGGCGCGGTCGAGACGCCGGAGCCACGCGCTTTCCGCCGGGAATGCCGCCGCCACCGCGACCGAAAGCGCGACCGCCGTGCCCCAGACCCCGGCCCGTGGCCAGCCGAGACCCGCGACCGCGCCCAGTGCGAGCGCCACCAGCGCCCACTCCACGCGCCGCACCGGGATGCGTCCCGCGCCGGCGCCCACCAGGCCGCCGGATTCCCGCACCCGGTCGCGCACCCATTCGAGCGCGGGATCGCGAGCGTCGTCGACGTCGCCCGCCAGCGCCCACGCCGCCGCGGGGCCGACGGAACCCGTCTGGATCTCGGACCATGACAGGCGCGCCGCGAGCGCGGCCTCGCGGTCGCCGGCCTTCCAGAGCGCCAGCCATCCGGCGTGCGCCTTCGCGGCATCGCCGGCTTCAGCCGCCCGATCCGCCTCACGCGCGCGCTCCCGCTCGCCCGCGTTCTCTCCCGCACCGGGAGAGAACAGCGTGACGAGCGCCACCGCGGTCGCCGCGAGCGACACCGACGCGATGCGCAGCGGGAGCCGCGGAGTGGTTCGCGGCATCAGAGCCCCAAGCTGTTCGATCAGCGGCCGGCGCACTTTTTCGGGATCGGGCGCTCCGCCTCCGTAGCGCGCGGCCGAGATCACCTCGCGCAGAGCCTCGACCCTCGCCCCGCGCACCTCGGCCCATGCGGCGGCTTGATCCGCGGCGCTCCAGAAATCCAGCCCCTGGGCGTGTCCCACCGCGCGCAGGCGCTCCCTCATCCCCGCGCGCTCCGCCTGATCGGGATCGGGCCTCGCGGCATGGCGCCAGAGGGCGAGCGCCACGCCCAGCAGGAGTCCCGCGAGCGCGAACGCCCACGGCAGCGCGCGCCGCGCGCCGGGATCGAGCGCATCCTCGAGGAATACGCGCGGGAAGTCAGCGCGCGAGCCGCCGCCCGGATGGAGGGGTGGCTGGACTTCGAGAACCGCCGATGCGAGATCCGCGGCACGATAAGTCTCGCTCGACGGATCGAACCATGCGAACGACGGGGGCGGAACGTCGATCCGTCCTTCGCGATGCGACAGCACGGTCCATGAAAACGTCCGACGCCCGGGCGCCGACTGTCCGGGCGCGCCGAGGCTGTCGTCGGGGGTTCCCGCGAACACGTCGAAATCGGCGCTCTCGAAATGCGGCACGTGGATCAGCGGCAGATTGCCGATCCCGCGCAGCTCGAGGCGGACGGTGGCCGCCACGTCGCGAGGCGTGCGCGAACGATCGCACGTCCATCGCGCGGAGATCACCCCGACCGCACCATCGAATCCCACCGGCGCTCCCGGCGGCAGCGGACGAACGCGCACCGTCACCGGCAAGCTCCGGACCACCACCTCGCGGCGCGGAATGCGGCCGCCGAGCCAGCGCGTCGGATCGTCGGCTCCGGAATCGTACAACGCAAGATGAGCGATTGCTTCGCCCACGATCTGATCGCCGTTCGCGAGCGGATAGAGCCGGGTCCGTGTCTCAGTGACGAGTACTCTTCGGTTTCCCTCCGCCGCGTAATACGATTCCGGGCGGCTCGCGTTCTCGCTCCAGAATCCCGGCGTCGCGGGCGGCACGTACTGCGGATCCTCGGCGAGTTGCTGGCGCTGGACTAGCCGCACGCGCAGCACGACCGGCTGACCCACATAGGGCTCGTGGGGCTCCACGCCCGCCAGCAGCGTCGCCGCACCCTCCCCGCTCGAGCCCCCGTCGAGCCGCGTCGCGGACGCGGTGACGCGCAGCTCCAGCGGCGGCGCCGTGACGATCTGGCCCCCCACCCTCACGTGGAACGGACCGAGGCTGAAACTCCCGGCCTCCTTCGCGCCCAGCTCGTAGCGATAGATGGTTTCGGCGTTCGATCGTCCATTCACCCACGAGAAGCTTTGCATGCGCCCGCTGCCGAGCAGCTCGAGGCCCGGCGGCACGTTGAATTCCGGATCGCCCGGGTGGTTGCCGCGCACG
>JACOSU010000017.1 GCA_016178685.1 Candidatus Eiseniibacteriota bacterium | reverse complement strand
GCGCGGTGCGCGCGCGAACGCGGATGACACTGCTCTCGGGGGACGACTCGCTCACCCTGCCGATGATCGCGGTCGGGGCGACCGGCGTGATCTCGGTGGCCGGCAACGTGGCGCCCGCCGAGATGCGCGCGCTGTGCGATCTGGCGCGGGCAGGTAGGATGTCCGAGGCCGAGGCGATGCACCGCCGTCTGATGCCGCTGTTCAAGGCGTTGTTCATCGAGTCCAACCCGGGGCCCGTGAAATTCCTGCTGTCGGCCATGAAGCGCATCCAGAACGAACTGCGGCTTCCACTGGTGGCGGTCGAGCCCAGCACCGAGCAGGCGATCCTGGCGGCCGCCGCGGCGTGCGGGCTGTTCGGTTCTCCGGCCGTGGCGCGCGCATGATCTCGCTGGTGCTGGTGGGCGCCGCCGGGCGCATGGGGCGCGCGGTCGAAGAGGCGGCGCGCGCGGCCGGAGATTTCGAGTTGCGCGCACTCGTGGATCGCGCCCCGCTGCCGCCGGCCGGACCGCCCGCGCCGGGCAGGGCCGCGCTGTGGACCGACGACGCCCGTGCCGTGATCCGCGGGCGGGACGTCGTGATCGAGTTCAGCAGTCCCGAGAGCTGCCGCGGGATCGCGGCGCTGTGCGCCGAACGCGGCGCGTCGCTGGTGAGCGGAACCAGCGGGCTCTCCGCGGAGGACGAAAACGTCTTGAGAGCAGCGGCGCGAAAGGTGCCCGTGCTGCGCGCCTCGAACTTCAGCCTCGGCGTGGCCGCGCTCCATCGGGCGCTCGAATCCGCGCTTAAGGCGCTGCCCCGGGGCTGGGACGTCGAGATCATCGAGCGCCATCATCGCAAGAAGGCCGACAGTCCCTCGGGCACGGCACTCTCGCTGGCAAGCCTGGCGCTCGCCGCGCGCGGCCTTCCCGCGGGCGCGCTGCGCCACGGACGCGAAGGGCGGGTGGGCGAGCGGCCGACGGATGAGATCGGCGTGCACGCGGTGCGCGGCGGCAGCTGGGTCGGCGATCACGCCGTGCTGATCGCGGGCGAGGGCGAGTGGATCGAGCTGCGGCACGTCGCTCAGGATCGCGGCGCGTTCGCGGCCGGGGCGCTGGCCGCCGCGCGATTCGTGGCGCGGGCCGGGCCGGGGCTCTATACTCTGAGCGACGTGCTGCGCGGCTGACCGCCGCGATCCACCTCGACCGAACCGGGACCGGAGCCCACATGCGCTGGATGCGCGCGGCCCTGCCCGCGCTGCTGGCCGCGATCGTTTTCCTCGTTCCCCGCCCCGCGGCCCCGCAGGGATTCGGCAAGAACAAGGTGCAGTACGAGAACCTCCAGTGGGCGGTGCTCGAGACTCCCCATGTCCGGCTCCACTACTACGCCGAGGAGGAGAGCCTGGCGCGCCGCCTGGTGGCGTTCGCCGAGAGCGTGTGCGTCGAATACGACGGGCGCTTTCACCTCGCGCCCCGCCACCACGTGCCGATCCTGCTCTATTCGGCGCATCACCTGTTCCAGCAGACCAACGCCACGCCCGAGTACATCACGGAGGCGGTCGGCGGCCTGACCGAGCTGGTCAAGGGCCGTGTCCTGATCCCGCACAACGGATCCTGGACCCGGCTGGCGTGGGTCACGCGGCACGAGCTGACGCACTGGTACATGATCGAGAAGATCACGCACGTGATGCACCAGCACCACCGCAACCAGCCCTACATGCCGCCGCTGTGGTACATCGAGGGTCTGGCGGAATACTGCGGTACGCACTGGGACGAGGACGCGGAAGGCCTGCTGCGGGACGCCGTGATGTCGGGCGAGGCGCTCCCCATCACGCACAGCGAGCCGATCTGGGGTTCGGTGCTGATGTACAAGGAGGGCCAGTCGTTCCTGCTCCACGTGCGGGACACGTACGGCGACTCGCGCGTGTTCGAGATCCTCGACAACTGGTGGCGGGCGGATGATTTCGAGACCGCGTTCCGCATCACGCTGGGACTCCCGGTGGAACGCGTGGACGAAGAGTGGTTCGAGTCGCTCAAGCGCCGCTACTATCCGGTGGCCGCGATCGCCCACCAGCCTCAGGAGGTGGCGCGACGCCTGACCCCGCACGGACGCTTCAACCTCGGACCGCGCGCGATGCGCGACGGCGACGGGGCCGACTCGACTCTGGCGTTCTGCTGGTTCGAGGCCGGGGAGAACGGCATTCATCTCATGCTGAGCGAGCCTCGCAAGGGTGGCGGCCGGCACGAGCGCCGGCTGTTGAGCGGAGGCCAGTCGCCGACCTACGAGTCCTTCCACCTGTTCCAGAACCGTCCCCAGGTTTCGAGCCAGGGCCACATCGTGCTGTCCGCGAAGCACGGAGGGCGCGATGCGCTGATCGTGCTGGACTCGCGCCACGGCGGCGTCTTGCGCCATCTCGAGTTCCCCCGGCTGGTCGCGATCCACGATCCGTGCCTGGTGCCCGGGGACAGCGCGATCGTGTTCACGGCCCAGGACTACAGCGGACGGAGCGATCTGTTCCGCGCGAGCTGGCCGCGCGACACCGTGCGGCTCGAGCGGCTCACGGACGACGACTACGACGATCTCGAGCCCGACGTTTCTCCCGATGGGCGCTGGGTGGTGTTCGCCTCGGATCGCGCGGATCGCGGCGGGCGCTACGCGTTGTTCCGGCTTTCGCTCGCGGGCGGGAGTCCCGAGGCGTTGAGCGAGCCGCCCCGCGGCGACGACCGCCAGCCGGTCTATTCGCCGGACGGGCGCTGGATCGCGTTCCGCTCGACGCGCGGAGGCACCAGCGATCTGTGGCTGAGGCCCTCCGAACCCGCGCGAGAGGCGCGGCGCGTCACGCGGATGATCGGGCCGGCCAGCGATCCGGACTGGCTCCCGCATGGCCGCGGGCTGTTGTTCACGGCCCAGAACGCGATCACGTTTCAGACCTATGCGATGCACTTCGCACCCGAGTCGCTCACGGTCGAGCGGGAGGGACCCGGACTCGCGGCACCGGCCCTTGCCACGTTCCACCACGACGGTCACGCGCTGCCCTACGAACGCCATCTCAGCCTCGATCTGGTTCAGAACGCGGTCGCGCTCGACCCGGTGCTCGGGACCAGCGCGGCGGCCCAGATCGCGGTCAGCGATGTTCTGGGCAACGAGCAGTACCAGATCTTTCTCGCGAACGATTCCGGCCGGTTCGGGGGTAGCTTCTGGGACGGCCTCGAGGGCTCGGTCACGTACCTCAATCAGGCGCAACGGCTCAACTACGGCGTGGGCGTCTTCCGGCTCACCGAGCTCTACGATGTCGATCTCGATCTGGTGCGACGCGAACAACGAGTCGGAGTGCTGGGGCTGGTCAGCTACCCGTTCGACCGTTTCGACCGGATCGAGGCCTCGGTGGTGGTGCGTCATGCCGACAATCACTTGCTGCGCAGCGGAGGCTTCCGGGACGAGAACCTGCTGTCCGATTTCCTCACGCTGGTGCACGACAACGTGGGCTGGACCGGGCAGGGCCCGAGTCTCGGAACGCGCATGTTCGTCTCGGGCGGGTTCACGCGCGATCTGACCTACGCCCAGGGCGATTACGTTTCGATGCTGGGCGAAATCCGGCATTACGAGATGCCGCTGCCGCTGGTGGTATGGGCCTCGCGGGTACAGGCCTACACCAGCTCGGGGCGCGATGCCCAGCGCTTCTATCTGGGAGGCTATGGATCGATCGAGGGCTACCAGCGCCGGGCGCTGTCCGGACCGCAGACGCTGCTGGTGCAGGAGGAAGTGCGCACTCCGCTGCTGCGCAATCTCACGATCGCGGCCCCCGCGCCGTGGATGCTGCCGCCGATCGGCGGTGCGGTGTTCATCGCGTCGGCCTGGGCATGGCAGGGCGGATTTCAGGATCGCGTCGGAAGCGCCGGATTCGGGATCTACATCGGCGGCGGCTACTTTCCCGCGTTCCGATGGGATTTCGCATGGCTGACCAGCGAATTCCACCACTATTCGCACCGGCCTCACACCCAGTTCTGGATCGGCTACAACTTCTGACCTCGCCGGGGCCGCGTTCCCCTGCGGGATCAGCGCACGCCGCCCAACGAAATGCCTAACGGTCTCTTCATTCCGCCGGTGCGGCGGATCAGCTCCCCCGCGGGCGAGATCAACGCGACGCCACCGGCGCCGGGAAACGTCACCCACGCGTTACCGCTCGCGAGGTCGATCGCGATCTCGCGCGCCTCGGCAAGCCCGCCCACGCGAAACTCCTCGGATCCGTCACGCTTCAACGCGACCACCTGGTTCGCGAGGCCATCCGCCACCCAGATGCGGCCGCGGCGGCCGTCGACCGCGATCCCGACCGGGCCCTGAAATCCGCCGAAGCTGTCGCGCAGCGCCGGCACGTTTGAGATCACGTACACCCGCCCGCTCGTGAATGAAGTGCACCAGGCGGCGTGGGTGGCCGAGTCGACCGCCACCCGCGACGGCGCTCCGAGCGCGATCCTCCCGAGCGTCGCGCCCGACGAAGAAACGTGCGCGACGCGGTCTCCCGTCCGCTCGCACACCCACAGCGACCGGTCCGCGGGATCGGTCGCGATATCGAGCGGATCCGCGAACGGACCCAACAGGAAGGGCGCCGCGACCGTCCCGTTGGAGTTGAAGTGCACCACCGCGCCCTGCGATTCGTCGCACACCCAGGCCGTGCCATCCAGCGGATCGAGTGCGATCGCGCCGGGGGACTGGACCGATCCCGAGATCGTCACGTGGTTGCCGTTCGACGGCGTGAGGACGATCACGCGCTGGCCGCCGGTGTCCGAGATCCACACCACCCCGAGCCCGGCGTCGGCGGCGACATCCGTGGGGCCGAGTGGAGAGTCGTCCTCGCCGAAGATATGACGCCCGTCGGCCGTCAGCCGGACCGCGGCCGGACGATCGAAGTCGGCGACCCATGGCTGGAGTGGACCGGGCGTGGCCACGTCCTCGGCCGGGAGCCCGCCGATCCCCGGATCGAACACGTAGTAGAGCCGGTAGAAGTGATCCACGCCGTTTCGGAGGCCGAAATCGCCAAACGCGGTAGTTGACGGTGGAATCAATCCCGAGATCGCTACGTACGTGGTTTCGCCCGCGATGCGGCGGAACAGTTCGTATCCGCGCAGATCGGGAGACGGGGTCGGATTCCAGCGCAACCGCACCAGCCCGTCGTCGGCGAGAGCTTCGAAACCGGGCGGACGTCCACCCGTGACGGGATTGCCGGGATCGAACGGGTTGAGCCTCTGGCGCTCGCCGCATCCCGCGGCGAGGACCAGCAACGCTAGAACGAGCAGGTCACGGCGCATCGGCGCGGTCCCAGGGCGAGCTCAAGATGCGTCGCGTGCGGCCGATGGATGAAGCGCAGAGCGAGCCCGGTCGCGATCAGCGCGTTGCCCGAGATCAGGGAACCGGCCGAAAGCCGGTCGTAGCGAAGCGTGCGGTCGTAGAGCGACGAAATGTCCGCAGGGTCGGTCGCCGTCAGATACTGATCGTAAGTGCGATCGGCTTCGCGTTCGAAGACGAACGAGACCGCGACCAGCGCGACCCCGGAGATCATCGCGGCCCTGGCGAGCCGGTGGGAATCGTGAGCCGCAGGAGGGACCTCGAGCACCGGAAACGGAGCGGCCGCCTGCGCGAGAGCACCGGCGGCCGGAATCAGCAGTGCGCACAGAGCCGCGGCCGCTCCGGCCCACAGGCGCTTCATGCGGGTTCGCTCAGGCCGGCAGGGTGGCGGCGAAACGTGCCAGACGTGCCTTCTGCCGGCTGGCGGTCTCCTTCTTGATGATGCCCCTGGCGGCGGTGCGGTCGAGCACCGAGCAGGCGGCACGATAGGCGGCCTGCGCCTGGTTGCGGCTGCTCGCGGAACGCACGGTCTTGACCACGCTGCGCATGCGAGTCCGTGCGGCGGCGTTGCGGTGGCGCGACTTTTCGTTCGTGATCACGCGCTTGGCCGCCGACTTGTGATGCGGCATGGAACTCCTCCTTGCGGATCGTCGAATGGGAAATAGCCCGAGGACACTAAGCCCCGCATCGTGGACTGTCAAGAGCCGGAGGGAATTCCGCCCGCAGGGAGCGGCCGCTCGAATCGGGCTCCGCATCCCAGGCGGTTGCCGAGTGGAGGATCGGGGTGTATCGTGTTGAGTCTCGCGTATCCCCCGAGGACGGTTCGGAGGCGTCGGTGGGAGCATTGAACGAAAAAGTGCTGAATCTCCCTGCCGTTCCGGGGGTTTACCTGTTCAAGGACGCGGCGGGCAGGGTGCTTTACGTTGGCAAGGCCCTGAGCCTGGTTCATCGCGTCCGCGGCTACCTGAGCGGGGACGTCCAGCATCCCCGGCTCGCCGATCTGATGTCGCGCGCCGCCGACCTCGACTCGATCCTGACCGATACCGAATCCGAAGCGCTGCTGCTCGAGGCCACGCTGATCCGGCAGCACCGCCCGCACTTCAACATCCTGCTCAAGGACGACAAGAGCTTCCCCTACGTTCGCATCAGCGTGCAGGAAGAGATTCCGCGGCTTTCCGTGACGCGCCGCGTGCTCGATGACGGGGCGCGCTACCTGGGGCCCTACACCGACGTGAAGCGGCTGCGCCGGACGCTGCGGGAGATCCGCCGCGTCTTCCCGGTCCGCACCTGTCGCAATTTCGAAGACTATCGCCGCTCGAACCGTCCGTGCCTGTATTTCCACATTCGCCGGTGCGCGGGCCCCTGCACCACCCGGTCCCGCGTCACGCCGCCGGAATACCGGGCGCTGGTCGACGGCCTGGTGTGGTTTCTGACCGGGCGCGACGAAGATCTTCTGAAGCGGCTGCGGGTGGACATGGGCCAGGCGGCGAACGAACGCAGGTACGAACAGGCCGCCCGCCTGCGCGACCAGCTGCGATTGCTGGAGCAGATGCGCGTGCCGCAGAAGGTGGTGACGCTGCAGGGCACCGACACCGACGTGCTGGGTCTCGCGCGGCATGGGGATCGGGCAGCGGTCACGGCGCTCGTGATGCGCGGTGGGCGCGTGGTGGGCAAGGAGGCACGCGTGCTCGAACACGCCGCGGGGCGCCCCGACGCCGGGCTGCTCTCGTCGTTCGTATCATTGCGCTATCTGGCCGACACCGCGCCGCCGCGCCGCCTGGTGATGGGCGCCGAACCCGAAGACGGCGAAGCGCTGACCTGCGCGCTCGAGAAGCGCGCCGGGCACCGGGTCGAGATCACGGTCCCGAGCCGCGGCCGCGAGCTGCTGATGATCCGCAGCGCCGAGCGAAACGCCGCGCATACGATGGAGGATCTGGCCGCGAGGGCCTCCGGCCGCCGCGCGCGGTTCTCGAGCGATGTGCTCGATCTGCAGCGCATGTTGGCGCTCACCTCGCCGCCGTGGCGCGTGGTGTGCTTCGACGTCTCGAACCTCGGCCCCGACCAGGCGGTGGCGGCGGTGGTCGCGAGCGAGAATGGCCGCGCACGCAAGGGTCTTTATCGCCGCATGCGCATGAGGCGCGCGGGGCCGGACGATTTCGCGATGATCGGCGAAGCGGTCGAGCGTTACTGGACCCGCGTGGAATCCGGCGAGCTGCCGCGGCCCGACCTGGTGCTGGTCGACGGCGGCCCGGGACAGCTGGGCGCGGCGCGTGCCGCGCTCGCGCGCGTCTCGACCCGGCCGGTGGAAGCGATTGCGCTTGCCAAGCGCGAGGAGACCGTGGTTCGCGAGGGGGCCGCTCCGCTGCAGCTGCCGCGCCGAAGTCCGGCGCTGCGCACGCTCCAGCGCCTGCGCGACGAAGCGCATCGTTTCGGGCTCGCGTACCATCGCACGCTCCGCTCGAGGGCACGGCTCGGCAGCGACGTGGATCGCGTGCCGGGCGTGGGGCCGGCCCGGCGCGCGGCCCTGTTGCGCGCGTTCGGATCGGTGGCAGCGCTGCGCGACTCGAGCGCCGATGAGATCGCGGCGCGCGCGCGCCTGCCGGCCTCGTTGGCCGAGCGCGTGTTCCGTGCGCTTCAGAGCGGGCCGGGGGCCGGCGATCGGGATGCCGCTGCGCGCCGGAACCTGGGGCACGCCCGCCGCCGGATGGGAGGGCGGACGTGAACGGGAGAGCCGCGCGCACCCCGCTTGAAGCGCGACGAAAGGCCGGCGAGAAGTCTCCACGGCAGCCGGCGATCGATGGACCGCTCGAAGCGTTCCTCGATCAGCTGCGCACCGGGCGGCGGCTGAGCCCCCACACGGTGGATGCGTATGCGCGGGACCTCGCGGACTATCGGGCGTTCGCAGAGCTCCATCGGCTCTCGCGATGGGAGGAGGCGGGCCCGATCTTTCTGGACGGCTACTTTGCGCGGCTGCTTCAGCGCGGGCTCGCGGGCAGCACGGTGGCGCGCCGCCGCTCGGCGCTGCGCGGATTCCACGTGTTTCTCGAGTCACGCGGGATGCGGGCCGGCGACCCGTTCGCCGAGTTGCCGCCGGCCCGGCGCGAACGCCGGCTCCCGCACGCGCTCTCGCTCGAGGAGATCGAGCGGCTGATCGCGCAGCCCGCGCTCGACCGCCCGCTCGGACTGCGCGACCGGGCCATGCTCGAGCTGGCCTACGCGAGTGGACTGCGGGTCTCGGAGCTGTGCGCGCTCGAGCGGAACCGGTGCGATTTCTCCGACGGCACGGTGACGATCGTCGGCAAGGGCAACCGGCAGCGTGTGGTTCCGTTCGGCCGCGCGGCGGCGGCGGCGCTCAAGGAATGGCTGGAGCGCGGCCGGCCGCTCCTCGCCCCGCGCGCCCGG
>JACOSU010000005.1 GCA_016178685.1 Candidatus Eiseniibacteriota bacterium | reverse complement strand
GGATGTCCCCGCCGATCGCGTCGCGAAGGAGCGGGAGATCCTGGCCGCGCAGCTCGAGAACGAGAAGAAGCCGGCGGACCTCCTCGAGAAGCTCGTGGGCGGCCGCCTGAACAAGTCCTTCTCGGAGATCTGCCTGCTTGAGCAGCCGTTCATCAAGGACGACCATCAGACGGTTGCGGACTTGGTCCGCACGACGTCGGCCCAGACCGGCGAGAACATCGTCGTGCGCCGCTTCTCCCGCTTCCGGCTCGGCGAGGAATAGGCCGTTGGGCGCGCGCTACCAGCGCATCCTGCTCAAGCTCAGCGGTGAACTGCTCGCGGGCACCGCGGGCCACGGCATCGACGACCAGGTCCTGCACGCTCTCGCCGACGAGATCCGCGAAGTGCACGACCTGGGTGTCCAGGTCGGCATCGTGACCGGCGGCGGGAACATCTTCCGCGGGCTCGCGGCCAGCACGCGCGGCATGGACCGGGTCGGCGCCGACTACATGGGCATGCTGGCCACGGTCATCAATTCACTGGCGCTTCAGCACGCGCTCGAAAAGCGTGGCGTCTACACGCGCGTGATGTCGGCGATCGAGATGGCGCGAGTGTGCGAGCCGTACATCCGGCGCCGGGCGGTGCGGCACCTCGAGAAGGGCCGCATCGTGGTGCTGGCGGCCGGAACCGGCAATCCGTATTTCACGACCGACACGGCGGCTGCGCTGCGCGCGATCGAGGTGGGCGCGGACGTCATCCTGAAGGCGACCCGGGTCGACGGGGTGTTCAGCAGCGACCCGATCCAGGACCCTTCGGCGACCTTCTTCCCACGGATCAGCTATCTGGATATCCTGAACCGCGGACTCAAGGTGATGGACTCGACCGCCATCTCGCTGTGCATGGACAACCGCCTGCCGCTCGTAGTGTTCAACATCGGGGTGCGGGGAAATCTGATGCGCGTGGTGAACGGCGAGCCGGTGGGAACCATGGTTGGAGAACCGGTGTCATGACGAAACTGATGAGCGACGCGGAAGACCGCATGAAGAAGGCGGTCGAATCCTCGCGCCGCGAACTGGCCGGGATCCGCAGCGGAAAGGCGTCCCCCGGGCTGCTCGACACGGTGCGCGTCGAGGCCTATGGCCAGTCCGTGCCGATCCAGCAGGTCGGATCGGTGACCGCGCCCGAGCCGAGACTGCTGGTGGTGCAGCCGTGGGACAAGACTCTGCTCAAGGCGGTCACGCGCGCGATCCAGCTCGCGGACATGGGTCTCAATCCGAACGACGACGGGACCGTGGTTCGAGTGCCGATTCCGGCGCTCACCGAGGAGCGCCGCCGCGACCTCGTGAAACTGATCTCGAAGCTCGCCGAGGAGGGGCGCGTCCACATCCGGCAGGTGCGGCACGACGCGATCAAGGAGCTCAAGGCGCAGGAAGGCGGCGGACACGTCTCGGAGGACGAAACCAAGCGCCTCGGGGTCGAGATTCAGAAAATCACCGACCGGTACATCGCGCTGGTGGACGAACTGCTCAAGAAGAAGACCGCCGAAGTCATGGAAGTCTGATGCGGACGGCCGGGCGTCGCGCCTCGGGCGCCGCGCGTCGGTCGCCGCGTACCGGGCATCGCGCGGGCTCCAGCCCGCGCACGCGGCTCGTGGCCGCGGACCGCCCGGCCGTCCGCCAGGAGGCCCGGTGCCTTCACGATCGCTGACCCCCGATGAGCTGATCGACCGGGGCAACCTCCCGCGCCACGTCGCGATCATCATGGACGGAAACGGGCGCTGGGCGAAGGCGCGCGGCGTTCCGCGGCTGATGGGGCATCGAGCCGGGCGCGAGTCGGTGCGGGAAGCGGTCAAGGGATGCGTGGCGCTGGGCGTCGAGGTTCTGACGCTGTACACGTTCTCGATCGAGAACTGGAAGCGCCCGAGGCGCGAAGTGCAGGCGCTCATGACCATCCTGCGCCAGACCCTGCGCGAGGAACGTGAGGAGCTCCGCCGTCAGAACGTGCGGCTCCAGGTGATCGGGCGGCTCGACGATCTCTCGGAGCCGGTGCGGGACGCGATCGATGAAACCCGGCGCCATCTCGCGGAGTGCACCGGCATGCTGCTCAACCTCGCGCTTTCGTACAGTGGACGAGCCGAACTGGTGGACGCGATCGCGCGCATGCTGCGCGAGCAGGCCCGCCAGCCGATCGCCCCGGCGGACGTCGACGAGGCGTTCGTCGCCGGTCATCTCGCGACCGCCGGACTTCCCGATCCCGACCTGCTGATCCGCACCAGCGGCGAGATGAGGCTTTCGAACTTCATGCTGTGGCAGCTCGCGTACACCGAGCTGTGGATCACCGGGACGCTGTGGCCGGATTTCCGGCGCCGCCATCTTTACGAAGCGGTGGCGGATTTCCAGCGCCGCGAGCGCCGCTTCGGCCGGGTGGATTGATGATGCCGCCAGACGCCATGCCGGGCGCGCATCCCCGCGTCGCGGCGGTGCCCGCCAAGCGGGGAGGATGGTCGCTGCGCCTGCGCATCGTGAGCGCCCTGCTGTTCGTTCCGCTCCTGATCGTGATGGGCCGCGCGGGCGGCTTCGTGTTCCTTGCGCTGGTGGCGGCGGAGGTCACGCTCGGCCTGCTCGAATTCTATCGAATGATGTTCCGCAAGGGCCTCCAACCCTACGTGCGGCTGGGTTTGGCGTCCGCGCTCGGCCTGCTGTGGGTGACGTTTCGTCCGCACACTCCGCAGGTCGATTTCCTGCTGACGGCGGTCCTGCTCCTGACGCTGGCGCTCGAGCTGCGCCGGCCCGAAGCGCGGCAGCGCGTCGAGGACATGGCGGTGACCGCGTTCGGCGTGATGTACGTCGGCTGGCTGAGCGCGCACTTCGTCCGGCTGCGGGAACTGCCGTGGGCGGCCGGCACGGCGTATGGCGACGGCGCGTCGTACGTGTTCCTCGCGTTCTTCATCACCTGGAGCTGCGATACCGGGGCCTACGCGGTCGGTCGCGTGTTCGGCCGCCGGCGCCCGTGGGTCGCAATCTCTCCGCGAAAATCTCTGGAGGGAGCGATCGGCGGGCTGCTGTGCGCTATCCTCGCGGCGTTCGCGGCGCGCTCCTGGTTTGCTCACTACCTGAAGCCGCTCGACGCGGCGGCGCTCGGGATCCTGGTCGGCGTGTTCGCGCAGGTCGGGGATCTGGTGGAGTCGCTGCTCAAGCGCGACACGGCGCACGGGGATTCATCGGACTTCATCCCGGGGCACGGCGGAATCCTCGATCGGTTCGACAGCCTCTACTTCGCGGCACCGCTGGTGTTCTATTACCTCAAGGTCGTCGTGTTCGGAGTGCCCTGATGCTGAAGCTCGCCATCCTCGGCTCGACCGGCTCGATCGGCCGTCAGGCCCTCGAAGTCGCCGCGCGTGAAAGCGGCCGCGTGACGGTGACGGCGCTCGCGGCCGGCTCCCGCCTCGATGCGCTCGAAGCGCAGGCCCGCCCGCTCCGTCCATCCGGCCTCGCGCTCGAACGCGCAGCCGATTCCGCGGCGGCGCGCTCACGACTCGCGTCCGCTTCGCCCGGCGCCACGATCCACATCGGGCCGGGAGCCGCGGCAAGGCTGGCCGCCGAGTGCGATGCGGGCGTCGTGCTCAATGGCATCGTGGGGGCGGCCGGTCTCGAAGCGTCGCTCCGCACGCTCGAGCGCGGAGCGCGGCTCGCGCTCGCGAACAAGGAGACGCTGGTGGTGGGCGGGCCCCTGGTGCGCGCGCGCCTGGAGCGCGGCGGCGAACTGATTCCGGTGGACAGCGAACACAGCGCGGCGCTCCAATGCCTGAACGGCCGGCCGGCGGGCGAGGTGCGGCGCATGACGCTGACCGCATCGGGCGGCGCCCTGAGAAATCATCGCGACTGGAGATGCGCGACCCCCGCCGAGGTCCTGCGGCACCCGGTGTGGGAGATGGGCGAGCGCATCACGGTGGATTCGGCGCTGCTCACGAACAAGGCGTTCGAGTTGATCGAGGCGCGCTGGCTGTTCGATCTCGAATGGAGCCAGCTCGACGCGTGGCTCCACCCCGAAGCGCTGGTGCATGCGCTGGTGACGTTCACGGATGGATCCACCGTGATGCAGGCCGCGCCTGCCGACATGAAGCTTCCGATCCAGCTCTCGCTCTCGTGGCCCGCGCGCTGGGGAGAGGTGGTTCCTGCGCTCCAAGCGCGCGCTCTGTCGAGCCTGTCGTTCGAGCCGCTGCTCGAGGGGCGGTTCCCGGCGTTCGACCTCGCGCTGTCGGCGGGTCGCGCGGGGGGCACGGCGCCGTGCGTGCTCAACGCCGCCGACGAGGTGGCGGTCGCCGCGTTCCTGGAAGGGCGCATCACGCTCGGCCAGGTCCCCGAGATCGTGGAGCGCGTGTTGAATCGGCACGAGCCGGAGAGGGTCGAATCGTTCGAGCAGCTGCGCGATCTCGACGCGTGGGCGCGCGAGGCGGCACGCGGCGTGCGGGTCGGCGCGTGAACGCGCGCCCGGTGCGGCCGCCCCCGGCCTCGCGCCTGTCGCGCTGGATCTCCGCCTGGGCGGGCATCAAGGCCGTGGTGTGGGGCGACTTCGTGCTTGATGAATACTGGCGGTGCCGCTCGAGCCGGGTTTCGCGCGAAGCTCCCGTGCTGGTGCTGGATTTCGAGTCGCGTTCGATCCAGTGCGGAGGCGCAGCGAACGCGGCGCTCAATCTCGCGGCGCTCGGCGCCCGGGTCTTCGCGGTGGGCTGGGTGGGCCGCGACCCGCATGGCCGGGAGCTGCGCGCGCTGCTCGAGAACGCCGGGGTCACAACCGCCGGCCTGCTCGAACATTTCCGGGGCGCGACGGTGGTCAAGACCCGCATCGTCGCGGGCAGCAGCCATACCGCGAGACAGCAGGTGGTCCGCGTCGATCGGGGCAGCGCATTCGTGGCGACGGCCGGGGCGCGGCGCTCGCTGCTCAAGGCTCTGGATCGCGCGGCGCGCGGCGCGCGGGCGGTGGTGCTGTCGGATTACGGATACGATTCCGTGACGCCGCGGCTATCACGATCTCGGATTCGCCGCTGGCGTGCGCGGCGCGCGATCGTGGGGCTCGATGCGCGCTACCGGCTGGCCGAGTATCACGGCGTCTCGATCGCGACCCCCAACGAATCGGAGGCCGCGCACGCGTCGGGAATCGGGATCGCGAACGAGCGCGATCTGGCGCGGGCGGCGGCGCGGCTGCTGCGCCGGCTCGACGCCCGGCACCTGGTGATCACGCGCGGCCGCGACGGCCTGACGCTCTGGAATCGCGAAGCATCGAGTCTCGAGGCGTGGGGCGGGAGGGAAGCGGTGGACGTGACCGGCGCGGGCGATGCGGTGGTGGCGGCCGCGACGCTGGCGCTCGCGGCCGGCGCACCGGGGATCGAGGCGGCGGCGCTCGCGAACGTCGCGGGCAGCGTCGCGGTCAGCCGGCGGGGCGCGGTCGCGGTCTCGGCCGGAGATCTCGCGGCGGCGCTCAAGGGCAAAGGACGCCCCCGGCGCGCACGGAGGCGAACCTGATGCGAACCGCCGACCGCATCGTCGACCTCGAGACGGCGATCCAGCGGGTCACCGCATGGCGGGAGGCCGGCGAGACCGTGGTGCTCGCGAACGGGGTGTTCGATATCCTGCACGTCGGACACCCGCGCTATCTTGCGGGCTCGCGCGCGCTGGGGACGCGTCTGGTGGTGGGAATCAATGGCGACCGGTCGGCCGCGACCCACAAGGGCGCGGGCCGCCCGGTGGTGCGCGCCGGGGATCGCGCGGCGCTGGTGGCGGCGCTGGCCGGCGTGGATCTGGTCGTGATCTTCGAGGAGCCGACGGTCGATGGCCTGCTGCGCGCGCTCTGCCCCGCGGCGCACGCCAAGGGCACCGACTATCGCCTGGACACGGTGCCCGAGCGCGAGACCGCGCTGGGGCTTGGCGCACGCGTCGCGATCGTCGGCGACGCCAAGACGCACGCGAGCCGCGACCTGGTGGCCCGCGTTCGCGATCTCGCGACCCGGGTGCGCTGATGCGCATCCTGGCGATTCGGCCGCGCGCGCTCGGCGACGTGGTGCTGGTCACGCCGGCCCTGCGCGCTCTCTCGCGCGGACACCCGGACGCCGAGATCGAATTCGTGACCGAGCGCCGCTACCGTCCGCTGTTCGAGGGGCTCGAAGGTGTGGACCGGGTGTGGGATCTCGAACGCAGCGCGCTCGGCACCGCGAAACTGATCGGGGCGCTCTCGCGAAGGCAGTACGATCTCGCGGTGGACTTTTTCGGCAATGTGCGCAGCGCGCTGATCTCGAGAGCCTGCGGAGCGCGGCGGTGCGCGGGCTACGCATTGCGCGGTCGCGACCGCGCGTATCACGTGCGCGTGCCGCGCACGCTCGAGTTTTGCGCGGGCGATGGAACGCGGCGGGAATATGCGGCCGCGACCCACGTGCGTCTGGCCGAGGCGGTGGGTGGCCTGTCGGATGGACTGGAGGCCCGGATCGCGCTCCCCAGGGCGGCCCGGGCACTGGCGGCGCGGTTGCTGGCCGCGGCAGGCGTGCGCGAACCACGCCGGGCGGTGGGGCTGGTGGCGGCCGGAACCTGGCCCGCGAAAAGGTGGCCGATCGGCAACGCGGCGGCTCTGGCGCGCGCGCTCATGGAGGGCGGGCGCGAGGTGATCCTGCTGGCAGGTCCGGGCGAAGTGGAACTCGCGCGGTCGATTCGCCGTCACGCGCCGCTCACGCGCGAACTGCCCTCGTGCGGAGTCGGCGAACTGGCCTCCGTGATCTCGGAGCTGGGCGCGGTGGCGGGGACCGACTCGGGTCCCAAACACCTCGCGGCGTCGCTCGGAGTGCCCACCATCACGTGGTATGGACCGACGCATCCCGACACGTGGTCTCCGCCCCGGGGTCCGCACGCGTGGTGGCGCACGTCGCTGCCGTGCCGTGGATGCGATCGGACCGTCTGCCCGCACTGGAATTGCATGCCGGAACTCTCCGCCGAACATGCGGCGGAGCTCGTGCTCGACCATCTGGAGCGCCATGAGCGATCGACTTCCGATTTCGGTTCTGCTGCTCGCGCGTGACGAAACCGGGCGGCTCGAGACCCTGATTCCGTCGCTCGATTTCGCGCGAGAGGTGGTCGTGGTGTGGGATGCGGACGGCGATCCCGCGGCGCGGGGCGTGGCCGAACGGCTGGGCGCGCGCGTGTTCGAGCGCCGGTTCGATGGTTTTGGCCCGCAGCGGCAGTTCGCGCTCTTGCAGTGCGCGCAACCGTGGGTGTTGTGGATCGACGCCGACGAGCGCCCCGACGCCGCCCTGGTGGCATCGCTGCGAGAGTTCATGGAGACCGCCGCCGGACGCGCGCCGGGCGGGCGGGAGGCCGTCGTTGACGGCGTTCGCGACGAACTCGCGTGCTCCTCGATTCGCTTCGTGCGCCGCACCTGGTTCCTGGGGACGCGCATCCGCTTCTGCGGCTGGCGCGATGAGCGGATCCTGCGCGCGTTCCGGCGCGAATCGGCGCACTTCGACGATGCCCCGGTTCACGAGCGCGTACACGTCGCGGGACGCACGGCGGATCTTCGGGGTACGCTCGAGCACCGCAGCTACGAGACGCTGGAGGACTGCGTCGTCAAGATGAAGCGCTACGCGCGCGCCGGGGCCGAAAAAGCCTGGCGCGGGGGGGCGCGCGCGAACGCGTTCGATGTGCTGGTGCGCCCGCCACTGCGCTTTCTTCGGCAGTACGTTCTGCAGCTCGGCGTACTGGATGGCGCGCACGGTGTCGCGCTGTGCGGGTTCGCGGCGGCGCAGGTGTTCCTCAAGTACGCGGCGCTGTGGGACCGATCGCGGCGCGAGCGGGCCCGTCCCTCCGGCGGGCCGGCGGCGGGCAGAGCCACCCGCGCATGAGACGAGTCTGTTTTTTCGGCGCGTATGACCGCGCGTATCCGCGAAATCGCGTGCTTCGCGAGGGCCTGCGCCGCGCCGGGGTGGACGTCCTCGAGGCGTGCGTGCGTGATCGCCGCGCGTTCCGGCGCTATCCGGCGCTGATCGGAGCGTTCGCTCCGCTTTCTCGGGTGAGCGATGCCGTACTCGTGCCCGAGTTCCGTCACAAGGACATGCCGCTGGCGCGATTCGTGGCGGGGCGCCGGCCGCTGATCTTCGATCCGCTGGTGTCGCGGCACGACACGCTGATCGACGACTGGAAGCTGCACGCACCGGGATCGGCGCAGGCGCGCTGGAATCGGGTGATCGATCGAGCCGCGTTCGCGCTCGCGGATCGCGTGCTGTGTGACACCTGGGCGCATGGCGCGCTGTTCGAAACGCTGGGCGCCGAACGCCGCAAGCTGCGCCGCGTGCTGGTGGGCGCGGAGGACGCGTTCTTCGCGGCGCCGCCGCCGCCGCCCGCCCCGCCGGTGCGGCTGGTGTACGTGGGGGGCTTTCTCCCGCTCCACGGCGTGCCCACGCTGATCGCGGCGGCCGGGGAGCTCGAGCGGCGCGCGAGCCGCGTGCCGGAGTTTCGCATTCAGCTGGTGGGGCGCGGCATCGAATTCGACGAGGCTCGCGCGCTCGCGGAGCAGCTGGCGCTCGAGCGGGTCGACTTCACGGGAGTCACGAGCTACGCCGACGCGCCGCGAGTGCTGGCGGACGCGCACGTCGCGCTCGGCGCGTTCGGGTCGGGAGAGAAGGCGGGCCGGGTGATCCCGCACAAGGTGTTCCAGGGATTCGCGAGCGGTCGCGCGGTCGTGACGGGAGACGGCGAGGGGCTGCGCGAAGTGTTCACGCCCGGTGAGCACGTGATCGCGGTCTCGAGAGGCGATGCGCTCGATCTGGCCGACGCGCTCGAGCGTGTGATCCGCGATGAGGGTCTGCGCGAGCGCATGGCGTCGGCGGGCCGCGCTCGCGCGCTGGAAATCGCGAGCCCGGAGCGCATCGGCGAATCACTGCGATCGGTGATCGAGGAATGCGGAGCGCCGGATTGAGAATCGCGCATCTCGACACCGGCCGGAGCTGGCGGGGAGGTCAGGCCCAGGTGTTGCTCCTGATGGGGGGGCTGCGCGATCGGGGCGGGTCCTGCGTGCTGATCGCGCCGCCCGGCCCTCTTCTCGAGCGGGCGGCGAAGGCGGGCTTCGAGACCCACGCCTGGTCGTCGCGCGGCGAACTCGATCTCCCGGCGGTGTTGCACGCGACGCGGTTGCTGCGCGGCGCGGCGGTGGCGCACGCACACAGCGCGCACGCGCACGCGCTCGGCGTGCCGGCCGCGCGGCTCGCTGGCGTGCCGGCGGTGGTGG
>JACOSU010000020.1 GCA_016178685.1 Candidatus Eiseniibacteriota bacterium | reverse complement strand
GAAAATCAGCGACCCTGCCCGGATCGACCGCCATGCGCCGGTCGACGCGCCGCTCGAACCCCGCGGCGCGAGGCTGATCGACGCTCCAACCGTTTCGCGCCGCGGCATCACGAACTCTCCCTCGCCCGCGCGGCTTCGCTCACGCGACGCACCTGATCGCTGTCTTCCAGCCGGCACGACAGCGTCGCGCCGTTCGCATGCACGACGACCATGTCGTGAAGTCCCATCGCCGCCGCGGTGCCGCCATCCCCCACCACCACGCAGCGCTCGCAATCGATCGCGATCGCGTCGCCGAACAGCACGTTGCCCAGCTGGTCGTGGCCCTGGCGTCTGGCCCACGCGCTCCACGATCCCAGATCGTCCCAGTCGAACGAGGCATCGAGCACCAGCGTGTTGAGCGCGGATTCCAGCACCGCGTAGTCCACCGAGACCGATTCGAGCGGCGCGAGCACGCTTTCGAGCGCCCGGCCGAAACCCTCGGGCGTGCGCGGCGAGAACGTGAAGTCGCGTAGCGCGGCGGCGATCGCGGGACGTCCGGCCGCGAGCGCATCGAAGAACACGCCGCGCCGCCACACGAAGATACCGCTGTTCCACGCATACTCTCCGCTCGCGAGCCACGCCGCCGCCAGATCGCGGCCGGGTTTTTCTGTGAAACGCGCCACGCGATGCAAGCCGGGGCCGAGCGCGGCTCCACGGTGGATGTATCCGAAGTTGGTTTCGGGTCCGCCCGGGCGGATGCCGAACGTCATGAGCACGCGCTCGCGCTCGGCGAGATCGAACGCGCGCTCGAGATCCCGCGCGAACGCGGACTCGTCGTCGATCGCGTGATCGGCCGGCATCACCGCGAACGCGTCGTCGTCCTTCAGCCACGCGGCCGCGGCCGCGATCGCGGGCGCCGTGTTTCGCATCACGGGCTCGCCGAGCACGCGCGCGCCGGGGGCTTCGCGAGCGCAGGCATCGCGCAGTTCGACCGCCGTCATGACCAGAATTCTTCCGGGCTCGACCACGCGGCACGCGCGGTCGTAGGTGGCGCGCAGCAGCGTGCGCGCGCCGCTTCCGAGCGGCAGCAACTGCTTGGGCCGGCCGGGCCGGCTCCACGGCCAGAAACGCTCTCCGCGGCCGCCGGCGAGAATGAGCACGTGGCGCGCCATCATGCGTCCCTGCGAACGAGAGCTTTCACGCTCGAAGCACTAGCACACCGCGCCGCCCGACCCCAAGCCCGTTCACGGCCGGTCCCCCGGACGCTGCGTTTTCGCGCGCCTTCCGGCCCCGGAGCGCGCGAAACGCACTGCGGGCAACGCAGCTCATTTCTTGCGCTCCACCATTTTCCGATACAGGTCCTCGGTCGCGAGTGCGACGCGGTCCCACGAGTAGTGCTCCTGAATGTGCTCGCGCGCCCGGGACCCGAACGAACGCACCAGCGCCGGATCGCGGATCAGCATCTCGAGCTTGGCGCGCAGATCGCCCACGTCCTGGCTGCGGAACGAGACCGAACAGCCCTCGGCGACCTCGAGGTTCTCGGGAATGTCCGACAGTAGCACGCAGCGGCCGTACGATAGCGCCTCGAGCAGCGCGATGGACAGCCCCTCCATGGTCGAGGGCTGCACCACCATGTACGCGTTGCTCCAAAGCTCTTCGAGGCTCTCGCCAAATACGTAATCGAGCAGCCGGATGCGGTTGCTCTCGTAACCCTTGAGCCGCTTGACGTAGTCCTCGGAGAACGAGTGGCCGCCCACCAGCGCCAGCTTGAGATCCGTGTCGATCCCCTGAAACGCCTCGCACAGGAAGTGGACGCCCTTCTCGGGAACCAGCCGCCCGACGAACAGCACGTACTTGCCGGGCGCGAGTCCGAGCTGGAGGATCTTTCGCGCCGCGCGCGGCTGAGGCAGGTTGGTGCCGTTCGGAATGAACGCGGCGTCGCAACGGTGATGCGTGCGGAAGTATTCGCGCAGCGTCTTCGACACGACGATGGTGCGGTCCGGGAAGTGCGCGGCCGGCCCTTCGCACTGGCGCAGAGCCCACGACGCGAACCGGCCCCATTTCTGACGCTGCCAGTCGAGACCGTGCACGGTGACCGCGGTGCGCGCGCCGGTCAGCCGCGGCAGCCCCGCGAGCACCGACGGTCCGAGCGCGTGAAAGTGCACGACGTCGAAGCGGCGCGCCATCGCCTCGAGCGTGCACCAGGCCACGTGGGTCGCGGTGTCGAGGTGCTTGGTGTGGATGCTGGGGCGCCGCAGCAGCCGCACGCCTTCATCGGTCGCGCCGGCGGGCGTGTAATACAGCCGGCAGAACACCGAGACGTCGTGGCCGCGCGCGACCAGCCGCCGGGAGATCTCCTCGATGTGCTTCTCGATCCCGCCGTAGGTCGCGGGCATTCCCTTCTGCCCGATCATCGCGATCTTCACGTCCGCGCCTCCTGGACGCCGCGGCCCGGGGAAGGCATGGCCAGCGCTTCGATGCGCTCCGCGAGCCGCTCGCCGAGACGGCCCCACGCCAGTTCCGCGACCGGCTCCGGCAATGTGGCGCCGCGCGCCGCCCATCCCACCGGGCGCTCGCGCAGCGCGTCGGTGGTCTGCGCGAGATCGGCCACCACCACATGCGGAGCCAGGCCCGGGTAGCCTCGCAGCCCGAACGACGTCGTGACCACGGCGAGTCCGGCCGCGAGGTAAGTCGGCAGCTTGACGTTGCTCCCGCCGCCCGCGCTCACCGGATTGAGCCCGACGTCGGCGGCGAGGAGCAGCGGCATCACGTCGTCCACTTCATCGATCGCGATCAGACCGGGTGTGGAGCGCCGATCGAGCGAGCGCACCACCGAACCCACGATCAACACGCGGAATCCGCCGTCTGCGAGCGCGGGGGCGACGTGCGAGGCGAGGTATCGCGCCGCCTCGCGGTTATGCGGCACGTCGGAACCCACGAACAGCGCGACGGTCGTGTCGGGTTCGAGGCCCAGCGCCGCCCGCGCGCGCGAGCGCAGCGGCGGCGTGGCGGGATGCACGCGGGTCTCGTCCCAGCCGTTCGGAATCACGGCGAGACGCCCGGGCGGGGCGCCGTAGAGCGCCGCGAAGCGCGCCGCGTCCTCGGCGGTGCAGGACACGGTCAGTGCCGCGCTCTGGACCGCGCGGCGCTCGAGCGCCTCGAGCTCCCGGATCCAGCGGTGGGAAGCCCCGAGCGTGGGATGCGTGGCACGGAAATGATCGAGCTCGACGTTGTGCGCGGTGTACACCTTGAGCGGGGCGGCATGGCGCGCGAACATCGGGGTCAGCAGCAGATCGGCGGCGAACACCGAAGCTTGACCGCTGAGCGCGCGGACCAGCGAGGCGGCCGAGGCGCGATGTCCGCGCGCGGCGACCAGCAGCGGGGCCAGTCCCAGTCGCTCGAGGCGCCACGCCACGCTGGTGTACCACGCGCGCCTGCGAATCAGCCGGACTCCATCGGCGGTTTCTTCCGTGCGGCCGCGCGTGCGGTTCGGCACCACGCACAGGGCCCGGACGTCGTGGCGCCGCGCGAGGCCGCGGTAGAGACCGAACGCGCGCTGCGTGGCGCCGAACCGCGGCGGGTGNNGCGGCGGGTGGATGTCGTTGTCGGTGGCGGCGTGGATCAGCATGCGGCCTCCGGTGAACGCCTGGGATCGATCCGGAACCAGCCGACCAGCATTCCCACTCCATTCAGCGTCCACGCCACCAGCGAATGCGCGGCGAGCCGCGCGGACCGCTTGCGCACGGCCACCGCCGCCAGCGCGAGCGTGGCGAGCGTGAGCCACGCGAGGAGTGGCGCGCTGCCGCCGCGCGCGAGCGCCAGCGCGAGCGAGGCCGCCCCCAGGGCCCACATCAGGAGCGTCGCGACGTAGAGCATCTGCCTGCGCAGCAGCGCCGCGAATCCCGGACGCCCCGCGTAGAGCCGCAGCACCTGGCCCTGCCCGAAGCACAGTCCGGATCTCCAGCGGCGTCTGAGCTCCCCGAAGCTGGGGCGGGGCGCGCTCCAGTGGCGCGCGGCGAGCATCCCGAGCGAATGGAGCCGTTCGCCCCGGGCGCGCAGGCGCAGGCCCAGCTCGAAATCCTCCTCGGAAGAGAGACGCGGATCGTAGCCGCCGGCCGCGATCAGCGCATCGCGCCGGTAGAGCGCGAGCGTCGCCAGGTAATCCACTTCGCGATCGCGATCGCCGACCCGATACAGATCGGAGAGGCCGGCTCGCTCGCGCTCTGCATCCACGAACCACTCCTCGATGCGGCCCCACAGCCCGGCGAGCCGCGGCTCGCGCTCGCCGGTTCGCTCGATGATCTCGAGCGCGCGAGCCAGCCACGCGAATTCGATCTCGACGTCGGCGTCGACGAACAGCACCCAGTCTTCGGAGCAGCGCGCGAGTCCCGCCATGCGCGCCGCGCCCGGAGTCAGCGGCGCGCGCGACGGCGGTGCTCCGACCACGCACCAGAGCGGACCGGGTTCGGGCAGCGGCTGCTCGGACCTTGCGGCCAGCACCAGCGCGCCGCGCAGCGTCCATCCGCCGGGCAGCGAGCGCAGCGCGGCGAGCGTGCGCGGCAGGAAGCGCTCCTGCCGGTAGCAGGGAATCACGACGCCGAGCGTCCTCACGACGCGCCACCGCGAATCCCGCGTCCCGGCGCGAAGCTCGCGAGCCCCATCACTTCGTCGTAGACCGCCTCGAACTGCTCGGCCACGCGTGTCCACGTGAAGGATTCGCGCACCCGTCGCAGGCCGGCGCGGCCCAGCCTCAGCGCGGCATCCGGTTTGCGGTGGAACTGCTCGAGCACGTCGGCCAGCGCGATGGGGTCGCCGGCCGGGACCAGCCGGCCGTGCACTCCCTCCTCGATCACCTCGGGCACGCCGCCGACCGCGCTCGCCACCACCGGACGCGCTCGGGCGAGCGCCTCGAGCAGCGTGAGCGGCAGTCCCTCCCAGCGCGACGGCAGCGCCACCGCGTCGGCGGCCAGCAGCAACGGACCGATCGCCTCGACCTGTCCCAGGAAACGCACCCGGCTCCCGAGACCGAGCGATGCGACCCGGGCCTCGAGCGCCGCGCGAGACGAGCCGACTCCCGCCAGCGCGACCACGTACTCGAGACCGCGCCGCGAGATCTCGGCCAGCGCTTCGAGCAGCACGTCCTGGCCCTTCTGCTCTTCGAGCCGCGCCGCGCACACCCACAGCGGTCGGATCGGGGTGGCGGCGAGGCGCGAGCGCCATTCCCGCGCCTCGTCCCATTCCGCCCGTTCGTCGGGCGGCTCGGTGCCGTTCGGCACCACCCGGATCAGCGCGCGATCCACGCCGTAATCGCGAATCAGCGTTTCGGCCACCGCCCCGCACACCGCGGTCACGGCGTCGGCGCGGGCCAGCTCGCGGCGCTTGAGTGCGCGCTGCGCCGCGGAATGGGAAGACCCCACGATGTGCTCCGTCACGACCAGGTGGGGAATGCCCGCCGCGCCCGCGAGCGCAGCCAGGTAGCGATCGGCGGCCGGCCACACGTGGTGAACGTGCAGCAGGCCGGGTCCCGCGCGTCGCAGGCGCCGCCAGGTGTCGAACATGCCCTTCCAGTCCCAGCGCGAATCCACTTCCGGCACGCGATCGACCCGGAGGCCGCGCGCTTCGAGCGCGCTCGCGAACTCGTCGACACCGGGCGCGGTGGCCAGCCACACACGCACGTCGAAGCGCGCGGCCGGAAGCCTGGTGGCGAGTTCCCACACCACGCGCTCGGTCCCGCCCACGCTCTCGCCGCTCTCGGCGAGCACCAGGCTCACCCTTTCGTTCGTGTTCCGCATCGTCTCTCGTAGGCCCCGAGCAGTTCGCACGCGCTGAACTCCCACGCCATTTTCTCGAGGAATCGTTTCCGGTTGAATTCGCCCATGCGCTGACGGCGCGCCGGATCGTCCAGCAGCTCGGCGATGCGCGCGGCGAGATCGTCTTCGCGGTTCGGCGCGGCGTAGAGCGCGCCTTCGCCGGCCGAGCAGCGATGTTCGCGCAGGTCGTAGGCCACGATCGGCCGGCCGCACGCCATGTATTCGAGGATCTTGTTCATGGTCGAGACGTCGTTCAGCGGGTTCTTCGGATCCGGGCACACGCATACGTCGGCGGTGGCGAGGATGCGCTCGACCTCGGCATCCGGGACGCGCCCGGTGAACTCGATGAACGGCTCGAGATCCAGCTGACGCGTCAGCGCGCGCAGCTCCTCGAACGAATCCCCCGCGCCGACCAGCGTGAACGACATGTCGCGACGGCCGCGTTCGTGCACCAGGTGCGCGGCGGCGCGCAACAGGTGATCCACGCCGTCCTGCGGCGCCATCACGCCCAGGTACGCGACCAGGTGTTCGCGCCCGCGCCTGAGCGCCGGATCCACCGGTCGCACGGTGGCGAAGCGCTCGCGGCTCGGGCCGCTGCGCACCACGACGACGCGATCCGGCGCCACGCCTCCGCGCGTGATCGCCACCTGGCGGTACGATTCGTTGGTGGAGATCACGAGATCGGCGGTGCGGAACTGCGCCCATTCGAGCGCGCGCAACATCCGGTGCAGCACATCGCCCTCCCGCTCCGCTCCGAAACGGGCCACGTAGAGCTCGGGACACAGGTCGTGGTGGTCGAACACGTAGCGCTTGCCGAACAGCTTGTACGGGAGCGCCACCGCCCAGAATGTGTCGGGCGGGTTCGCGGCGTGGATGACGTCGAAGCCTCGGCGGGCCAGCACCACGAACGAGAGCCTCAGCGTCTGGAGCCAGCAGTAGAGGAATTCCCAGAAGTACGAGAACGCGCCGTTCGCCAGCGGCGGCGGCGGATAGCGCCAGATGTGAATGCCGTCGATCACCTCGCGGGGCCGGGTCCACGATTCGCCCATCGGGCAGATTGCCGACACCTGGCAGCCCCCGGCCTTCAGCGCGTTCAATTCCATCCAGACTCGCCGGTCGAACGGGAGCGGGAGGTTTTCCGAAAGGTGAAGGACCTTACCAGGCAAGGCCATGGTAGTCGCCGTCCTTCACCGTCGCCGGATCGACCGCGTGCGCCAGATCGACCAGCGCCTGCCCGCCGCGCAGCAGCGAACCCACGTTCCGGTACTCCTTCGCCCCGTTCGCGACCACCACCACCTCGCTCGACGACACGACCTCGTTCAGGTCGGAGCGCAGCCGCTCGGGCAGGTACGGCACCTCGTTCTCGACGAACGCGCGGTTCGCCCCCAGCACGCGCTTCATGTCGATGTTGGGATCGTGCAGCAACACCGAGTAGCCCTTGCCGACCAGCGCGCTGATCACGCGCAGAATCGGGCTCTCGCGCAGATCGTCGGTCTCGGCCTTGAACGACAGGCCCAGCACGCCGACGCGCCGCTTCTTCAGCCGTTCGATCAGGCGGATCGCCGCGTCCACGTGCACGTCGTTCGAACGGAGGATCGACGCGATCACAGGCAGATCGAGGTCGTGGTGCCGCGCGAGCGCGTTGAGCGCCCGCAGATCCTTGGGCAGGCACGAACCCCCGAACGCGAATCCGGGTTTGAGATAGCTGGAACCCAGGTTGAGCCGGGTGTCGAGGCAGAACAACCGCATCACCTCGTGGCTGTCGATGCGCTCGTTCCGGCACACGCGCCCGATCTCGTTCGCGAACGACACCTTGAGCGCGTGGTAGGAGTTGTTCACGTACTTGAGCACTTCGGCGGTGCGGATGCCGACCACCTGCACTTCGCCTGCGTTTCCGGCGTAGAGCGAGCGCAACGATTCGGCGCTGCGCGCCTCGCCGGCGCCGATCACCGTGAGTTCGCCGCCAAAGAAATCCG
>JACOSU010000019.1 GCA_016178685.1 Candidatus Eiseniibacteriota bacterium | reverse complement strand
CCTCGCGCACGGCGGGCACCTGACCCACGGCCACAGCGTGTCGGTCACCGGGCGGCTCTGGAAGTCGGTCCAGTACGGGGTGCGGCCGGAGGATGGCCGGATCGATTACGATCAGGTCGCCGCTCTGGCGCGGCAGCATCGACCGCGGATTCTGGTCGCGGGGGCGAGCGCTTATCCGCGCATCATCGACTTCGAGCGGTTCGGCGCGATCGCGCGGGACGTGGGGGCGACGCTGGTGGCGGACATGGCTCACATCGCGGGTCTGGTCGCGGCCGGTCTCCACCCGAGCCCGGTCCCGCACGCCGAGATCGTCACCAGCACGACGCACAAGACGTTGCGCGGGCCGCGCGGCGGGGTGATCCTGTGCCGCGCCGACTTTGCCGAGAAGATCGACAAGAGCGTGTTCCCGGGACTCCAGGGCGGACCGCTCATGCACGTGATCGCCTCGAAAGCGGTGTGCTTCGGCGAAGCGCTCACCGACGGGTTTCGCGCGTATCAATCGCGCGTGGTCGAAAACGCGCGCGCGCTCGCGGCCGGACTGCTGGAAAACGGAGTCGACCTGGTGTCGGGCGGCACCGACAATCACCTGCTGCTGTTGGACCTCCGGCGAAAGGGCCTGACCGGCAAGATCGCGGAGGAGGCGCTCCACCGCGCGCGCATCACCGCGAACAAGAACGCGGTGCCGAACGATCCTCAGAAGCCGTGGGTGACGAGCGGCATCCGCCTCGGAACGCCGGCGCTGACCACGCGCGGCTTCGGCGTCGGCGAGATGACGCAGATCGCGGCGTGGATCGCGCGCATCCTGGATGCGCCGGCGGACGAGGCGGTGGGCCGCGAAGTATCACGCGCGGTGGTCGACCTGTGCTCTGGTTTTCCGCTGTTTGCCTGGGAACCCGTGCTGCGCTGAAGCGCGGTCGGGCAGCGGGCTGGGCTCCAGATCGGTCTCCGGTCGTGCACTCTGTTGCGGCCTTCCGTCCAAGTTGCAATGGGCCGCGGGCACCCTCACGTTCCGCCTTCAGGTGCGCGTTCCGCGACGCTTGCCCGCAACGGGTTAGACCGGCAGGACAGTGCTCCAGCGTGGCACCGTTCCTGCACGTGTTCCCGCGCCCCCGGCATTCAGGTTCATCCCCGGAGCAACTCATCGTGCCAGCCAGCCCGCTGCTCTGGAATCTCGCGGCCCGCGTTCCCGTCCCGATTGCGGGCGCGGCCCTTCACCGCCTCGGACTCTCGGCGCTTCATGCCGGGGCGTTCAGCGCCGCCGAGCGACTCTTCGAACGAGCCGCCGAACGCTACCGCGCCGATCTCTCGGTCGAATCTCTGGCGAGATTGCGCGTGCACCAGCGCATCGCCCGGCTGCGCGCCCGGGGTCAGCGCGATCCCGAGCGAGTGGTCGAAGTGGAGCGCCAGCTCTATCTCCTGCGCACCATCGAATCGCTGGACCCGCCGTTTGCACCCATCGACGCCGCCCGCCTGCTGGCGTCGTGGGCGCAGGACGCGCCCGGTGCGATCGCGCGCGCGGTGCCGGCGCGCATTCTTCCGCTCGAGCGCAAACCGTCCTGATTCCGCCCGGCGCGTCGCCCGGGTCCGCGACGCGCTGGACGCGGCACGCCGCCTCGCTATACTCCGCCCTCGACCGCGGGAATCGACCGCGACCGCTCCGGCATTCCAGGGCCATCAGGAGATCGAGCGATGACGGTGGACGCGAAGGAATCCGCGCGCAGGATCGAGCGCGCCGGCGAAATTCTCGGCCGCGTGCGCGACGAAGTGGGCCGCGCCGTGGTGGGACAACGGGCGATGATCGACCGGCTGCTGGTCGGCCTCATGACCGGCGGGCACGTACTGCTCGAGGGAGTTCCCGGCCTCGCCAAGACGCTCGCGGTGCGGAGTCTCGCGGATTCGCTCGCGCTCAAGTTCCGCCGCATCCAGTTCACTCCCGATCTGCTGCCGGCCGACCTCACCGGGACCCTCATCTACAATCCGCGCGACGGTTCGTTCGCGGCCAAGAAGGGTCCCCTGTTCGCAAATCTGGTGCTGGCGGACGAAGTGAACCGGGCGCCCGCGAAAGTCCAGTCGGCGCTGCTCGAGGCAATGCAGGAGAAGCAGATCACGCTCGGCGACGAGACCCACCGCCTCGAGGAGCCGTTCCTGGTGCTGGCCACCCAGAACCCGATCGAGCAGGAGGGAACCTATCCGCTGCCGGAAGCGCAGAGCGATCGTTTCATGCTGAAGGTGCGGCTCGGCTACCCCGATCGCGGCGAAGAGAAATTGATTCTCAAGCGCGCCGGCCTCGCCGAACTGCCGGTACTGACCGCGCGGGCCACGCGGGATGACGTGCTCGAGGCGCGCGCGGCGCTGGCGGGCGTGTACGTGGATGAAAAGATCCAGGAGTACGTGCTCGATCTGGTCTCGGCCACCCGGCGGCCACGCGATTTCGGACTTGCGCTCGACACCTACATCTCGTTCGGCGCCTCGCCGCGCGGCACACTGTTCCTGGTGCGCGGGGCGCAGGCGCTGGCGCTGATCGCCGGCCGGCCCTACGTGCTCCCCGAGGACGTCAAGGGGATCGCCCCGGACGTCCTGCGCCATCGCATCCACGTCTCGTACGAGGCCGAGGCCGAAGGCATCGACGGCGAGGAAGTGGCGCGCCGCATCCTGGAGCAGGTGCGCGTGCCCTGATGGAAACCGCGGAGCTGCTGGGCAAGGTCCGCCGTCTCGAGATCCGCAGCCGCCATCTGGTCGAGGACCTGTTCGCCGGACAATCCGAGAGCGTCTTCAAGGGACGTGGCATGGAGTTCGAGGAGGTGCGCCACTACGTCCCCGGCGACGAAGTACGCGACATCGACTGGAATGTCAGCGCGCGCTTTGGAGCTCCGTACGTCAAGCGCTTCGTGGAAGAGCGCGAGCTTTCGGTCATGCTGGTGGTGGACGTCTCGCGCTCGATGCGATTCGGCACCGCGGGGCTGGAAAAGCGCGAGCTGGCCGCCGAGCTGTGCGCGGTGCTGGGATTCTCGGCGATCCGGCAGAACGACCGCGTCGGCCTGCTGCTGGCGGGTGAGCGGATCGAACACTTCGTTCCTCCGGCGCGCGGGCGCACGCATCTGCTGCGCATGCTGCGCGACGTGCTGGACGCGGCGCCCATGCATGCCGGCACCCGGCTCGCCGAGGCGGCGCGCTTCCTGATGCGCACCGCCCGTCGTCGTCAGGTGGTGTTCTGGATCTCGGACTTCGAGGAACGCCCCGACGTGCGGGACTGGCGCGTGATGGGGCGCCGCCACGACCTGACCGCCATCCTGCTTCGCGATCCTCGCGACGAAGTGCTGCCTCCGATCGGGTGGGTCGAACTCGAGGATCTCGAAAGCGGACGCCGCGGGCTGGTGAACACCGGGAGCCGCCGCTCGCGCGAACGTTACCAGCACGAAGCGCAGGAGCGGCAGCGCGAGGCGCAGCGGGCGCTGCGCCTCGCACGCTGTCCATGGATCGAGCTCCGCACGGATCGCAGCTATCTGCCCCCGCTGATGCGCTACTTCGCGCGCCGGCGGCGCGGGAGAGCGCCGTCGTGAGCCCCCGGTCCGCGCGCGCGCTGGCGGCGCTCTCGATGATCGCGGCGTGCATGGGCGCTCGGACGGCAGGGGCAAAGAGGGTCGTGCCGCTCGCGCCGCGCACCAGCGCGAGCACCAGCGTACGGGACCCGACGCCCTACCGGACGCACGTCGAGCTCGATCCCGGGAGGCTCGAGCTCGGCAGGCGCACCGTGTATCGCGGCTGGCTGCTGCTTCCGCGCGACGAACCGGCGCGCTGGATTCCGCCGAAATCGGAAGGCGCGTTCACCTGGGGCCGGCCGGTGGCGCGGCGCATCCATGCCCCTGCGGGGGAGACGCCGGGCGTGATGCAGGCGCTCGACACTGTGGAGGTCGAGATCCCGCTCCAGATCTTTTCGCTCGGCGCCGTCAGCGTACCCGGCGTGCGGGTGTGGCTGCCGTACGTGATGCCCCTCCATCGCGAGTCCATCCGGCCGCTGCCGACGGTGCGCGCGCTGGTCGGACCCGTGCTCACGCCGGCCGACAGCGCGGCACAGCTCCGCCCCCTGCGCGGTCCGCTCGCGGCGCCGTGGTGGGAGCGCGTATCGTGGCGTATCGTGGCGGGAGTGGCGCTCGGTATCGCGGCGCTGATCGCTTTGATCGTGTGGCTCGGGCGAATCCGAAAGCACGCGGCGCGCCGGGACGCGACAACGCTTCGCGAGAGGAATCCGTCGGCGGAAGCGCTCGCGGAGCTCGCCGCACTGAGGAGGCTGCAACTTCCCGAACATGGCCGGTTCGCCGAACACGCGTTTCACCTGACCCGAATCCTCAGGCGCTATCTCGAGGCCACCGCCGAACTCGTACGGCCCGGCGATACCACGGCCGAGCTCGTGGCCCGCTTGGCCGGCATGGCAGCGGGCAGCGGCGCCCCGGCGCGGTGGAACGCGGCCGCCGAAGTGTCGCGGCTCGAAGGCCTGCTCCAACTGTGGGACCGCATCAAGTTCGCGCGCGGAGCCTGCACGCTCGAAGAAGCGCGGCGCGCGGAGCGGGCGGTTGAAGAGTGGGTGAAGGACCCGCCCGAGCCTCTCCGACAGGAGGTGGCATGATGCGGTGGGAAACGCCATGGGCGCTGGCGCTGCTCGCGCTGATCCCGATCGCCGCGCTGCTCGGGCGCCGCACGAACGGACGCGCCGCGGCGGTGCTGTGGGTCCGAACGCCGGGACAGCCGGTCATCACGTCACTCCTGCTCAAGGCGTTCGGCCTGCTGCCCTGGATCGCGCTCGCGCTCGCGGTGCTGGCGGTGGCGCGTCCCCAGCACGGCGTATCGCAGAGCGAGACCGAGAGCCGCGGCGTGGATATCGTGCTCGCGATCGACATCTCACCCAGCATGGCGGCAGAGGACTTCCGGCCGCAGAACCGGCTCAATGTCGCGAAGGAGACGGCGCGCGAGTTCGTCCGGCAGCGGCCGCACGACCGGATCGGACTGGTGGGCTTCGCGGCGACCGCGTTCACGCAATGTCCGTTGACGCTCGACCATGGGGCGCTGGTCGAGCTGCTCGATGGCCTCGACTTCGGACTCGCCGAAGACGGAACCGCGATCGGCATGGGGCTTGCGACCGCGGTCGCCGGCCTGCGTCACAGCAAGACCCCGAGCAAGGTCGTGGTGCTGCTGACCGACGGCGAGAACAACCGGGGTTCGATCGATCCGGCGACCGGCGCGGATCTCGCGCACGCGTTCGGGACCCGCGTTCACACCGTGCTCGTGGGCCGCGGGGGCGTGGTGCCGGTGCCGGTGGACGATCCGGTGCTCGGGCAGCGGATCGAGATGGTTCAGATGGATGTGGACGAGGGCACGCTGCGTGACATCGCGAGCCGCACCGGAGGGCGATTCTTCCGCGCCACCGACTCCGCCACGCTGGCGCGCATCTACGCCGAGATCGACCGCATGGAGCGGGCGCCGCTTCGATCGATCGAGTATCGCGAGTATCGCGATCTGGGACCGGCGCTGCTGGGCGCGGCGTGCGCGGCGCTGGTGTTGTTCGCGATCGGGAGCGCCACGCTGGCGTTCCGGTTGCCGTGAGGAGAGAGCGATGACGTTCGCAGATCCGCGCTGGCTGTGGGCGCTCGCCGCGCTGCCGCCTGTGGCCGCGCTCGAATGGAGGGCAGTGGTGCGGGCGGACCGCTCTCTCGAGCGGCTGGTGGGCGCTGAGCGGGGCAGCGTGCTGCTCTCGCAGCGGCGCTCCGGGCAGCGGCGCCTGAGCGCCGCGCTGCGCATGGTCGCGCTCGCGGTCCTCGCGCTCGGCGCCGCGGATCCGCAGTTGGGGCGTGAACTGGTCAGGCGCGGAGCGACCGGCAGCGACCTGGTGCTGGTGCTCGACGCCTCCGCGAGCATGGACGCGCGCGATGTTGCGCCCTCCCGGCTCGATGAGGCGAGGCGCGAGGCGCTCGCGCTGCTCGACCGGGTCGAAGGCAGCCGGGTGGGCGTGGTGGCATTTGCGGGCGAAGCGGTGCGGCTGTGTCCGCTCACGCTCGATCGCGGCGCGGCGCGGCTCTCGATCGAGGGTGTGACGAGCGGCCCGGTCAGCGATCCCGGCACCGATCTGGGGAAAGCGCTGAAGCTCGGGGCGAAGCTGATGCCGTCCGGGCGCCGGGAAGAACAGGCCATCGTACTGTGGACCGACGGGGAGGACCTCGAACACGGCGCGTCCTCGGCGATCGACGACCTCACGCGCACCGGGATCCGGGTGTTCGCGGTCGGCGTGGGAACGCGGCAGGGCGACGTGGTTCCGGTGCTCGACGACCAAGGACGCGCGGTCGACGTCAAACGCGACGAAAGCGGGGGTCCGGTGCGCAGCCGGCTCGACGAGGCCCTGCTGCGCTCGCTGACCGGCCGTACGCACGGAGCGTTCTTCACCGCGTCACGACCGGGCGGCGAGTTGCCCCGCCTGCTGGCCGCGCTCTCGACCGTGGCCCGCTCGGGTCGTGGCGAGCGGCTGGTCGAACGGCCGGTCTCGCGCTTCGCGGCGTGCGCCGCGCTCGCTGCGCTGTTGCTGTTGCTGGATCGGGTCCGTGCGCGGCGGCGGGTTCGAATCGGTGAGCCGCGGTCCGGGGGCGAGCCGGGACCAGCGGCCGGGGATCGATCCGAGCGGTCGCGGGCCGCGGCGAGAAAGGCCGCGCGAGTGTCGCCCGGGGTCGCGGCCCTGGGGCTGGCGCTCGCGTGGAGCGTGATGCCGGACCTCGCGCACGCTCAGAGCGCGTGGGCGAAAGCCGATCGCGCGTTCCGCGCGGGGCGCTGGAGCGAGGCCGAAACGCTGTACGCGCGCCGGCTCGAGCGCAGCCGCCCGCGCCGGGCCGAAGTCGATCTCGCGACGGTGCGGGGTCAGCTCGGGAAGCACGAGCGCGCCGAGGCCGATCTCGCGCGGCTCGCCGCGGAGGACGACGTCGCAGGCCGCGCGGCCGGCTACAATCTCGGCACGTTGCTCGGAGAACGGCATGAATACGAGGACGGCTTGAAAGAGCTGCGCCGGTCGCTGGAACGCGATCCGGGCGATCGTGACGCGAGGTGGAACTACGAAGTGCTGCTGCGCCGCCGGAGCGAGGAGCAAAAGAAGAACCAGAGTCCTCCTCGGCCGCAGCGCTCGGGTGGCGGATCCGGTCAGGCGCAGGGGACGCCGCCGCCTTCGCCCGGTGCGCAGCGACCGTCGCCGTCGCCGCCCTCGACGTCTCCGCCGTCGTCTCCCCCTCCGCCCGCCGACACGGCGCCGTCCTCGGGGTTCTCCGGCGGAATGAATCGCGCGCAGGCCGAACAGCTCCTGAACGCACTCGAAGAGCAGGCGCGCCTCCAGCACGGTCAGCGCCGCGTGCGCGTCCTGCGCGAGAAACGCGGGAGGGACTGGTGATCGGGTCCGGCCGGATCTCCGTGGTGGAACGCACGGTGCTCGCGACGATGGCCGGCGCGT
>JACOSU010000013.1 GCA_016178685.1 Candidatus Eiseniibacteriota bacterium | reverse complement strand
GCCCGCTCCCGGGAAGCAGCGTGAACCTGCTGCTCGCCGCGCTGTGCCAGGGCGCGCGCGATGCGGGCGGCGAAGCGGAGCATGTGCGCTGCGCCGAGCTCGACGTCAAGGCCTGCCAGGCCTGCGGGCCCGACGCCACGCCCGGCTACTGCGTGTTTCACGACGGCATGGATCGCGTGTACGCGCTGCTCGAGCGCGCCCACGCCGTCGCGGTCGGATCTCCGATCTACTTCGACACCGTGAGCGCCCAGCTCAAGCTCGTGATGGATCGCTGCAATTGCGTGACGCCGCTGCTGAGGCTTCCGGACGGGGGCGAGGGCTTTCATCCGCGCTGGGAGCGCACCCGGCGCGGCGTGTTCGTGACCGCGTGCAGCACCCGGCATCGCTACGATCTGGCCGAGCACAGCGTGCGGGGCTTCCTCAAGTGGATCGGCGCGAAATGGGAGGAGACCATCGCGTGGCAGCACGATGACAACCAGGCCGGGAGCGTGACGCGTGCCCCGCAACTGCTCGAGCGCGCGCGCGGGCTGGGGCGGCGCCTGATCGAGAGCGCGCCGCTCGTGAACGAAGGGAGATCCCGATGAGCGCGCGATTTCGGATCCGCGCGTGAGTGCGATAGATTCAGGCCAGCCCGAAAGGCTCTGGGCCGCTCCCCAGGCGCCCGGGCCGCTCTCTGGCGCGACGGCGCCGACCTCCAACGGAGTCCCGATCCGATGTGGTTTCTGAAGGAAGAACATCGTCAGGTCCGCGCCATGGCTCGCCAGTTCGCCGACGAAGTCGTGGCGCCGCGCGCCCGCGATCTCGATGAAACCGAGACCTTTCCCTCCCAGACGGTGAAGCAGATGGCGGAGCTGGGCTTCATGGGTCTGCCGTTTCCCGAGCAGTACGGCGGCGCCGGCATGGATACCCTCGCGTATGCGATCGCGGTCGAAGAGATCTCCCGCGCATGCGCATCGACCGGCATCACGCTCGCCGCGCACGTGTCGCTGGGATGCGGGCCGGTCTTCGCCAACGGGACCGAGGCGCAGAAGCAGAAATACCTGGTGCCGATGGCGAAGGGCGAGGCGATCGGCGCGTTCGGACTCACCGAGCCCAACGCGGGATCGGATTCGGCGGGAACCCAGACCCGCGCCGAGAAGGTGGCGGGGGGCTGGAAGGTGAACGGCTCGAAGATCTACATCACGAACGGAAGCGTCGCGAAGTACGTGACGTTCACCGCTCGCACCGATGCCAGCCGGGGCACGCGCGGCATCAGCGCGTTCATCCTCGAGACCTCCACGCCCGGGTTCGCGGTCGGCAAGCGCGAGAAGAAAATGGGCCTGCGCGGTTCCGACACCGTGGCGCTGTCGTTCGAAGACTGCTTCGTCCCCGAGGAGAACCTGCTCGGCGAAGAGAGCGGCGGCTTCGCGACGTTCATGAAAACGCTGACCGGCGGACGCATCTCGATCGGGGCGCTGTCGCTCGGCATCGCGCAGGGCGCCTACGAGCACGCCGCGAAGTACGCGAAGGAACGGCGCCAGTTCGGAAAGCCGATCGCCGAATTTCAGGCGGTGCAGTTCATGCTCGCGGACATGGCGATGAAGATCGAAGCCGCGCGACTGTTGGTGTACCACGCCGCGATCCTGCGCGATTCCGGCGCGGAGTACGTGAAGGAAGCCGCGATGTGCCGGTCGAGCGCATGCACCGCGACGCCAGGCTGATGGAAATCGGCGAAGGCACCAGCGAGATCCAGCGCCTGGTGATCGCGCGCGAGATCCTGAAGACTTTCTGAACATGAGCGCGCCCCCCGCGCCGTCCGGGATGCGATGGGCCGCGGCCAGCTCGACGCTCGCCGACACCGGTGCCGCAGCGGCGCAGGCCGCGGTGACCGCCCGCTCCGGGCTCGGCGAGGGGCCGGTCGATCTGGCGCTCGCGTTCTTCAGCGCCTCGCACGTGCCGGCCGCCGAGAGCCTTTCGGAGACGCTGCGCGCCGCGCTCTCTCCGTGCTGCCTGATCGGTTCGAGCGCCCGCGGCATCGTGACGTCGCAGCACGAGCACGAATCCGATCCCGCGCTTTCGCTGCTGATCGCGCGATTGCCGGGCGTCGATCTGAACCCGTTCGTGCTGCTCAATTCCGGCTGGAACGCGGCGGCGGAGGACGAGACCGAGTTCCGCCGCCACGCTCCGGGCGTCGAGGGCGCCGAGCTCGTGATCCTGCTCGGCGATCCGTTCTCGCTCCACGTCGAGCGCGTGCTGGCCGGATTCAATCGCTTCGCGCCCGGCGTGCGCGTGGTGGGAGGGATGGCGAGCGCGGGGCCCAGCCCGCACAGCAATGCGTTGCTCCTGAATGACTGGGTGGCGCGCGAAGGCGGCGTCGCGCTGGGGCTCGCGGGCGCGCTGCGCGTGGACGTCGTGGTGTCCCAGGGCTGCCGCCCGATCGGCCCGCCGATCGAGGTGACGCGCGTGGATCAGAACCTGTTGATCGAGCTCGACGGCCAGCCGGCGCTCGAGCGCGCCGAGCAGGTGCTGCTCGATCTTCCCGAAGCCGAGCGCGAACGGCTGGGCGGCGGTCTCTACGTCGGACGCCCGGTTCGCGGCGGAGCGTCGGGCCGCGGAGACTATCTGATCCGCAATCTGCTGGGCGCCGATCGCGACCGTGGCGTGATCGCGATCGGCGACGCGCTCACGCCGCACGAATGCATCCGCCTTCACGTGCGCGACGCCGAGACCGCGCGCGAGGACCTGGAGCTGCTGCTGTCCCCCCAGCCGTTCGACTCGGCGGCCGGCGCCGCGTTGCTGTTCGTGTGCAATGGCCGCGGCAGCGGGTTGTTCGGAGCGCCCGATCACGACATCACGACGCTTCAGGACGCGATCGGAGGCGCGCCCGCCGCCGGCATGTTCTGCGCGGGCGAGATCGGTCCGGTGGGCGGGCGCAATTTTTTGCATGGCCACACCGCGAGCATCGCGATCGTGCGCAGCGCGCGACCGGCGTAGAACTCCGCGGACCCGCGATCCCGGGTGACTGCGGCCCGGGGCGCTCCGATCGCGCGCAATCGCGGCCCGCGCGCGACGAGACCGGGTGATTGCGGCGCCCGCGTGCCGATCCCGAGTGGATGCGCCCGGCTCGAGCGACGATTTCGTTCGATGCTGCTCAACTTTCCACCGGGTTTTGCAATGTGAAACGCTGCTCGCGGCGGTCGTCAAGATGCCCTCCGATGCGTTACCATTACAGATCGATCGAGCGCAAGCCGCATCGGAACTCGCGGCGTTCGCTTGCTCCGACTCGCGCGTTCCATCGGCCGCGCTCTACCGGGGCGATCCTTTTCGAGGAGGTTGTCATGCCGATCCGCTCGCGGCGTCCGTCATCCTTGCATGCGCTCATCGTCCTGGCGGGAGTGATCGGAATCGTGTTCGCGGTGCCGTGGCTGGTCCGCGCATCGCGCTCATCGCCCGCCGCGGCCGCGCCTCTGGCCCCCGTTCACCCGATGGCAGCCGGCATGCCGATGTCGGAGGACGCGATGCGGAGCGAGATCGATGCGCATTTCGCGGCCCATCCGCCCCACAGCGCGGTGGCGCTCGCGCCGCCCGCGGATTCGTTCCTGATCTCCAATTATATTTTTCAGAAGGATGGGAGCGTCGCCACCCAGATCGACACCGCGCACATCACGCAGGGCCAGAGCATCCGCTTCAAGTGGGTGGCCGGACTTCATACGGCGACCAGCGGCGCGGGCAGCTCCGATCCCGACGCCGGGCTGCTGTTCGACCGGCCGATGACGAGCACCGCGAGCAATTTCGATTTCGAATTCGACAACACGGGCACGTTCCCGTTCTTCTGCCAGATCCACGAATTCTTGAACATGAAGGGCGTGGTGGTGGTGAGCGCGCCGACTCCCGCGCGTTCGCAGAGTTGGGGCGGCCTGAAGGCGACCTATCGCCCGTGACGAGCAGCGTGGTCATGCCCGGCGAATCCGTCGGTGACGTGATCGCCCCGATCTGCCCGGTCGCGCCCGCGGGGGAGCACTAGCTCCGGCTGCGGGCGCCGGGTTTCGACCCGGCCCGGCGCCGCCGCCCGTGCCGCGCCGCCCCGCCCGTGCCGCCCGCGCCGCGGGTGCCGCCGCGGCGGACTTCGTGTAATATCCCGCGGCTGCCGTCCCGCATCTCCCTGTCTCTTCCGCAGCACGCGAGGGGATTCATGAACACTCCCGACGTCTTCATCGTGGGCGCCGCCCGCACGCCCATCGGGCGGTTCCTGGGCGGACTTTCGAGTCTCAAGGCCTCGGATCTCGGGGCGATCGCGATCCGCGAAGCGATGTCGCGCGCCGGCGTCGCGGGCGGCGAAATCGACGAAGTGCTGATGGGCCACGTGGTGCAGGCCGGACAGGGCCAGGCCCCCGCACGCCAGGCGCAGATCAAGGCCGGCATCGACCCGCGGGTGGGCGCCGTGACCATCAACAAGGTGTGCGGCTCGGGGCTCAAGGCTGTGATGCTGGGAGCGCAGGCGATCAAGGCGGGCGACGCCGGCTGCATCGTGGCGGGCGGGCAGGAGAGCATGAGCACCGCGCCGCACTACCTGTTCGGCGGCCGCACCGGCCAGAAGCTCGGCGACACGCTCCTCAAGGACGGCGTGATTCACGACGGACTGTGGTGCGCGTTCAACGACTGCCACATGATTGAGCTTGCGCAGTACACCGCCGAGAAGGCGGGCCTGACGCGCGCGCAACTCGACGAGTTCTCGGCCGGGAGCCAGCAGAAGGCGGCCGCGGCAATCGCCTCGTGCGCGTTCAGCCGCGAGATCGTCGTGGTCTCGATTCCGCAGCGGAAGGGCGACGTGGTCGTGATCGGCAAGGACGAATCGGTGCGCGCCGATGCCACCGCCGAATCGCTCGGGAAATTGCCCGCGGTGACGAACGACCGCGGCGGCATGATCACGGCCGGCAACGCGCCCGGCCTGAACGACGCCGGTGCCGCGCTGGTGTTGATGAGCGGCGAGCGCGCGAAGCGGAAGGGCTCGAAACCGCTGGCGCGAGTGGTGGCCTACGCCACCGGCGGCGGCGAGCCGAAGGATGTGTTCTTCGCGCCGATCGACGCGGTCGAGAAGCTCATGAAGAAGATGAACGTCGGAATCGATCATTTCGACCTGATCGAAGCGAACGAGGCGTTCGCCGCCCAGGCGCTGGCCGACGGCAACGCCCTGGGCTGGGACTGGAGCCGCGTGAACGTCAACGGTGGCGCGGTCGCGCTCGGGCACCCGATCGGAGCCTCGGGCGCGCGCGTGCTGGTGACGCTGCTCTACGCGCTCGAGCAGCGCGGAAAGAAGACCGGCCTGGCGACCTTGTGCCTGGGCGGCGGCAATGCGGTGGCGCTGGCGGTGGAGCGCGTGGCGTGATCCCCGGCACCCTGGCCGCAGAGGCCGGCCCGGCGGCCGGCGTCCGGCGCGTCGCGGTGGTGGGTGGGGGCACCATGGGCAACGGGATCGCCCAGGTGTTCGCGACCGGTGGCTTCGACGTGCGGCTGGTGGATGAGAAGCCCGAATTCGTCGAGCGCGCGCTCCGGACCGTCGCGAAGAATCTCGACCGCGTGGCGAAGCGGCAGAACTGGCCGGCCGTTCGGGCGAGGGCGATCCTCGCGCGCATCTCGGGCGGCGCGGATCTTTCGGCCGCGGGCGACTGCGATATCGCGATCGAAGCCGTGAGCGAGGACTTCGCGCTCAAGCGGAAGATCTTTGAAGCGCTCGATGGGATCGCGCCCGCGCACGCCGTGCTGGCCACCAACACGTCGAGCATCTCGATCACCGAGATCGCGGCCGTAACCCGGCGCCCCGACCGCGTGGTCGGCATGCACTTCATGAATCCGGTGCCGGTCCTGCCGCTGGTCGAGATCATCCGCGGCCTCGCCACCAGCGACGCCACCTGTGCGCTGACCCACGATCTGACGCGCCGGCTCGGGAAGACCCCGGTCGAGGTCAACGATTCGCCCGGCTTCGTCTCGAACCGCATCCTGATGCCGATGATCAACGAAGCGGCGTTCACGCTCAGCGAAGGCGTGGCCACTCGCGACGCGATCGACGCCGTGATGAAACTCGGCATGAATCACCCGATGGGCCCGCTCGCGCTCGCGGACCTGATCGGCCTCGACACCTGCCTGAGCATCATGGAGATGCTGCACCAGGGGCTGGGCGATTCGAAGTACCGCCCGTGCCCGCTGCTGCGCCGGATGGTCCGGGCCGGGTGGCTGGGCAAGAAGAGCGGGCGCGGATTCTACGAGTACGCCGAGGCCCCTCGCGCATGAGTTCCGAAGCGATCGCAGCGCCCGGGGGCCTTTCGTTCGATCTCTCCCTGGACCAGCAGGCGGTGCGCGAAATGGTGCGCGATTTCGCCGAGGCCGAGATCCGGCCGATCGCGGCGAAAATCGACGTGACCCACGAGTTTCCGCACCAGAACGTGAAGAAGATGGCGGAGCTGGGTCTGCTCGGCATGTTCGTGCCCGAGGCGTACGGCGGCGCCGGCATGGATTACGTCTCGTACGTGATCGCGATCGAGGAGCTGTCGCGCGTGTGCGCGAGCCACGGCGTGATCGCTTCGGTCAACAACTCGCTGGTGTGCTACCCGCTGATGGCCTACGCGAACGAGAAGCAGAAGCAGAAGTACCTGGTGCCGCTCGCCCGGGGCGAGAAGCTCGGTGCCTACTGCCTGACCGAGAGCAACGCGGGCAGCAACGCCGCGAACCAGCAGACCACCGCGGTGCTGAAGGGCGATGCCTGGGTGCTGAACGGCGCCAAGATCTTCATCACGAACGCCGGTCCGTCCGACGTGCTGATCACGTACGCCGCGACCGACCGCGCGCTGGGCCCCAAGGGCATCTCGGCGTTCATCGTGGATGCCGACACGCCCGGCGTCCGCAAGGGCAAGCTCGAGCAGAAACTCGGCATTCATGCCTCGGACACGCGCGAGATCTACTACGAGAACGCGCGCGTGCCGAGGGAGAACCTGTTCGGCGAGCTGAACAAGGGCTACGCCGTGGCGCTCGCGACGCTGGGTGGCGGCCGCATCGGGATCGCGGCGCAGGCGCTCGGGATCGCGCAGGCCTCGGTCGAAGCCGCGGTCAAGTACGCGAACGAGCGCACCCAGTTCGACCGCAAGATCGGCGAGTTCGACGCGATCCGCGCCATGCTCGCCGACAGCGCGATCGAGCTCGAGACGTCGCGTCTGCTGGTGTACCAGTCGGCGTGGCTGCGCGATCAGGGACGCGCGCACATCAAGGAGGCGTCGCTCGCCAAGTGGCACGCGTCCGAAGCCGCGACGAAGTGCGCGAACTGGGCGATTCAGGTGCACGGGGGCTACGGTTATCTGAGCGAATTCTCGGTCGAGCGCTACTGGCGTGACGCGCGCATCACCGAGATCTACGAGGGCACGACCGAAGTGCAGAAGATGGTGGTCGCCGCACAGGTGCTGAAGGAGCGCGCGATCGCCGGCGATTAGAGACGGAGGATTCGCCGGCTTCAAGGGCCGGCCGATGCTTCCATGACCCCAGGAACCCCGAGGAGGAATGTGGAATGACCCGTCCCGTCCGACCCGTCGCGCTGGTGGTGCTGACCGCCTGCGCGCTGTATCCCGGCCTCACGTCCTTGTGGCAGGGCCTTCATCCGATCGTGACTGGAATGCCGTTCAACCTGATGGGTCAGGAGGGCGTTCTGATGGACGTCGCGGCGAACCTCCACCTGCCGATCTGGATTCCGCTCGGTTTCAAGGCCGGCATCGGCCTCGCGTGGCTCGCGGGCGTGCCGGGATTGTGGGCCGGCGACGGACGCGCCTATCCGCTCGCGCTCGCCGCGGCCGCGGGCTCGCTGCTGCTGCCGGGCGGCCCGATGGTGATGGGCGTGATCGGCCTCGTCTGTCTGCTGGGATTCCGTGAGAACGCCGAGGAAGTTCCGGCGTGACGATTTTCGGAATGGATCCGAGCCGGTGCTGAGGAACGCATGCAATTCGATCTGACCCCGGAGCAGGTCGCGATCCGCGACGCGGTGCGGGAGCTATGCCGCAGCGAATTCGAGCCTCATGCCGAGCGCTGGGACCGGCAGGGCGAAGTGCCGCGCGCGGCGGTCGACTGCCTGGCCGCGCAGGGATTTCTGGGCATGGCGATTCCCGAGGAATGGGGGGGCGTGGGCTACGATGCGCGCACCATCTCGCTGGTGCTCGAAGAGATCGCGCGCGTCTCGGCGGCGCTCGCGATCATGATCGCGGTACACAACTCGGTCGGCGCGCTGCCGGTGTTCCGCTTCGGCAGCGACGCGCAACGCCGCCGTTACCTGCCGCGCCTGGTCTCGCACCAGCTGGCCGCGTTCTCGCTCTCGGAGCCAGGGGCCGGATCGGACGCGGGCGCGATCCAGTCGGTCGCGCTGCGCAGGGGGGACCGATACGTCCTCAACGGCAGCAAGAACTGGGTGACGAACGGCCTGCAGGCCGGCATCTACCTGATCTTCGCGCGCACCGACAAGGCGGCCGGAAACCGCGGACTGAGCGCCTTCATCGTGGAACGCGGCGCTCCGGGGGTCGTGATCGGGAAGCCGGAAGACAAGATGGGTCTGCGCGGATCCGACACCGTGGCGCTCTCGCTCGAGGATCTCGAGGTGCCGGCGGAACAGCGCCTCGGCGAGGAGGGACAGGGCTTCAGCATCGCGATGAGCATGCTGGATGCCGGTCGCATCGGCGTCGCCTCCCAGGCGCTCGGCGTGCTGGGCGCCGCGTTCGACGCGGCCGCGCGCTACGCGCAGCAGCGCGTCGCGTTCGGGCAGCCGCTCACGAAGATTCAGGCCATTCAATTCAAGCTCGCCGAGATGGAGCGGCGCGCTCAGTGCGCGCGGCTCCTGATCCAGCGTGCCGCGTGGCTCAAGGACGCCGGGCGGCCCTATTCGCGCGAGGCCTCGATGGCCAAGCTCTATGCCAGCGAAGCCGCGACCTGGGTGACCCACCAGGCGGTTCAGATCCACGGCGGCTATGGATATGTGAAAGAATACGCGGTAGAACGCTACTATCGCGACGCACGCGTCATGGAGATCTACGAGGGAACGTCGGAGATCCAGCGCCTCGTGATCGCCCGATCGCTGCTCAAGGATGGCGTGAGAGTCTGAAGCTCTGCATCCCGGCTTGTGCGGGTCATCCCCCGCCCGCCGGATCGGGCGATCTTTCTTTTGAGCGGGTTCGTGTGCGGGCAGATGCCCCGCGCGGACCCCTCGCAAACCAGGGAGACTCAATCCATGTTCCGGAAAATCGTGCTGCTCGCGACCTCCGTGTTCGCCGTGAACACCGTCCTCGCCGCCGGCGCCGGCGCCGAGACGAAACAGATTCCGATGGTGAGCATCCACAGCGAAATGCAGATCGCGGCGTCGCCCGCGGCAGTGTGGTCCTACATCACGACCGGCAAGAACTTCGTGACCTGGTGCCCGAACTGGAAGGCGGCCAGGAACGCCACGATCAGGATCACGCGCGTCGGCGACGTGCTCGACTACGCCGATGAGTGGGGCAATGGCGGCCGCTCGATCGTGACCTACTGCGTGATGAACAAGGAGCTGCGCGTCGCGCACGAGCCGTTCAAGGGCGACTACATCTGCCAGGGCAAGTTCACGCTGACGCCGGCGGCGGGCGGCACGATGCTCAGCTTCTGGGACAGCTACACCGACGCCAGCGCGCCCAAGGACATGGAAGCCACGCTGCAGAAGATGCAGGCCGGCTCCGATCAGTCGCTCAAGGCGATCCAGCAGGCGCTCGAGAAGAAGTAGGCGGCGCGGGGGCCGGACGGCTCAGCGTTTCCCGCCGGTTTCGCCGCGGCACCACGCGTAGAGCGCGTCGTACACCGGGAACTCGGCCTCGAGCTGGCGGTGATCGTCGTCGTGCGTGAGACTGAATCCCTTCGCGATCGCGAGCAGGCCGCGCGACTCGGGCGTCAGGTCGCGATCCTGGGTGTCGGCGCCACGCACGATGCGGGCGAGGCGCGCGAGCGCGGGATCGGTGAGCGCGTATTTCTTCACGATCGCATCGAAGCTGCACTCGGCACCGTGGTGGCCGAGCTCGACGCCGGGAATGTCGTAGGGCGTCGCGCCCTCGCGCTCCGCCGCCTCGAGCACGCGGTCGGCGGGGGCGAACAGGAACTCCGCGGCCGGGTCCACGAACCTGCGGATCAGCCAGGGGCATGCGACCCGGTCCACCTTGGGGCGCTCGCGCGTGACCCATTTCATGATGAAACCCTCCCTCCATGCGACGGGTGGACTGTGAGATTCTGGCGCCGAAAGCCCTGTCGTCTCCTGCCGCGAACCCACGAAAGGGGGAGAACGTGAATCCACGGCCGCCCGCGCTCGGACCCGCCGCCGCGTACGCGCACGATCACCCGCCGGTGCGCGACATCAACCGCGACCTGCAGCAGAAGATGAGCCCCGGCCAGCGCCTCGCGGATCGCGTGGCGTCCGTGGTCGGGAGCTGGCCGTTCATCATCATCCAGAGCACGATTCTCGCCGCGTGGATCGCGGTGAACGTGTATCTGGTCGTGATGGAGCAGCTCCACCCCGGTTATCTGCGGGCGTGGGACCCCTATCCGTTCATTCTGCTCAATCTCATGCTGAGCTTCCAGGCCGCATACACCGGGCCGGTCGTCATGATGAGCCAGAACCGCCAGTCCGAGAAGGACCGGATGATGGCGCAGAGCGATTATGAGGTGAACCAGAAGGCGGAAGAGGAGATCGAGGTGGTGATGAAACACCTGGTCCACCAGGATCGACTGATCCTCGATGCGATCGCGCGGCTCGAGGCGTTGCAGGCGACGCCTCCGGTTGAAGCCGCGGCGGTCCGGATCGAAGAGATCCTGCGGCGGATTGAAGTGAGCGATCGTCGCGTCGTGGAGGCGCTCGAGCGCAGGCGAGGCGGAGCGGACCGTGCCGGAGCGTGACGCTGGTGCGGCCGGACGCGGGATCGACCTGCTGCACCGCGCGGACCGGTGAGGGTCGCCCGCGCGGTGCGCCGCTAGCCGGTTGGCTTCCTAGTGCTTCGGCTTCCAGTCGTAGGCCAGCCCGACGCGCACCATCACGCCCGAGAAATCGGCCTCCGTGTTGGTGCTCTGGTCATTGACCTTGACGTCGTCCACCTTCGCGTAGCGGTAGCCGAGGATGCCGCTCAACGACCAGCGGCCGGAGAACGGCAGCACGGCCTCGCCCATTCCGTGAAATCCGAACCCGCTGCCCGCGGTGTTGAACTTGCCGCCGGGACCCTTGAGTTCGCCGGCGATGCTGTACGTGCCAAGGCCGGCGCCGAGGCCGAACCTGACCGGGCTCTGGGACGGAAAGAAATAGGTGCCGCTCAGCGTCGCGGCCCCGGGGCCGATATCGAACGTGACCCCGGAGTCCTCGGTTTGGGCCAGCAGGCCCTCGAAGTCCAGGCGCAGCAGGATCTGTTCGGTCGGCCACATGCGCACTCCGAAGCCGCCGGCACCGCCGCCCTTGATGTCCGCGAAGTTGGTGCCGAGGCTTTGATTGGCCGACGCCAGTGAGTCGTTGAAATCGCTCATGGCGTAGCTGCTCCAACCGCCGAAGAGTTCCGCACCCCAAACCACTCCGGCCTGCACCGGCGCGGCAGACGTCAGCGCAGCTGCAAGCGCGAGACCGACCACAACGAGGTATCGACGACTCATCGTGCCCCCCCCCCCCTCGAAGATTCCCGAAGCGCGGCCAACCCCGGGGCCCGAAATTCCCGCGGCCAGGAGGCTGGGTTTCGAAGGCGAGCCGTGCCATTCTGCATCGGCCCGGTTCGTCCCGTGGATCATGGGTGCGGTGCGAGTGGGAAGCCCGAGTATCGGCCCGGTTCCAGGCGGGGGTCAACCGGTACCGCGGCAGCACGCCGCGCGAACGTGTTCGACTCATTCAGGTGGGCCGGGCGCTGAAGAGCGGGGCCGGACCTCCCGATAATTCAACCGCCGGGTGAGCCACGGGCGGATCATCTGCTAGAATTGCCCGCCGGAGGATCCGGAAGCGCCGCTCTCGGAGCCCGACACCCGCGGACGAGGAGCCCCATGTCGAAAGTCGCCGTCCTGCGCACCACGCCCGGGACCGTCGTCGAAGATTACGGCCGCCTGATGGACATGGCCGGATACCGCGAGGCGCTGCCGTTCGACAGCCAGACCTGCCTGCGGATCAACATCTCGTGGCACGTGTACATGCCGGCCTGCTCGACCACCCCGTGGCAGATGCATGGCGTGATCGAGAAGCTCAAGAAGGACAATTACAACGTCGCGCGCGACCTGATCGCGGCGCAGAACGACACGGTGGTCGTGAGCTGCCGCGAGGGGGCGGTCGCAAACCACCTGCAGCCGGTGCTGGAGCGCTACCGGGTGCCGATCCAGTACCTGAGCGAGCCGCCGACCGAGTGGGTGCGCTACACGCCGAAGGGCAAAATGCTGGTGCTCGACCGGGTATTCGAGAAGGACGGCATCCAGATCCCGAAGCTGTTGATGGGCCGGAACGTGATCCACATGCCGACCGTGAAGACGCACGTCTTCACCGGTACCACCGGCGCCATGAAGAACGCGTTCGGCGGACTCCTGAACCTGAACCGGCACTGGACGCATTCGGTGATCCACGAGACGCTGGTGGACCTGCTGCGGATCCAGAAGGAGATCCACCCCGGCGTGTTCGCGGTCATGGACGGCACCATCGCGGGAGAGGGCCCGGGGCCCCGCGCCATGCGGCCGCAGGTCAAGAACTACATCCTCGCCTCCAGCGATTGCGTCGCGATCGACGCGATCGCGGCGAAGATGATGGGCTTCGACCCGATGACCGATCTCAAGTTCATCCGCCTCGCCCACGAAAACGGGCTCGGCGTCGGTCGCCCCGAGGAAATCGAGATGGTGGGCGACGACATCCGGAACGTGAACTTCGGATTCCGCGGCAGCCTCAACGAGAACACGTTCGCCTCGTGGGGTCAGAAGCTGATCTACTGGGGCCCGCTCAAGTTCATGGAGAACGCCCTGCTGCGCTCGCCGATCGTGCCGTGGTCGTATTTCGCCTCTCGCCTCTACCACGACGGCTACTGGTATCCGGTCAACGGCATGCCCCGGGTGAAGAACATCCTCAAGACCGACTGGGGCTCGCTGTTCACCTCCTACGGCAACGGGGACGTCTGGCAACAGGTTTGAGGCGTCCCGATCAGCTCGCCTCCCGATCCGCCGAGGGATCGGGGGAGCGATGCATTCCGGCCGACCCAACGCGTGTGCACAATTATGTCGTTATCCTTGATTTCGCGCACCAGCGTGCCATGATGCTACCCAAGTAGCATCACGCCGCATCTCACGGGCGGACGGTCGTCCCCGCCTTCGCGGCTCCTGCCTCCGGCCCGTCTCCGGAAGGCGGTGGCTGGAGCCCGAACGCGGAACGGGATGAGCACGATTCGGAACAGGGAGGTCGGGTCGATGCTGCGAAGCCGCTCCTCCAAGTCGCCAGCCGATCGCGGCCACGCGGCGGTGCGCCGCGAGGTCGCGCGGCTTCGCGCGATCCTCGACTCGGCGATGGACGCGGTGGTGGGCATGGATCAATCCGGAACCATCAACCGCTGGAGTCCGAGCGCGGAGAAGATGTTCGGCTGGGGCGCCGTGGAAGCAATCGAGCGGCCGCTTCAGGATTTGATCGTCCCCGAGCGCTACCGTGCGGCCCACCTCGCGGGCATGCGCCGTTTCATCGAGACCGGCGAAGGGCCGGTGCTCCAGCGCCGGATCGAACTCTCGGGGCTGAGGCGGGATGGAACCGAGATCCCGATCGAGTTGATGGTGACGGCATTCCGTGAGAACGGGCGGCATGTGTTCAACGCCTTCATCAGCGATGTCAGCGCGCGCCACGAGTCCGAGCGCGCGCTTCGCGCCAGCGAACAGCGCTTTCGCGCGCTGGTCGAGCACAGCTGGGACGGAATCAGCCTGCGAACGGCCGACGGTCGTATCCTGTATGTGAGCCCTTCGATCGAGCGAATCCTGGGATATGCGCCGGAAGATCTTATCGGACGGTCCTTCACCGACTTCATCCATCCGGACGATGTGGCGATCGGCATCGACGCGGTCAAGCAGCTACTCGGGCGGCCCGGGGCCATGAGCCGTTTCAGCCTTCGCACGCTCCATCGCGATGGTACCTGGCGCCTGATCGCGGCCACTTCGATCAATCATCTCGAGAGCCCCGGGATCGGAGCGATCGTCTCCAATTTCCACGACTTCACGGAGCGGCGGCAGGCCGAGGTGGCGCGCGAGCGCTCGGATGAACGCTACCGCGAGCTGTTCGAGAACGCTCCGGTCGGCATCTACCAGGCCTCACACGACGGACGGATTCTGGCCGCGAACGCCGAATTCGCGCGCCTCCTGGGCTACGGATCCCCCGAGCAGCTCCGCAGCGTCAACATGCGCGAACTCTATTTCGATCCCAACCAGCGCGATCGGATGATCCGCGGCTTCGAGGAGTCGGGCCGGGCGGGGGACGTCGAGCTGGACTGGCGTCGCAGGGACGGAACGCGCGTGACCGTCCAGCTCAGCGCGCACGCTGCGCGCAGTGCGGACGGAAGCCTGGGACATTTCGAGGGCTTCATCCGTGATGTCTCCCAGCGCGTGCAGCTCGAGGCGCAGCTGCGCCAGTCGCAAAAGATGGAAGCGGTGGGACAGCTGGCCGGAGGCGTGGCGCACGACTTCAACAACCTGCTGACCGCGATCCTGGGATACAGCGATCTCCTGCGGGGCGAACTCAAGCCGGACGATCCGGGGCTCGTGCGCCTCGAGGAGATCCGGCGCGCCGGCGAGCGCGCCGCGGCCCTCACCCATCAGCTGCTCGCGTTCAGCCGCCGGCAGGTGCTCCAGCCGCGGGTGCTGGATCTCAACGAGATCGTGGCCGACGTGAATCAACTGCTCCAGCGGCTGATCGGTGAGGACATTCGGATCGTCAGCTCCTGCGCACCCGACCTTCCCCCGGTGCGGGTCGATCCGCACCAGATGCAGCAGGTTCTGATCAACCTGGCGATCAACGCGCGCGACGCCATGCCGGACGGCGGCCAGCTGCGGATCGAGACCCGCGAAGCGATGCTGGATGACGACTTCGTCTCCGCGCACCCCGGCGCGAAGCCGGGGCCACACGTTCTGCTGTCCATCGCGGACACCGGGATGGGAATGGATGCCGAAACCCAATCGCACATCTTCGAGCCGTTTTTTACGACCAAGGAACCGGGAAAGGGAACCGGCCTCGGGCTCTCCATGGTCTATGGCATCGTGGAGCAGAGCGGAGGATTCGTGCACGTGGCGAGCGAGCCGCATCGAGGCACGGTCTTCAATATCTATCTGCCTCGTTCATCCGAGGCGCCGGTCGAGGCGTCGGCGGATCACCCGCAAGACGATTCGCTGCGCGGGGAGGGAACCGTGCTGGTGGTCGAGGACGATGCGGCGGTCCGCGATCTGGTGCGCGACATGCTCGAATCCGCCGGATACCAGGTCATCGCGTGCGGCCGGCCCGAAGAGGCTCGGCTCGCGGCGCGAAAGCACGAAGGCGAGATCCAGATGCTGGTCACGGACGTCGTGATGCCGGGGGGCGGGGGACGCGCGCTGGCCGAGGCACTCCAGCACCAGCGGCCCGCTCTGCGCGTGCTGTTCATGTCGGGGTACGCCGGTCGCACTCCGCTCGATCCGCGGGGTCAGCTGGCGGGCGCCGAATACATCCAGAAGCCCTTCGACCGGATCGGATTGTTGCGCCAGGTGCACGGCCTGATTGCCGTGGAACGACCGACCCGGGCCTGAGGGTCGCGGGAAGCGTCGACCGCGGCCGGCGGCGAATCTATCGGATGACGACGCCGCGCGCGGTCAGAGCGCGAACGCCCTGAACCAGGCGCACGAGATAGATCCCGGGCGGCACGATGCGCCTTTCCGCCAGATCGATCAGGTGACTGCCCGGGCCCAGGGTGCCGACCTCGCGAGCGAAAACGGATCGCCCGCCAACGTCCAGGACTTCGAGGCGCGCCGGTGCGGACTCGGCCAGCGAGAACCCGATCATGAAGCCATGCGTGGTGGGATTCGGACGCAGGCCCTTTAGCGCGAACTCGCTCGCCAGCGGGACATCCACCCAAGTTTCTCCATAATACGCTCCGTCACTCGTGGCGGCATTGGCGAGGCGGTATCCGTAGCGGCCGCCGGGCGTGACCGCATAGTCGACATACGAGATCATCCCCGTGCCATCGGGCGCCGCTCGCGCGATCTCCGTCCAGTCTCCCTCTCGAGTCGCACGGAAGATGACCGCCGATGAGAGCTCCTGCGCGAACCATTGCAGACTGACATGGTCAGGAAATGCATCCGCGCTGACCAGTGAGGCCATCACGGGCGTGGGCCCAT
>JACOSU010000049.1 GCA_016178685.1 Candidatus Eiseniibacteriota bacterium | reverse complement strand
TTCGAGCGGCGCGTGGCTGATCCCGTCGCGCGAGGGGATGAAGATCATGCCCGCGTCCGTGAGCGGGGCGAGCGACTGCGCGTCGTGCCCGGCGCACGAGGACAGGGCGGCGTGCGTCAGGGCAAGCGAGTCCGCGGCGGAGGCGATGGCCGCCTGGGCGCGGGCGCTCATCGGCGCGGGCGCGCACTGGCCCACGGGTTCCATGCCGAGCCGGAGGCCATACTGCCGCCCGACCACCTGCGCCAGCCCGAGGAGCGCGGCCTCCAGCTCTGCGAACCGCTTCGGCTCCGACGCGCGGAACTCGAGCGCGAGCTCGGCCTCGCCGGGGATGATGTTGAACGCGCTGCCCGAGCGCACCTGCGTGACGCTCACCACCACCTCTTTGAGCGGATCGGCGGTGCGGCTCGCGATGCTCTGGAGCGCCGCGATCACGTGCGAGAGGCACAGCACCGGATCGAAGCCCTGGTGGGGGGCCGCCGCGTGGGCGCCGTGGCCGTGCAGCGTGACGTTGAACTCGTCGACCGCCGCCATCCAGGGGCCGGGCGTGACGCCGATCTGCCCCAGATCGAGGTCCTGCCACACGTGAAGTCCGAACGCGGCGTCGGGACGCGGCCCTTCGAGCGCACCGTCGGCGATCATCGCGCGCGCGCCGCCGCCCTGCTCCTCGGCCGGCTGAAAACACAGTCGGACGTTGCCCGAGAGAGACGAGCGGAGCTTCACCAGCTGCCTTGATACCCCGAGCAGGATGGACGTGTGACAGTCGTGGCCGCATGCGTGCATCTTGCCGTCGGTCTGCGAGCGGTAGGGGGTGGCGTTCTCCTCCTGGATCGGGAGCGCGTCCATGTCGGCGCGCAGCAGCACGGTCCTGCCCGGCTTGCCGCCCTCGATCGTCGCGAGCACGCCGGTGCGCCCCACGCCGGTGCGAGGCGTAAGGCCCATGGCGCGCAGCCGCTCCGCCACGATGCCGGAAGTGCGCACCTCCTCGAACGCGATTTCGGGATGGCTGTGCAGGTCGCGGCGAACGTCGATCAATTCCTGTAGCTCGGCGTCGGTCAGCGTGCCGGGGGCGGTCTTCATGGCGACTCCATGCGTGCGATGGGGCGTGTGGCGAGCGATGGAAGAGGCAGGAGTCTTACCACAAACCCACCCGGCGCGCCCTCCACCGGATGCGCGAACGGGCCGGAGCGTTCAGCCCCCGGCCCGTCGCGTGATTCGTCACGGATCCGCCGCGCGCGGCTCCAGACCGCGCCCCGGCCTTGCCGCTACTTCTGCAGCAGCCTGCGCTTCTCCACTTCCTTCTTCAGCACTTCCTTGTTGAGCACCGAGAACTCGACGCGCCGATTCTTCGCGCGGTTGAGATCGCTCGTATTCGGCACCAGCGGCTTGCTCTCTCCATAGCCCTTCGAGCTGAACTGCTCGGGCTTGAGGTCGGTGTACTTGTGCTCGAGATAATCGAGCACCGATTGCGCGCGCGCCTCGCTCAGCTTCTGATTGAGCTTCGCCGAGCCGCGGTCGTCGGTGTGGCCGGCGATCTCGATCTTGAGCTGCGACCACTTCTCGAGCACCTGGCCCACGATGTCGAGCGTCGGCAGATCCTCGGGCTGCAGGTCGGCCTTGCCGGTGGCGAAGTTGATGTTCTCGAGACGGATCATGCCGGTGTCGAGCAGCTCGGTCTCCTTCTCCATGATCTCGATCGGGCAGCCGTCGCGGTCGACCTTGGCTCCGTGCGGGGTGCCTTCGCACTTGTCGAGCCCATCGTAGACGCCAGCCCGATTCGGTTGCCTCCGGTCTTGAGCGTCA
>JACOSU010000033.1 GCA_016178685.1 Candidatus Eiseniibacteriota bacterium | reverse complement strand
CACATGCAGGGCAATCCCGCGATCATGCAGCGTGAGCCGCGCTACGAGGACTGCGCGAGGGACGTCGCGGCCTGGCTCTCCGAGCGGCTCGATGCCGCGCGCCGGGCCGGCATCGGAGACGACTGCGTGGCGCTCGATCCCGGCGTGGGATTCGGCAAGACCGCGCGTCACAGCCTCGAGCTGATCGCGCGTCTCGACGGACTGGCCGCGCTCGGCCGGCCGGTGCTGCTCGGCGCCTCGCGCAAGAGTTTCATCGGGCACTTGACGGGCGCAGCGCTCGATCAGCGGCTCGAGGGTGGCCTCGCCGCGCACGCGATCGCGGTTTTCCTGGGCGCCCGCGTCATCCGCACGCACGACGTGGCCGCCACGGCGCGGGCGGTCGCGATCGCGAACGCGCTCAGCCGGGCGCGGCGTTAGGCGCGCCGCGAGGCTTCTGTTAGGATTTTCAGGGCGCGCGCGCGCCACCCATGACATGACCCCAGTCCACTCGCTCTGGTTTCTCGACGTTCTCGACATCTTCCTGGTCGCGGCGCTCATTTATCGGCTGCTGATCCTGGTGAAGGGCACGCGTTCGGCTCAGATGTACGTGGGGCTGCTCCTGATCGTGGTGGTCGGGCTCGCGGCGCGCGAGTTCGACCTGATCGCGATTCGATGGATCGTCGAGAGCCTGAAGACGGTCTGGCTGATCGCGTTCGTGATCCTGTTCCAGCCCGAGTTGCGCCACGCGCTCGCCCAGTTCGGGCGCACTCGCTACTTCCGCTCGTTCGTGCGCAGCGACAGCTTCGGCGTGCTGGGCGAAATCGTGCGCGGCGTCGAGACGCTGGCCGATCGCCGCCACGGCGCGCTGATCGTCATCGAGCGCAACGTCGGCCTGCGCAACTTCATCGAGACCGGCACGCGCGTCGACGCCAAGGTGTCGGCCGAATTGCTGGTCACGTTGTTCAGCCCCGGCTCGCCGTTGCACGATGGCGCGGTGTTCGTGCGCGAGGATACGCTGGTGGCCGCCGCCTGCATTCTGCCGCTCAGCAGCAATCCGAGGATCGCCGCCGCGCTCGGCACGCGCCACCGTGCAGCGCTCGGGCTGTCCGAGGAGTCGGACGCCGCCGTGATCGTGGTGAGCGAACAGAACGGCGCGATCTCGGTGTGCTACCGCGGCGCGATGAAGCAGCGCTTGAACGAGGGCGAGCTGCGCTCCGAACTGTCGCGCATCTTCCGCATCCGTCCCGAGCACGAAGCCGCATCCCGAAGCGACGCGACCGAAGCGCGCGATGGCGTCTCGGGATCGGGCGGAGAGCCCCCCGCGGTTTCCGACGCCGAGAAGGCGGCCAGCTGACGCGGCGGGACCGGCGATCGAAGCCGGGAACACGGCGTGGGCGAAGGCCCAGATGAAGGCCGATGCGAAATCTCTGGTGGCGTTGTTCGCCGAGGACGGAATGGAGTTCTCGCCGCCGAGCGGGCACTCGATCCAGGGCCGCGACTCGCTGACGTCGTTCTGGGTCGGCGCGTTTCGCACGAGCCATCCGATGCGCGCCACCGTGACCACGGTGGACGTGGTCTTGAACGGCGGTTACGCGACCGAAGTCGGGAATTACGCGCACACCTACCCACCGGATTCCACGGGGCACGCGCCGCAGAATATCAGCGGCGGCCATGCCGTGGTGTGGAAGCGGCAGGGCGATGGAAGCTGGAAGATCTACATCGACATGGAAATTCCAAAGTAGGAGCGTCTCCGAATCGGGCGCGCGTCCGAGACCGGCGTGCGCCTTGACTCGCGGCTGCGCCGACCCTATCTTTTCTCGCCCGGCGTCCAATCGGGACGGCCTCTTTCTTGGGCGGCGTAGCTCAGCTGGTAGAGCAGGAGAATCATAATCTCTGTGTCCGGGGTTCGAGTCCCTGCGCCGCCACCAGATTCCCTTCACACCATGCGTTTCCGCCGGATCGAACCGGTTCTCCGCCGTGCCCTCTCGGGCGCGTGCTCGCTTCCACGTGGCGCCCGCCTGCTGGTGGCGGTGAGCGGTGGGGCCGACTCCTCCGCCCTGCTGATCGGCCTCAAGTCGCTGGCCAGGGAATTCGGT
>JACOSU010000025.1 GCA_016178685.1 Candidatus Eiseniibacteriota bacterium | reverse complement strand
GCGCTCAGGTCCGCGCGGTCGCCGCGCCAGTGGAACGGCGTCGTGTTCGTGAGCCCGCGCAGCGATTGCGTGGTCATCGGGCCCTTCATCGGATCGAAACCCTGCAGGCCGAGCGGGTTCGGGAACGGCGGCGGCACGAATCCGCCGTGCGGATTGCCGAGATCCCACGCCACGTTGTCCATGTCGCCGAACAGGTGGCAGCTCGCGCACGACTGGTCACCGTGCGCCGACGTGAATCCGCCGTAGAAGAACTTGCGCCCGTTCACGATTTCATCCGGGGTTGGATTCATGCCGAGGCGCTGCAGCGCGATCACGCTGAAATCGGTGGTCGAGAGCGTCTGCAGCTGGTTGTAGTAACGTCCGACTACGTACATGCGGCCACGTGCGTCGTCCACCACCAGCCCGGTCGGGCCCGCGACGCACGGCACGCGCGCTACCACCGGCTGGAACGCGTAGGGATTCAGCACCCCGATCTTGTTGTCCGCGAGCGCCGTCACGTAGACCCGATTGCTGTTGCCGGAATACGTGATCCCGGTCGGGGTGCCGAGCGCCGAGTCGGCCTCGGCCTGGGTTCCGGGAACGGTGGTGAAATCGATCTGCGGATTCAGCACTTTCGGGAGCACCAGGCCGGCCTGGTTCACGAACGCCGCGAACGTCTCGACCGTGTAGCCATCCACGCGCTGTTCGAAGCGCTGGATATTTCGCGCGTTCACGGCGGCCACCGCGATGCGCCCGTCGGCGCGGCTCACCGCCAGGTCGAAGCACGAGCTGCCGATTCCGCCGAACGTGCGGCTCACGGTGTTGCTGGAGGTGGCGATCTCGGCCACGTCCACGTCCTTGATCGTGTACTTGGTCTTCGAGTTCCACAGGTTGCCGTAGAAGTCGAACCTGTTTCCGGCCGCGCCTTGCTGCTGGATGATGAGCCCGGTCTTGGGGGCGCCGTGGCCGGGGATCGAATCGCGCGGGAAATCGATGTCCTGCGGGATGGAATCGTTCGGCAGCTTGGTGGCCGACAGGATCGAGCTCTGATTGCCGCCGTTGAACGTTGCGACGTACACGTGGGTGCCGCTCGAATCGCGCGCCAGCGCGCGCGGCATGCGGGCCGCGATCGGAATGGTCGCGACCAGGCTCAGTGTCGCCGGATCGTAGACCCGGACTACGTCCTCGTTCGAGACGCTCACGTAGGCGCGCACCGGCGAACCCGCGAACACCACGTCGTTCGGTTCATCGCCCACGCGCAGCGTCGCGCGGGTGTGCAGGGTGTTGAGGTTCACAATGCTGACGTCGTCCGAGAGATTGTTGACGACCCACGCCGTGCTGTCGTCGAGACACGCGACCGAGACCGGCTCGAGGCCCACCGGGATGTCCGCGACGTGCGCGGGCGCGTCCCCCGTCACATCGAATACCACGAGGTGTCCATCCGGCGTGTTCACCACCAGCAGGCGGTCGCGCGTCGGGGTCATCACCGCGGGGTGAACGTGTGCGGACTCGAAATGCGTGAAATCGTTGGTGCTCGAAGTGCGCGAGATCAGGCGCTTCGGCACGGCCGAGATCCCCAGGACCAGGGCCAGCACGGCGAGCAGGATGGCAACGCGACGCATGAGGGAATCTCCAGGCAAGCGCTGGTCTGCAGATCTTGGGGGGGGGACTCAAAATACGGGTCGGGCAGCCTTGCCCTGAAGTCGTTACATGTGCGACTTGAGTCTACCATCGAGACCCCGCTCGCGCGACCAGCGAAAATCAGCAACCCGTGTTATGGCAAGGGCGAGGAGGCGGGCCCCGGCCAGGCTACCGCGGGCCCCGGCCCCCTACAGGGCGGCCGCGAGGCTGTGCGAGGTGATCGCGACGGCTCCGCGGGGCGTGGGAACGGCATGGAGTCCAGGGCTTTAGACCGGCGGCCCGTGGTTTGCCGCACTCCGCGCGTCCGCCTAGACTGCGCCGTCTTCGAACCCGCACGGAGCCTTCATGAGTCGCAACGCATCCCGACCCGACGTCGATTTCGCCGATCGGTTCCCCCGCGAGCTGGCGGGTGAACTGCTTGCGATCGCGCGCGAGGGCGGCGCCGATTTCTCCGAAGTCTACGCCGAGTACACGGTGCAGACCGCGTTCGCGCTCGATGAGGGCCGGCTCAAGAGATCGAGCGTTGCGGTGCTGGAGGGCGTCGGCGTTCGAGCGAACGCAGGAGCACAGACCGGCTACGCGTGCGCCGATGGCTTCCTCCCCGCCGATCTGCGCGAGGCCGCTCGCGTCGCCGGGCACATCGCGCGCGACGGTGGCGCGGGTCGGGTGGCGCCGTTTCACGTCACCGATTCTCCGGCGCCTTTCACGCTTTCATTCCCGGCGCCGCTCGCGCTCGATGAAGCGGCGAAGATCGCGATGCTGCGCCGTGCCGACGAGGCCGCGCGATCGGCGGATCGGCGCGTCCGCGAAGTCGAGATCACCCACGCCGATTCCACCAGGAGATTCGTGGTCGCGAACAGCGACGGCCGGTGGGCCGAGGATCGCCAGTACCTGTCGCGCTTCTCGGTCGCGGCGCTGGCGCTCGAAGGCGACAACCGCCAGCAGGGTTTCGCCGCCGCGGGCGGATGCGTCGAGGCCGGATACTTCGAGAGCGAGCGCACGCCCGAGACCGTGGCGCGCGAGGCCGCACAGAGCGCGATCACGCTGCTCGCCGCCCGCGAGCCCGAGGCGGGCTCGACCCCTGTGGTGGTGGCGCCGGGCTGGGGCGGCGTGATGGTGCACGAGTGCTTCGGGCACAGCATGGAAGGCGATGGCATCCGCAAGCGCACGTCGATCCGCGCCGATCAGCGCGGCCGGCAGGTCGCGGCCAAAGGAGTCACGATCGTGGACAGCGGCGTGGTGCCGTTCAGCCGCGGCTCGTTCCGCGTGGACGACGAGGGCACGCCGGCCCAGCGCACGGTGCTGGTCGAAGACGGCATCCTGATCGGATACATGTGGGATCTGTTGAACGCGCGCATCATGAGGGAGCGTCCGACCGGAAACGGGAGGCGCAGCTCGTACCGCGATTACCCGCTGTGCCGCATGACCAACACCTACATCGAGAGCGGCCCACACACGCCGGAGGATCTGGTCGCCGACGTCAAACGCGGATTGTTCTGCAAGCATCTCGGAGGTGGCTCGGTCAATCCTGCCGATGGAAATTTTTCGTTCGTCGTCACCGAGGCGTGGCAGATCGAGGACGGCCGGCTCACGCATCCGGTGCGAAACGCCACGCTCACCGGCAACGGCAACGACGCGATGCTCAAGATCGACGCGGTCGCGAACGACTTGAAGATCGACGGCACCACCGGCTCGTGCGGCAAGAACGGGCAATGGAAACCGTGCGGCGTGGGCCAGCCCACCGTGCGGTTCTCAGAAATCACGGTCGGCGGGACCGCGACATGAGCGCCCCGGTCCGCGATCCCGGTGCGGCCGGAGCGCGCGTGGACGGCGCCGCCGCACAGGGCTCGACTCCCGCCCGGCTGCGCGATCTCGGTGCGCTGGCGGTCGAATGCGCGCTCGCCGCCGGCGCGGCCGAGGCCGAAGCGTGCGTCGAGAGCACGAGATCGTTCAGCGTCGGCGTCTCGGGAGGCGCGATCGAGACGCTCAAGCAGAACGTCACGCGCGGCCTCGGCCTGCGCGTGCTGGTCGGAGACGCGGTCGGGTTCGTGACCACCACCGACCTCACCGAGGGGACGCTCGATGATCTGGCCCACCGCGCGGTCGCGCTCGCGCGCTTCCTGACGCCCGATCCATGCAACGCGTTCGTGACCCCGGCCGAGGCCGAGGGGGCGGACGGCGCGACCCTGCCGGAAGACCTGGCGCTGTTCGATCCCGCGGTGCGCGAGCTGCCGGCCGAAAAGAAGATCGAGTGGGCGCTTGAGCTCGAGCGGCTGGCGCTGGCGTTCGATCCGCGCATCACGCGCACCGACGGAGCGCACGTCTCGACGCACGACGGGGCGAGCGCAATCGTCAACTCGAACGGGATCGCGCGCGCGTGGGACAGTACCGCCGTGACCGCGTACGTCGTGCCGCTCGCCGACGATCGCGACGGCCGCCAGCAGACCGGCTGTTACGGCGTGTCGAAGCGCTGGCTGCGCGATCTGCCGGAGCCGCGCGCGATCGCCGCCGAGGCCGCGCGCCGCGCGGTCTCGCGCATCGGCGCGCGCTCCGTTCCCTCGGCGCGCGTTCCGGTGGTCCTCCATCCCGACATCGCGGCGAACTGGATCTCCGAGATGCACAAGGCGTTCAGCGGCGAGGCGCTGCTCAAGGAATCGTCGTGGCTGACCGGGAAGCTCGAACAGCTGATCGCCGCGCCGCTCGTCACGCTGGTGGACGACGGACGCCTGCGTGCCGGGATCGGCACCGAGCCCTGGGATGGCGAGGGCGTTGCGACGCGGAAGAACCGGCTGATCGATCGCGGCCGGCTCGCGACGTTCGTGTACGACGTCTATCACGCGCGCCGCGCCGGGCGGCGCTCGAGCGGAAACGCGGTGCGCGGATATTCGAGCCAGCCCTCGATCGGATTCACGAATCTCTACATCGAGGCGGGCGCTCAGAGTCCCGAGCAGATTCTGAAGCAGGTGGATCGCGGCTTCTTCATGGACGACCAGGGCTCGTTCGGATTCAACTCGGTGACCGGCGACTACTCGTACCAGGCGCAGGGATTCTGGATCGAGAACGGCGAGAAGGCGTTTCCGGTCGAAGGCGTCACGGTCGCTTCGAACTCGCTCGAGATGCTGAAGAACGTGGTCGCGGTCGGCAACGATCTGCGATTCGACCACTCGGTTGCGAGTTCGACGCTGTTAATCTCCGAGATGACCGTGAGCGGACGCGCGGCGTAGGCGATCCCGGAACCCGCCGCGCGACCGGCGGCCTGGGCTGTTTGACGCGAAGACTTGCATCTAACCCGGAGCAAGACCATGCGCATTCCAAGCTTGATTCTGGCCCTCGCCGCGCTCGGCGCCACCACCGTTTCCGCCATCGCTGCGGACGCCCCGCCGAAGACCACACACGCCGTTGCCGATCTTGGCTACGTGGGCACGGCGGGCAACTCCCAAATCCAGACCCTGAGCGGTTCCGAAAAACTGGAACTGCTTCTCCGTCCGTGGAAGCTGACACAGGATGGCGCCGCGGTGTGGGGCTCGGATGACGGCACGGAAAACGCCGGCCGTTATCTGTTCGGCCTGCGCGGCGATCGCGAAGTCAACTCACGCCTGTCCGTGTACGCGCTCGGCAGCTGGCGCCGCAACACGTTTGCGGGAATCACGCGGCAGTTCGACGAGGGCGCGGGGCTTGCGTATCACGCGTTGATCCCCAAACCTCAACAGCTCGACTTCGAAGCCGGCGCCGGTTTTGCTCAACGACGCAGCACATCCGGCCTCGACGAGAATTTCGGCACCGGGCGGCTCGCGGCGCTCTATCGCTACTACTTTCAAGAGAAGACTTACTTCGAAACCGGCGGACGCTACCTGCACAACTTCAAGCATTCGACCGACTACGAGTGGGGTACGCGAACCACGCTGGTGGCGCCGCTCGCGAATCATCTGGCCGTGAAGCTCGCGCACGATTACAGCTTTCGGAACACGCCTCCGGCCGGATTCAAACAGTGGGATTCGACGTTCGCGGCGGGCGTCCAGCTCAACTGGTGAGCCGCCGCGCTTCGGCGTGCATGTCGATCCTGGATAACCGTCAGGATCCGGGCGGCCCGCCCTGCGAATTCGCGCCGCTACGAATTCCGGAACGTCGCCACCACCGAAACGCTGCGCCGCACGCTCGGATCGGGCGTTCCGGCGTGGCCCAGGCGCGCGAGCAGCAACGGCTCTTCGCCGGTCGCTCCGAACAGACGCAGCAGTTCGCCGCGCGAGCGATCGACTTCGATCGGCGCGCTGATCGGCTGGTTCGCGATGCCGAGCTGGGTGGCGCGCAGCGCGATGCGCTGGAATGTCTGGCCCGCCATCAGCCACGCGCTCTCGCCGCGCCGCGTCGTGGTGAGCAACACCGCCGCTCCCGATGAGCGCAGTCCGTCGCGAACCTGGCGTCCCGCGCTCTCCACGCCGAACCGGTGGAACCAGCTGTCGGGATTGAACGCGCGACCCGGAAGCCAGTGTGCGAGCCCCGGGACCTCGAGCTCGTTCACGGTCACGCCGTCGCCGCGCTTGCGCGCTTCGGAATCGTCGCCGCGGATCCACGCGCTCTGCTCGGCCGCCGCGCGACGTTCGAGGCTCTGGGTCCGGGACGCATCGTGCGCGAGATCGGCGAGCCGGCGAATCTGTTCGCGATCGTCCATCCAGTGCAGCATGGTGTCGCCCGAAACCTGGGCCAGCAGCTGCGCGCGGTTCTGCGGATAGATGCCGCGGCCGTCGTAGGAGCGGCGGTTGGTGCGGCGCTCGGGAATCGCCGCGAACAATCCGCGATCGCGCCGCGGCTCGCCCTCGCTCCACGTCACACTCGCGACCACCGCGTGCGTGGCTCCCTGGGGGAAGTACTCGACCGTGGGCCGCAGCCCCCATGCGCGCGCCGCGATCAGCAGATTCTCGAGCGAAGCGCCCAGCCCCATCATCATGGAACGCCGGTCGGGGTCGGTGATCGGAAGCGCGCGCGACACGTCCGCGACCAGGCGAATCGAATTGCCTTCAACTTCGAATCGCCACGGCTGCGCGTTCCAGTGGCTCGGCGCGAGCACCGCGGCGCCGATCAGCGCGCGAGAGAGATCGATCGGGTTGGACGGCGGATCGGAAGGCACCGACCAGGGCTGGAGCCCGGGCGCGAGCGATGCGCGGCGCGCGAGCGCGAGATGAGGCCGCAGCGCGGTGTAAGCCGCAGCGCTTCCAAGCACGATCAGGAAGCGGCGGCGATCGATCGTCCGCGCATCTGCTCCCGGGCGGCCCGCGGCGTCTCGGGCAGCCGCTCTCGGGCGAGCCCCGCGCCGGGAAGAAATGTTCATAGGCCGCTCAATGTGCGCGCACCCGGAGCAGCCGTCAACCCACGGCTGGAACGCTTGCGCCGGCAGACGGTTGCGGGCTCCGTGAGCCGCGCTTGCCCGGCCCGAGAGCCCGCGCTTGCCCGGTCCCGCCTCCGCGACTACGTTGCGCGCGTGCCCGTCTCCCGCTTCGTCACCGATTCCTCGCTCGATGAGCTCGCGCGCCGCCTGCGATTCCTGGGCTTCGACATCGAGACGCTGCGCGGCGCGCGGCTCGAGGATCTGTTCCATCGAGCGCGGCGCGACGGACGGATCGTGCTGACGCTGAGCGCGCGGCGACCGCGCAGATTCGCAAGCGTGCCCGCGGTCACGGTCACGCGTGGCGACCTGGCGGGCGCACTGCGCTCGGTCGCGATCGCTCATGAGCCGGCGGGCGCGCCGTTCAGCCGCTGTCCCTCGTGCAACGCGGCGCTGCGGCGGCGCATGTCGTTCGAGGCGCGCGGTGAGGTGCCGGGCGGCGTGCTGCGCGGCAACCAGGCGCTCCACGACTGCCCGATGTGCGGCAAATGGTACTGGGAGGGTTCGCACACCGCGCGGCTGCGAGAGTGGCTGGAGACGGCGCTCGGAAGGCCGATCGGGGGCCCGCCCGCCATGGCCTGAGCGGGCGCGACCCGGAGGCTTTTCGTTGCACGGCACGCGCGCATTGGCCAGAATGCGCGCGAGCCGGCATGACCGCGCCTTGAACCCGCTGGATTCGTGGGGAGTGGTTCTGGCGCGCAGCAGCCGGTTCGAGATACGCGAGCCGCCGGATTCCAGCGAGCGACAAGCTCGCCGGGTCCGGCGGTTTCGTTTTTCGGACGCGACGGGTGCTAGTATCAGGCGTACGAGATGCGCCTTCCGAGCCCGCGGAGCGCCGCGCCAGCCGCATGGACCTGTCCATCGTCATCGTCAATTACCGCTCGCGCGACGCGCTGCTCACCTGCCTCGCCACGCTCGAGGATACCGCGGCCGGGCTCGAGCGCGAGACCGTCGTGGTGGACAACGACTCGCGCGACGGCACGCCCGAGGCCCTGGCACAGTGGGCGCCTTCCGCCCGGCTGATCGCAAATCGCGAGAATGTGGGCTACGCGCGCGCCGTCAACCAGGGGATCGGCGCCACCACGGGCGAATTCATTCTGATCATGAATCCCGACTGCGAGCTGCGCCCGGGCGCCGCACGGCGCCTGGTCGAATACCTGCGCGCCCACCCGCGCGCCGCGATCACGGGCCCGCGAATCCTCAATTCCGACGGTTCGCTCGAGTACTCGGTGCGCTCGTTCCCCGATCCCCTGACGTTTCTGTTCAACCGTTACTCGCTGCTCACGCGGCTTTTTCCCGGCAATCGCTGGTCACGGCGCTATCTCATGAGCGACTGGGATCACGCCACCGTGCGCGACGTGGACTGGATGTCGGGCGCATGCCTAGTGGCGCGTCGCGAAGCGATCGACCGGGTGGGCGGCATGGACGAGGCGTTCTTCATGTTCAACGAGGACGTCGACTGGTGCCGGCGCATGCAGTTCGCGGGCTGGAGCAACGTCTATGTGCCGGACGCGGTGTGCGTGCATCACATCGGGGCGAGTCGCAGGCGCACCGCTTCGCGCGTGATCCTCGAGCGCCACCGCGGCATGATCCACTACTTTCACAAGCACCACCCGATGCCCGCGCCGCTGTCGTGGCTGGCGGACGGACTGATCCTCGCGCGCGCGTGGCTGATGGTCGCGGCCAACGCGCTCAAGTCCCGCTGAGGCCCGCGTGCCTTACTCGCTTTCGATCGCCCTCGCTGCGTGCGCCGCCTCGCTGCTGCTGACGCCGCTCGTCACGCGCTTCGCGCGCGGGATCGGCGCGCTCGATCATCCCGGGCCGCGCCGCGTTCATCGCGAGCCGGTGCCGACGCTCGGCGGACTCGCGCTGATCGCGACCGTGCTGGGCGCCGCGTGGCTCGCGCGCGCGCTGCCGGGCCCCGCGCGCGCGCTCGATCCGCGCCCGCTGCTGGGCCTGACGCTCGCCGCGATCCCGGTCGCGGCGCTCGGCGTGTTCGACGATCTGCGGGGTGTCCCTCCGCTCGTCAAGATCGGCGTGCAGATCTGCGCGGCGCTGGTGCTGTCACTGTTTGGCTACGGCGTCACCGAGATCACGAATCCGCTGGGCGGAACGCTCGCGGCGCACGCGCTCGGCCTTCCGCTCACCGTCATCTGGGTGCTGATTGTCATGAACGCCATCAACCTGATTGACGGGCTCGACGGGCTGGCGGCCGGGGTGGTGGCGCTCGCCGCCGCCACGCTGTGGTGGGTGGGTCGCGAACACGGCGATTTCTACGTGATGTTCGTCTCGGCGATCCTGCTCGGCTCGACGCTCGGATTTCTGCGCATGAACTTCCCTCCCGCGCGCGTGTTCATGGGAGACACCGGCAGCCAGTTCCTGGGGTTGACGCTCGCTGCGGTGTCGCTGCTCGAGAATCGCAAGGGAACGACCGCAGTGACGCTGCTGCTTCCGATCGTGGCGCTGGGACTGCCGATTCTCGACAGCACGATGGCGTTCGCGCGCCGTCTGATCGCGGGGCGGCCGGTGTTCCACGGAGACTCCGAGCACATTCACCATCGACTGCTGCGGCTGGGATTGCCGATGCGATCCGCGGTGGCGCTGCTGTGGGGATTGTGTGCGATGCTGAGCGCCGCGGCCGTGCTGCTCGAGCCGCTCCCGCGCCGCACCGCGGGCTGGCTCGCCATGCTGCTGGCGCTCGTGGTGCTGGTCGTGTTCGAAGGCATCCAGTATCAGGTCGCGAAGCGCGAGCGATCGAACGGCGGAGCCGCGATCCCGGATTGACGGATCAGGGGGGGCGTGGCGCCGCACTCGCCTGGAATCCGGGGCCCCCGTTTTCCCCACCCACACACGATTCCCGCGGCGATTCGCCCGCGCGGGCGAAGGTGCCGATGGCGGGCGGCGCGCACCCGGCTCCATGCACCTGTCGTGCCGTGTGAAATTTCGCGTGCCCGGCGAGCTTCCACGCGGTTCAGCGCGGGATTTTCACGCACTTGCGCGTCCGATCCCTCGGGGGTCTGCGAGCGATCGGCGTCCGGGATCGCATCGCGCCTGTCCAGAACTCGACAGCGCGCCACAAACGGCTCGCGGCGCCCTGCTTTCGCAAGGCGCTGCGGCGTTGCCGGAACGATGACACGCGGGGGACGCGTCGTCCTCCGGCGTCAGTACGTGATCGACCAGGTCGCCTTGAGGCCCAGGTGCGCACCGGTCGCCGGCTGCTCGCCGAATACCGGGTCGGGTGGCAGCGTGCCACCCAGCGCCGAGACGAACGCCATGCGCAGATCGAGTCCGACCATGCTGTGCGGCGAAACCACGATGTTGCCACCGATCGCGACCAACCCCGCGCCCATCACGTCGCTGCGATCCGCGCCGGTCCCGGAGAACTTGTGGTAGAAGGTGCCCCCCCCGAAACCAAAGTAGGGGCGGAACGTGGGCCCCATATTGATGTGGCGGTCGAGTTCGATCGTGAAGGGGATCTCGGATTCCCGGGCCTCGCCGAACTGACCGACCGTATTGCGCTCCGCCATGCCGGAGAGCGCCCACTGCCGGCTGAGCATGCGGCTGAAGCCGAAACCCGCGCCGACACTACCCGGCCCTGACTGTCCGTAGAGCGCATCTGCGAACCCCAGCCGTAGCGTGACCCAGGTCGCGCCCTTGTCCCACGCCCCCGCTTCGGGCTTGTGAACGTACGGAGCTCTCTTCACCTTCGGCGGCTTCGACTCCTTCGGCTTCCTGGTTTTCTGAGCTCTTGTGGTCGCCGACTGGGCGGTCGAGGCCTGCCCGGAGCTCGCATTCGATGCCAGCGCGCCACCCTCGGCGCCCGGCGCGACCGTGGCCCGCGACGCGAATGCGGGCACCGTGAACGCGGCCGAGGCGGCGAGCGCCATCAAAGCCGCAGTGCCCAACGGCCCCTTCACACGCACATGCTTCACGCGTCTGCTCCTTTCCAGACAGCTCAGCGACATCACAGCCCGGTCGTTCAAGGGATTCGCCGCGACGGGTGGGCCGGTCGCGGGCGGCAAGACAGGCCGTGCAGACTACTCCAGCGGCGGGGCGGGGCTCAAGCGGGAAGAGGAGCCGGGACCTGCGAGACATCGCGGGGCCGGGATTCGCGCATGCGCTCTCCGAGCCGCACGTTCTCTCTCCGGGCCGTGCGTTGCCCCGATCCGCGCCTTCCCTCTTCCCCTCGCGCCCGCCGTTCGCTAGTTTGTGCGCACATGAGGCGTGCCTGGGTACTTGCGGCGATGCTGCTGGTTGCGGTCACGGGATGCGGCCGTTCCAAGAATTCAGCCGGCTCCGGCGATCTCAGCTTCGAGTCGCTGTCCGACACCGCGGGCGTCACCCGCGGCGCGCCAATCCTGACGACGTTCGAGCCGGAACGCCTGCCGAACGGGCTGGTGCGCGTTCACGGCCTGGTCGATTTTCCGGAAGGCACCCGGCTTCAGGTCTCGATCAACCGAAAGCAGGATCACGCCATGGTCGCGCGCCTGCAGGTTCTGGTGAACGGCGGTCACTTCGTTTCGCCGCCCGTGATGGGCGAACGCGGAACGCTGCCGCCCGGAGACTACGACTTCGAATTGCTCGCCTACTTCAACGATGCGTGGCAGAGTCCCGACGTTATGAACTCGTCGCATCGAGGACTCGACCTGCGCGGCCCGGGCATGACGCGCGATCGCATCGGAGACGCCGTGTTCCACCTGCACCGCGAGGGCCGGCTGTGAGGCGCGGCATGCGCATGCGCCGCGCGAGCGAACCCGCGCCGGACCTTCGAGCGTCGGTGCGCGCGAGCGCGGGGAGGCGGCCATGAGCCCGCGCCCGCCGCGGCCGCCGGCGCTGCGCTATCGCCCGGCGCGCCGCATCGACGTCGAGACGCTCGCCGATCTGGGTTATCGCGCTTATCGCGTCGCGAGCCTCGAGAAGCGTCGCGAGTTCTACACCGATCATCCGCGCTTCGGCCTGCGCGACGTGCGCGTGGGCGAGCTCGACGGCCAGGTGGTCGCATCCCTGGTGCTCTATCCCTTCACCGCCTTCGTGCGCGGGCAGCGCGTGCCGCTGACCGGCATCGGATCGGTCGCGGTCTCTCCCGAGCACCGGCGGCGCGGCGTGGGCGAAGCGCTGATGAAGGCGGCGATTCGCGACATGAGGCAGCACGGCGATGCGCTCTCGATCCTCTATCCGTTCCGCGACTCCTACTATCGCGGGCTCGGTTATGGCGTGATCGAGGTGGGCCATCAGCTCGCGTTCGCCCCCGCATCGCTCCCCGCCTCGGATGAAGCGCGGCGCGTGCGGCGCCTGATGCTGCCCGACCGCCCTTCGGTCGAGGCGCTCTATGAGAAGAGCGCGCAGCAGGGCCAGTTCGCGATGGCGCGCAAGCCCGAGTGGTGGACGCAGCGACTGTGGACGCACGGCGGCGACTGGGTGGTGTACGAGGGCAAGCGCCGTGGCCAGATCGAGGGCTACCTCTATTACGAAGTGGATGCCGCCGCGGGCCCGTTCAAGCTGTCGGTCACGCTCAGCGAATTCGTGGCGTCGACCCCCGAGGCCCATCGCGGGTTGATCGGCTACCTCGCCTCGCTCGCCGATCAGGTGGCCGAGATCCACCACATCACTCCCGGCGACAACGGCTGGCTCACGCTGCTCAAGTCGTCGCAAAACCTGCGCCCCGGGCTCGAGATGAGCGTCTATCACGACACCGGCAATCTCGTGAACGGCGCGATGCTGCGCCTGAACGACGTGAAGAGCGCCCTCGAGCGTCTGCCGGTTTCGGCTCAGGCGCGTGGCGAGATCGCGCTCGAGGTGGACGACGCGGTGGTGCCGCAGAACGCGCGTTCGTGGCGCGTGCGCGCGACGGAGGGGCGACTCAAGGTGTCGCCCGAAGCGGCAGGGGTTGGCCGCTCGCGGCTTCCGCGTCTCAAGCTCACGAGCGACGCGCTCGCCTCGCTCGCGGGCGGAGCCCTGAGCCCGACGCGCGCCGCCGAGATCGGACTGGTCGAGTCGAGCGGCGCGGCGGCCGAAGTGGTGGAACGCTGGTTCCGCGCGCGCCCCGCGTTTCTCTATCCGCTCAACGCCTTCTGACCGGAGACCGCGTGGCGAACCCCGGCTTCACCGTGACGCACGTTTTTTCCCCGCGCTTTCGCGACACGGATGCGATGGGGCACATCAACAACGCGGTTTACGTCACCTACCTCGAGGTGGCCCGCCAGGAATACTGGCGCGCGTTCAGCCGCGAAGTGGACTATCGCCGCGTCCCGTTCATTCTCGCGCACGTCACGATCGACTTCCGATCCGAGGCGCTGGTCAACGAAGCGCTCGAGCTCGGCATCCGCTGCGGCTCGATCGGCACCAAGTCGTTCACGTTCGAATACGAGATCCGTGAGCACACGACCGGCCGCCTGGTAGTCGAGGGGTCGTCGGTTCAGGTCTGCTACGACTACGATACCAAGGCCAGCCGACCGGTCCCGGACGAGTTGCGCCGCCGG
>JACOSU010000024.1 GCA_016178685.1 Candidatus Eiseniibacteriota bacterium | reverse complement strand
TCGAGCAGCGCCTGGACGTGCATCAGGCCCAGCGGGATCAGGCTCCGGATCAGCTCCACCTTCGCGTTCAACTCGAGCCCCTCGTACTCCTCGCGCCGCAGCACCTGGACCTCGCCCAGACTCCGCTTGCGCTTGCGTACCCGACGAATGACACTGCCCATCGACGGCTCCTTTCGTCTGTGTGTGATGGATGTCTCGCAACACCATCAGACCACAGCGGTTGGAGCCGCTTCAATTTCCAACTAAGGATGACACACCTTCGGGCCGACGCCATGAAGAAGCTCGCAGCACTCGCACTCGCCGTGCTCGCCAGTGGCGGCTGCATGATGCCGGACGATCCGAGTTCGAGCGATTACCCGGCGCACTCGGTCGTCGGCACCGTGACGGCCGACGCCGTGGTGCTCGATATCACGGGGCACGGCACGTTTCAGCCAATGCTCGACACCGACCAGAATCACACAACCGGAGCCTACCCGCAGCCGCAGGTCAACGGCTACGGCGGTTATGAATACCTCGTGCGGATGAGCGAGGCGCGGGGCGATAGCGTGCCGGTGCGCTCGACCGACTGGCAGGACCCGGACCCCGATCCGCGGGCCCAGGGGTGGGGCGTCGTCACCGGGTGGGCAACGCGGCAGGAGATTGCACCGCTCCATCACCGGCTGACAATTCCTAAGTCGGCGATCGGGAACGATGATGGGGCGCTGTTCTACTTTGTGTTCTTCGAGGACAACGGCAGCTACCTTGACGGCAACACGGGCACGGCCAGCATCAGCTCTCGGGCCACGGCCGTCTTGTTCGTCCCTGTGGCCTCGCGGTAGCGACATCGGGTGAGAATAGATGTCCACCACGCCCACGGCCCGCGGCCATGGACGAAAACTCCGGAGGCCGTCATGGCAAAGCGATTTGTCTACTTCTCAGCAGGGATCCTTTCCATCGCTCTGTTTGGACATTTCATGACGCGTGATGCCAGCGCCCAGATGAATCAGCCTATCGTCGGCGTCGGCGCAATTTCAGAGGGCGACCGAGTTACGTCGATTGCTGTTTCGGAATCGGGAGAGACAATGTGGAGCCTGAGTCTGGCGTCACCAGACGGCTATCCGCCGTCGCCGTGGGCGCCCGGCACGAACGTCTTTGGAAATGCTGGCTCTGGTCGCAAAGTCGGTGCGATATCACAAGGCTTTATCGTGGCAGAGGATGGCGGAGTATTCCAACTGACGGAGTCAGCGGGCGGTCCGATACTAGAGATCGAGAATGTCTTCGATGTCGCCGGGAAGCCACGTCAAGCCGGAGAAGTCTTTATCGGCCTTGATGTCCGCGGAACGTTTAGTCCTTCATGGATCTTCGCAGTCACGAACCAGGGGCGTGTGTTTCGACGGAATTGGGTTTCTAGTCAGTGGCAGATCGTCGGTGAACTGGGGCCCGTGACTGCGGTCGCGCATGGTTCGTGGGGCGCGGTGAAGTCGAGATACCACAACTGAGGGAGGCGACACATGGCAAAGCGTTTCTTCTACGTCTCGGCGGGCGTGTTCCTGCTTGCGCTCGCATTTCATCTCGGGCAGCTCACCGCACACGCTCGGAGCGCCCAAGCAATCGAAGGCGGCAACATCGAATCCACGCAAGCGAACACGTTCCCGCGAGCGACCGCCTGCGTGAACCGCATCTTGCGCTGGATGGACGAGAGCGGCGGTTCGCCCCATGTCTTTCCGCCTGTTCCCGTTCCAGGAACTGACCCAATCGTCTCGACCGACCCGTACCAAACGGTTCTGCTGGAGAACGGTGACTGGTTGAAGTTCGATGGAACCCAGTGGGTGCTCATTGGGAATCTGGTTGGTGGACCTACTCCCTCGCAGCCGACGACTTTCGGCGCGCTCAAGGTGAAATACCGGAAGTAGGGTCGGGGCACGAGCACAAGAGCCGCACAGACGCGCAGCTCACTCCCCGTCTGGAAACTAGCCGCGTGCGGTGGAGCAGGGGGTAGTGGCAGGTGGCGACGCTCGGACACTGCCGCTCAGCGTGCGCGAGACGCAACGCCCTCGCACGCCAGGGATCGGCGACCCTGCGGGCGATTCCGCGCTGCAAACGGCCGCCCTGCGACGCCGCCGGTGGACAGTGCTCCCACCAGCGGCCGCAACCGCCCCGCGGACCGGAGCCAGCGGCGAACTGCGCTGGCATACTCGGGCCAGGCCCCGCGCGACTGGTCCGGCGCTCCGCGCTCAGCGCATGGTGGACACGTACGGCCGTTCCACGCGGCCGGCTCGAACCGATCACGGCACCAATCGCAGTGCACGATCACGCCGATCCCCAAACGTGGCATCTTTCCCTCCGTGGTTTAGACGCACTCGGGCAACTTGTCCGCGTATTTGTCCGAGTCCTGCCTGCGGAATGTGCACGGAATGCACGGTGCCGGGGCGAGCGTTTACGAAACGAACGCGAGTTACAGCAGGCCGCGCACACCGCGCAACGCTTCATGGAATTCAAATCTCGCCCCGGGCACCATCTCGTGAAAGAGCCACGCGGAGTGAATCCGCGTGGCTCGATTGTTTCGGCGGGGAATCGTGAGCCTGAACGGGTGCGCCTGGTCGGTCGGCACGGCTTCCGAACGAACGCGCTCGCTAGGACAGCTCCCGACCGCACGCGCTCGCTAGAACAGCTCGCGGACGTATGCCTCCATGGTCTCGGCGTCGATGTAGCCGACCACGCGCCGGACGATGCGGCCGTCGCGACCGATATAGATTGCGGTCGGAAGCGCGGTGATCGGACCGTACGCGTCGATCAGCGGATCCTCCGCGAGCGCGACCCGGAACGTGAGTCCCATCCGATCGGCGAAATGGCGCACGAACTTCGCGTCTTCGTCATCCATGGAAACGCCAATCACGACCAGCCCGCGGTCGCGATAACGGCTCTGCATCGCGCTCAAGTGGGGCATGCTGCTGCGGCATGGCCCGCACCAGGTGGCCCAGAAGTCGAGGATCACCGGGCGGCCGTGCAGATCCGACAGCCGCACGGACTTGCCATCGAGCGTATGGATCGTGAATGGGGGCGCGACTTCACCTGCCCGAGCGGAGCGCGGAGCTGCGGCGGCGACCGACAGGATGCAACCCGCGGCCAGCAGGGTCGCGAGCGAGGATCTGCGCACGGAGAACTTCCTTTCGGGCGGAACAGGTCACCGAGGTGTTGCGTTTGCGGCCCCATGACTGTAACGCGCCGCCGCCTCGCGAAGCCCGTGATCGCGGAAGGATTGACAGCCAATTGACGCTGGGCTCGCCGTTGTCCAAGAGCGGGTGGCGGGGTCGGATCGATGGTGAAGGTTTCGTGGAATCCCAAGCCCGCGACCCGGGTAGGGAACAGGGCCTTCCGCTCGCGGGCGGATGTCTTGAGCCGGGTTTCGGCGGTATGCTAGCGTCCGAGCGATTCGTCATTTCATCTCGATGCGCAGGGCGCCCGCGGACCGCGGTCCGTCGCGCGCGCCGGCTTCACAGGGAGCGTGAAGACCATGATTCTCTCTTCGATTCTGCGGGCCGCGGGGCCGGGCCTTCGTGCCTCGGTCCCGGCCCTGGTGGGCAGCTCCGGACCGTTCGCCAAGACCCTGCTGCTGGTGCTGCTGGGCGTCTCCGCCTACTCGTGGGCGGTGATCTGGAATCGCCTGCGCCTCTACCAGCGCGTGGAGCGGGCCGACCGCGATTTTCTGATCGCGTTCCGGCGTCTGGAACCGCGCGCCGATTGCCGTCCGGTGTGTGATCGGCACCCGGGCAGCACGCTGGCCCGGGTCGCGATCGCGGGACAGCGCGCGCTCGAGCACGCGCTACAGGCGGGAGCCGAGAGCCTGGCCACGCGCCACGAGTTCACGCATCGCGCCATGGACCGGGCCGCGAACGATCAGAGCGCGCGGCTCGAGAGCCACGTGGGATTCCTCGCCACCGCGGGCAGCGTCTCGCCGTTCATCGGACTGATGGGCACGGTCTGGGGCGTGATGACCGCGTTCGTCAACATCGGCGCTCAGGGGTCGGCCTCGCTGGTGGTGGTCGCGCCCGGGATCGCCGAGGCATTGATCGCGACGGTCGCCGGGCTCGGCGCCGCGATCCCGGCGGTGGTCGCCTACAACCATCTGCTGTCGCGACTGCGCGCGTTCTCCAACTCGACCGCGCAATTCGCGAGCGAGTTCCTCGAGCGGAAGCTCGGAGGCCTGGTGTCATGAGGCTCGGCACGCAGCGCCAGCCCATGGCCGAGATCAACGTCACGCCGCTGGTGGATGTCGTGCTCGTGCTGCTCATCATCTTCATGGTCACGGCTCCGTTCTTTCAGGGCGGACTTCAGATCGACCTGCCGCGGGTCGCGACCCGCGGCCTCGACGTGCACGAGGGCCTGATCGTGAGCGTTCGCGCGGACCGCACGCTCGCGGTCGGAAACGCCGTGGTCGGCATGGACCGGCTCGAAGACGCGCTGGCGGGCGCGGGCGCTTCTTCGCGCCCGGTGTTCCTGAAGGCCGACCGCTCGGTTCCCTATGGCGTGGTGGTCGAGCTGATCGCGCGCATGCGGCGCGCGGGCATCTCTTCGCTGGGGCTCGTGACCGAGCCGCCACGGCCGGAGCGGTGAGCGGTGCGCGGCCCGGTGCTGGGTTCGGCGTGCGCGCACGGCGTGCTGATCATCGTGCTGTTCGCACTGCACGGATCCGCGCCGCTCGTGGTTCCGGGGCCGGACGTGGTGCAGGTGGCCCTGATCGCGCCCGAATCGGCGACCCGGATCGAGCGCGCGCCAGCCCCGCCGCCCCGGCCGCGAGCGCAGCCGGCCGTGAAGCCCGAGAGTGGCGAGGGCGTCAAGCTCACGCCGCCGCGGCCGGCGAAAGGCGAGCCGCACGAAGCGCCCGCGGCAGAACCCGTGACGGCGCCCGCGCTTCCCTTTGCGCGGGTCGGGAACGCAGGCTTGAGCGGGCAGGTCGCGGTCGATTCCAGAGACTTCGAGTTCACGTACTACCTGATGCTGGTGCGAAACCGGATCGCCCAGAACTGGGCGCCGCCGGCCGGGATCGGAGCGGGCGAGAACCTCCGGGCCGTGGCGTATTTTCAGATCGGACGGAGCGGCGAGGTGCGAAGCCTGCGGCTCGAGACACCGAGCGGCCTCGAGTTCTTCGACCGCTCGGTGATGCGCTCGGTGATGTTGAGCGATCCTCTGCCGCCGCTGCCGCTCGGATTCGGCGGTCCGTCGCTCGGCGTCCACTTCGGATTCGAGTGGGGTGGACGATGATCAAGGGCATCGCGGCGGCGGTCGTGCTCGGGATGGCGCTCGCGGGTTTCGCCTCGGACGCCTTCGCCCAGGCCCCATCCGATGTACGGATCGACATCCGATCGGAAGTGGCGAGGCGCATCCGCATCCATGCCGAGGCGCTTGAGGCGGCGGGAGACCGCGCGGCGGGCGCAGGCGCCGCGGAGGCCCAGGAAACTCTCGCGAACGACCTCGACGCCTCGGCGGCGTTTGCGGTCAGCCGCGGCTGGAGCCAGGGACAGGAGCCGTTCGACGTGCAGGCGATCGTCGGTGGCCGCTTCAGTCTCGGCGGGGGACAACTGCGCTTGACCGGGCTGGTGTGGGATTTCCCGGCGCGTCGTCCGATCCTGTCGCGGGAATATCGCGGCCGGCCCGACGAGTGGCGGACGTTCGTGCATCGTTTCGCAGATGACGTCGTGCTCCAGTTCACGGGTGAGAGCGGAGTCGCCGACTCGCGCATCGCGTTCATCGTGCCGGAGGGCCGGGACAAGGAACTGTGGGTGATGGATGCCGACGGCGCGCGCCCGCGTCCGCTCACCCACGACGGGTCGATCGCGCTCTCCCCCTCGTGGTCACCCGATGGATCGCTGCTGCTGTTCACGTCGTACCGCGGCGGGACTGGGCCCTGCATCTACGTCACACCCGCCACCGGCGGCAACGAATTCCTGGTCTCGGCCCGCGCCGGCAACAACACGTCGGCTTCGTATTCCCCGGACGGGCGAGAGATCGCGTGCACGCTCAGCCTGGAAGGCAACCCCGAGATCTACCTGCTCGATGCGCGCGGAGGCAATCCGCGGCGTCTCACGTCCAACCGCGCGATCGACACGTCTCCCGCGTGGGCGCCGACCGGCCGCGAGATCGCGTTCACATCCGACCGCACCGGATCGCCCGAGGTCTACGTGATGGACCGCGATGGTGGTAATGTGCGCAGGTTGACCGATGAAGTGAGCTACACGGATTCGCCGGCGTGGTCACCCAGGGGAGACCGGATCGCGTTCGTGGCCCGCACGTCCGAAGGGTTCGACGTGTATGCATGCCGGGCCGACGGATCCGATGTGCGCCGGGTGGTGAGTGGCCGCGCGAACGAGAACCCGCACTGGTCGCCGGATGGACGGCACCTGGTATTCGCGTCGAACCGCGACGGCGCATTCGCTGTGTACGTGACGGATCTGGACGACCGGCCGCCGCGGCGGATCGAGGTCGGGGGCCGCGTGGCGCTGTCGCCGGCGTGGTCGCCACGATCGGTCGCGACCGGTACGCCATGAGGATGAGACTCGAGACCACCACCGAGAGGAGAGCTTTCATGAGACGCCCGATTTTCATGGCATCGAGTTCGATCACCGTGCTGGCGCTGCTGATTCTGGCGGGCTGCGCGCACAAGCCGGCCCCGGCGCCCACGCCGACTCCGACTCCGACCCCGCCCCCGGCGCCCGCGCCCGTGACGCCCGTGCCGGCGCCCGCTCCAGCTCCGGCTCCGGTTCCGGCGCCCGCGCCCGCGCCGCCACCCGCGCCCGTGCTCCGGGCCGAGGACCTTCAAGCCGTGTTCTTCGATCTGGATTCGGCGGTGCTCACCGAGGCCTCACGCGGCACGCTCGATCAGGACGCGAAGCTGCTGCGCGAACACGCCGATGCGAAGGTGGTGATCGAGGGTCATTGCGACGAGCGCGGAACGGTCGAGTACAACCAGGCGCTGGGGGAGAAGCGTGCGCAGGCGGCGCGCGACTACCTGGTCGCCGCGGGGATCGCCGCCACCCGGCTCGAGAACATTTCGTACGGCAAGGAACGGCCGTTCGATCCCGGTCACGACGAGGCGGCGTGGGCGAAGAAC
>JACOSU010000014.1 GCA_016178685.1 Candidatus Eiseniibacteriota bacterium | reverse complement strand
CGTGATTCCGGTCGTGATCACGATCCACAACGACCGTTCGTTCACATTCATCACCAAGACTCCGCCGGCTGCGATTCTGCTCAAGCGCGCGGCGGGGCTGGCGAAGGGCTCAGGTGTACCCAATCGCACGAAGGTGGGAACCGTGACTCGCGCTCAGGTCCGCGAGATCGCCGAGCTCAAGGCCCCCGATCTGAACTCCGCCACGGTCGATGCGGCCGAGCGGATGGTACTGGGCACCGCCCGCAGCATGGGCATTGAGATCGCGAACTAGAGAAGAAGGGAAGGAACCGGATGGTCCGCTTGAGCAAGGAAGATGCGGAACTGCTTCTGAAGGGCAAGACGCCGCGAGAGATCGTTGAACTCGTGCGCGACCGGGTCGCGAAGGCGCCGGACGCGAAGATCAACGATTTCTTCGAGACGCTCGACTGGGTAGCGAAGGAAGGCTACGCCACCGAGGCCGAGCTCGAGGCGGTGGAGGAAGAAGGCAACTAGCACCCGCTGAGACTCAGGGAGCGTGGCGTCACGACGCGCGCGCCCCCGAAGGCCGGGGAGATTCGACTTCGGTTCACGGCCTGCGTTTTTCCCTCCCGCCAAGAGGGCGGGCGGAACGTTCGGCGTCGATCCAATCACCCACGTGGAAGTGGCGGCACGCGCCGTCACGCCGGCACCACGGGAGGCTCCATGAAACACGGCAAGCGTTACCGCTCCGCCGCCGAGCTGACTCAGGCCGCGGGCCACGTCAAGGACCTGGCTCAGGCCGTCAAGCTCGTGAAGCAGACGGCGCGTGCGAAATTCGACGAGACCATCGTCCTCTCGTCGCATCTGGGCGTGGACCCGCGGCACTCGGACCAGCTGGTCCGCGGCACGGTGGTCCTGCCTCACGGCACCGGCAAGACCCTGCGGGTTCTGGTGCTGTGCCGGGGCGAGAAGGAAAAAGAGGCTGCTGCCGCCGGCGCCGATTTTTGCGGCTCCGACGAGTACGTGAAAAAGATCCAGGACGGATGGCTCGACGTTGACGCGATCGTCGCGACGCCCGACCTGATGGGTGAGGTGGGCAAGCTCGGCCGGGTGCTCGGCCCGCGCGGCCTGATGCCCAATCCGAAGAGTGGCACGGTCACGTTCGACGTGGGGAAGGCGGTCAAGGAGCTCAAGGCCGGCAAGATCGAATTCCGTGTGGACAAGGGCGCGAACGTCCACGCTCCGATCGGCAAGGCGTCGTTCAGCGAAGAGAAGCTGCTCGAGAACGCGAACGCGTTCCTGCGCGAGCTCGTGCGCGCCCGGCCGGCCGGCGCCAAGGGCCACTACATCAAATCCCTGACGATGAGCGCCACGATGGGGCCCGGAATCCTTCTGGATCCCACGTCGGTCACCGCCGAAGTGGCCTCCTAGGAGGAGCGCATGTCGACCCCACAGAAGGAACAAATCCTCCGGGAGACCAGCGAGCGGATCACGGGGGTGCGTGGACTTTACCTGGCCGACCTGAGCGGCATGACCGTCGCGTCGGTGTCGCTGCTCCGCAAGCGGTGCCGCGAGCAGCAGGTCCAGGTTCGCGTGGTCAAGAATACGCTGCTCAAGCGCGCATTCAACCAGCGGGGGATCCGCGAGCTCGACGATTTTCTGGTCGGGCCGACCGGGCTGGTGTACAGCGCGCTGAACGAGATGGCGCCGGCGAAGCTGCTCAGCGACTTCGTCAAGGAGTTCGAGAAGCCCCGCGTCAAGGCGGCGATCGTGGACGGCCGCCTGTTCGACGCCGGGGCGATCGCGAAGCTGGCCACGCTTCCGAGCCGCGAAGTGCTGCTCTCGCAGCTGCTCAGCACCTTCATCGCGCCGATGACGCAGTTCCTGGCCGCGGTCGATGCGACGCTGCGGCTGCCGGCCACGATGGCCGACGTACTCGAGCGGGAGAAGCAGAAGGCTTCGTGATTCCGCCGGGCACGGCCCGGCGAGGATTCGGAATTCCTTCCGGGCACGGCCCGGATCGACGATTTGAAACCCGCATCACCCTCAAAGAAGGAGATCCAGTCCCATGTCGAACTCGATCGACCAGGTTCTCGACCTGATTGGCAACATGACCGTGCTCGAGCTCTCCGAGCTCAAGAAGAAGTACGAGGACAAGTTTGGCGTGACCGCGGCGGCGCCGATGATGGCGATGCCGATGGGCGGCGGCGGCGGAGCGGTCGCGGTCGAGGAGAAGACCGAGTTCGACGTCGTGCTCACGAACGCCGGCGACAAGAAGATCCAGGTCATCAAGGTCGTGCGCGAGCTGACCGGACTGGGCCTCAAGGAAGCCAAGGATCTGGTGGACGGCGCTCCGAAGGCCGTGAAGGAAAAGGTCACCAAGGCCGAGTCGGTCGACATGAAGGCCAAACTCGAAGAGCAGGGCGCCACCGTCGAGATCAAGTAGGCGCCACGATCCAACTGCATCGGAGCCGGACGCACGCTCCGGATGCGCGGGGCCGCCTGGCGGCGAACGTGATCCGGCGCTGGCGCGCCCCTGTTGGACGACTTCCCCACTCAGAAAGGCGGGAAGGCCTTGAAGACTGCACGCCGTAGGGATCGGAAGAGCTTCTCGAAAATCGACCGCGAGTGGAATCTCCAGATCCCGAATCTGCTCGAGGTTCAGCTGAAGAGCTTCCGTGATTTCCTTCAGATGGAGCTGGACCCGCAGCGCCGCCGCAACGAGGGCCTGCAGGAAGTGTTCACGGGAGTGTTCCCGATCAGCGACCCGCGGGAGCTGTTCTCGCTCGAGTACGTCTCGTACGACATCGGCGAGCCCAAGTACACGATGACCGAGTGCGTCGAGCGCGACCTGTCGTACTCCGCGCCACTCAAGGCTCGCATGCGCCTCATCACCCGCGAAGAGGTAGACGGGGTCAAGCGCGAGAAGGACATCATCGAGCAGGAAGTCTATCTCGGTGAATTGCCGCTCATCACCGACAGCGGCACGTTCATCATCAACGGCGCCGAACGCGTGATCGTTTCGCAGCTCCATCGCTCCCCGGGCGTGTTCTTCGACGAGCTCACGCACCCGAACGGCAAGCTGCTGTTCTCCGCGCGCATCATTCCCTACCGCGGATCGTGGGTGGAGTTCAGCCTCGACGTCAACGACGTCATGCACGTGCACATCGACCGCAAGCGCAAGCTGCCGGTGACGGTGCTGCTGCGCGCGCTGGGCTTCGTCGGCGATCGCGAGATCCTCGAGCTGTTCTACGAGAAGGAAGCGCTCGAAGTGAAGGGCAAGAAGTCGGAGGTGGCGCTGGGCCGGGTGTGCGCCCAGGACATCGTGGACGAGTCGACCGGTGAAATCCTGCTCGAGGCGAACGACGAGATCAACGCCGAGAAGGTCGAGGTCATCAAGAAGGCCGGCCTCACCACGCTCGAGGTGTTCACGATCCCGATGCAGGACGAGGCCGACGTCGTGCGCAACACGCTGCGCAAGGACCCGACCCATTCGCAGGAGGAAGCGCTGCACCGCATCTATGCGCTGCTGCGTCCGGGCGAGCCGCCGCGCGCGGACTCGGCCCGCGAGATCCTGAACAAGCTGTTCTTCAATCCCAAGCGCTACGATCTGGCCCGCGTCGGCCGCTACAAACTGAACCAGAAGCTGCCGCACGAGTTCCTGCTGCCGACGCGCGACGTGCGCAAGCGGCTCGGCCTCGGCATTCCCGATCTGAATCACGCGACGCTGTGCCGGGAGGATTTCATCGTCATCATCAAGTACCTGCTCCTGCTGCGCACCGGCGGTGAGTTCCTGACCGATCGCGGACCCGAGCAGGCGATCACGGACGACATCGATCATCTCGGCAACCGGCGCGTGAGATCGGTGGGCGAGCTGCTCGCGAACCAGTTCAACATCGGACTGGCGCGCATGGCCCGCATCATCCGGGAGCGCATGTCGCTGCAGGACCAGGATCAGATCACCCCGACCGACCTGGTCAACTCGCGCACCATCTCAGCGGTGATCCAGAGCTTCTTCGGCAGCTCACAGCTGTCGCAGTTCATGGATCAGACCAACCCGCTGGCCGAGCTGACCAACAAGCGCCGTCTCTCGGCGCTGGGACCGGGCGGGCTGACGCGGGACCGGGCGGGCTTCGAAGTGCGTGACGTGCACTACACGCACTACGGGCGCATGTGCCCGATCGAAACCCCGGAAGGTCCGAACATCGGCCTGATCTCCTCGCTCTCCACCTACGCGAAGGTGAACGAATTCGGGTTCCTCGAGACGCCGTACTTCCGGGTGCAGGACGGCACGGTAGATCGCAAGAAGCCGGAGTTCCTGGCGGCCGACGTCGAGGATCGCTCGTACATCGCGCCGGCCAACACGGCGTTCGACAAGAAGTCGGGCGAGATCATCGAGAAAACGCTCACGACGCGCTTCCGCGGCGAATACCCGAGCGTGGACAAGACGCGTGTCGATTACATGGACGTTTCTCCGATCCAGCTGGTGTCACCGGCCGCCGCGTTGATTCCGTTCCTCGAGCACGACGACGCGAACCGCGCTCTGATGGGTTCGAACATGCAGCGCCAGGCCGTGCCGCTGCTGGTGACCGAGGCGCCGCTGGTCGGAACCGGCCTCGAGGACAAGGTGGCCGGGGATTCGGGCGCGCTGCTGCTGGCGCGGAGGTCGGGTGTGGTCGAGTTCGTCTCGGGCGAGACGATGACGATCCGCTACGAGCGTGATCCCGACGAGGCGCCGGTCGATTACAGCGATCAGCCGAATCTCGACATGTACCGGCTCACGAAGTTTCGCCGCTCGAATCAGGACACCTGCCTGAACCAGCGCCCCACCGTGCAGGAGGGACAGAAGGTGAAGCGTGGGCAGGTGATCGCGGACGGCCCGGCCACGCGCGACGGCGAGCTCGCGCTCGGGCGAAACGTGCTGTGCGGGTTCATGCCGTGGGGCGGCTACAACTTCGAGGACGCGATCCTGGTGAGCGAGAAGCTCATCAAGGAGGACTGCTTCACGTCGATTCACATCGAGGAGTTTGAGCTCCAGGTGCGCGACACCAAGCGCGGAGTCGAGGAGATCACGCGCGAAATCCCGAACGTCGCCGAGGACGCGGTCAAGAACCTCGACGAGGAGGGTGTGATCCGCATCGGCGCGCGCGTCCGCCAGGGCGACATCCTGGTGGGCAAGGTGACGCCCAAGGGCGAGCAGGAGCTGAGCCCCGAGGAGCGCCTGCTGAAGGCGATCTTCGGCGACAAGGCCGGCGACGTGCGGGACGCGTCGCTCAAGGCGCCGCCCGGGATGGACGGAATCGTGATCGACATCAAGGTGTTCTCGCGCCGCGAGAAGGACGAGGGCACCAAGGTGCAGGAGAAGAAGAAGATCGACG
>JACOSU010000028.1 GCA_016178685.1 Candidatus Eiseniibacteriota bacterium | reverse complement strand
CGGCGCGCCCGCGATTATCGAGTCGGTGCGCCCGCCGGGCCCGCGTGATCCGCGGTAATCGAGCCGGTGCGCCCCCGGCGATCTGGCCGGCGCGCCCGCGATTATCGAGTCGGTGCGCCCGCCGGGACCGCGCCAACGTGACCCGCGGCACCGATCCGGGAAGGGGCTCGGTCCGCGACCCCGCGTCAGCCGCGGGAATGGCACGCCCTCCGGCACGGCCCGCGGCGCTCTGCTATCCTGCGCCTCATGGCGGGCAGGCGGCTCGTGATCTTGGGCGGAGGATTCGGCGGACTCGATGTGGCGCGCGCGGTGGGTCGCTCACGCGCGGCGCGCGAGCACTGGGACACGGTGCTGATCGACAAGGAGAATTTCTTCCAGTTTAACCCGCTGCTTCCGGCGGTGGCGGTGGGCGCGGTCGAAACCCGCCACATCGTCTACCCGCTGCGCGAGATGGCGCGCCAACGCCACATCCGCTTCTACAAGAACAAGGCACTCCACATCGACCTCGAGCGGCGCGAGGTGCGGCTCCACAACGACCGGGTCGAGCCGTTCGAGGTTCTGGTGGTGGCGGTCGGCAGCGTCACCGACTGGTACGGGGTTCCCGGAGCGGCCGAGCACGCCCGCCCGTTCAAGACGCTGGTGGACGCCATGCACCTGCGCGCGCGCGTGGTCGAACAGTTCGAGATGGCCGAGCAGGCCGAAACCGAGGAGCAGCGGCGGCGGCTGCTCTCGTTCGCGATTGTGGGCGGCGGCGTGACCGGCGTCGAAGTGGCGGCGGAGCTGATGGACATGGCGCGCGACACCCTGATGCCGCGCTACCCGAGCCTGCATCCCCCAGACCTCTCGCTGACCGTGCTCGAGGCGACCGATCGCGTGGTGGGAACCGCACGCCCCGAGCACTCGGCGTACGTCTTGAAATTTCTCGAGCGCCGCGGCGTGAACGTGCGCCTCGGCGCGCGGGTGACGCGCGTGGCGCCGCATCGCGTCGAGCTCGAAGGGGGCACGGTGATCGAGGCGTTCACGCTGGTGTGGACGGCCGGCGTCTGCCCGCCATCCGTGGTTCGGGATCTGCCGGTTCAGCACGTGAGGGACGGGCGCGTACGCGTCGATCCGATGCTGCGCGCGCTCGATCCCGGGGGAAATGCCATCGAAAACGTCTACGTCATCGGCGACTGCGCCGCCAGCCTTCGATCGGACGGAACGTTTCAGCCCGCGCTGTCCCAGACCGCGATCGCGATGGGGACTCACGTCGGCGCGCAATTGGTGGAAAGGGCCCGGTCGCGAAGCGTCGCGCCGTTTCGATTTCGCGACGTGGGGTACATCATCTCGCTCGGCAAGCACAGCTCGGTGCTCGATCTGTTCGGCATGAGGCTCTCGGGCAAGCTGGCGTGGCTGACGTGGGCCGCGGCCTACCTGGTCAAGATGGTCGGCTTTCGCAAGCAGCTCGAGGTCGGGATCGATCACATCACGCATCTCTTCTTCACGCACGATTCCTCGCAGATCCTGAATCGCCGCGAGGTGCTGAGCGACGATGAGCTGAACCTCTCGCTGGGCGATGCGGTGGGGCCGCGAACGTGAGCCCGGCGGGGCCGGCGCAGGCCTTCGATCTGGTCGTGATCGGCAGCGGGCCGGCCGGCCAGCGCGCCGCGGTTCAGGCCGCGAAGCTCGGCCAGCGCGCCGCCGTGATCGAGCGCCAGCGCGTGGTGGGCGGGGTGTGCATCAATACCGGCACCATTCCGAGCAAGACGCTGCGCGAGGCGGTGCTCGACCTTTCGGGGCTGCGCCAGCGCTCGCTCTATGGAGACGCGTTCGTCGCGCGTGCGCTGAGCGCGAAGGATCTGTTGATGCGCGTCGACCTGGTGATGCAGCGCGAGCGTGAAGTCGTGCGCTCGCAGCTGGTGCGCAACGGCATCGAACTGTTCGAGGGCGAGGGAGCGTTCGAGGGTCCGCACCGGGTGAGCGTCTCTTCTGCCGGCGAGGCTCAGACCCTCGAGGCTTCGTTCATCGTGATCGCGGTCGGAACCACGCCCGGTGTTCCGCCCGGAATCGCAGTCGATCACGCGGGCGTCCTGACCAGCGACGACGTGACGGCGATGCAGGCGCTGCCGCGCTCGCTCGCGGTGGTCGGGGCGGGTGTGATCGGAATCGAGTACGCCACGATGTTCGCCGCCCTGGGCATCGAGGTGACGCTGATCGACCGCCGCGACACGCTGCTCGAGATGGCGGACCGCGAGATCGTCGAGGCGCTGACCTACGAGGCGCGCGAGATGGGCGTGACGCTGCGGCTCGGCGAAGAGGTCGCGAGCATCGCGAGCAACGGAGGGCGGCAGGTGCTGGCGCTCGCCAGCGGAAAGCGTTTCACGTCCGAACTGGTTTTGATCTCGTCGGGGCGACAGGGCGCGACCGAAAATCTGACGCTCGATCGCGCCGGGCTCAAGGCCGATGTGCGCGGACGCATCGCGGTCAACGAGCACTACCAGACCGCCGTTCCGCACATCTACGCGGTGGGCGACGTGGTGGGATTCCCGGCGCTGGCTTCGACCAGCAGCGAGCAGGGCCGCCACGCCGCGTGCCACGCGTTCGGCATCGCGACCAACCACGTGGCCGACCTGTTCCCCTACGGCATCTACGCGATTCCCGAGATGGCGTGGGTGGGCAAGAACGAGAAGGAGCTGACCGCGAAGCGCGTGCCGTTCGAGACCGGCGTGGCGCGCTACCGGGAGATCGCGCGCGGCCAGATCCTGGGCGACCTGTCGGGCATGCTCAAGCTGATCGTTCACCTGGAGACCCGCCGCATCCTCGGCGTGTGGTGTCTCGGCACCCAGGCCACCGAGCTGGTGCACATCGGTCAGGCGGTGATGGCGTTGGGCGGCACGCTCGACTACTTTCTCGACAACGTGTTCAACTACCCGACGCTCGCCGAGTGCTACAAGGTGGCGGCGCTCGACGGGCACAACAAACTGCGGGCGCTGGGCGCCGTCTCCGCTCCAGCGGAGCCGGGGCAGGAGCCATGAGCAACACCGCGCATCTCGAATTGAAGTGCATCGAAGAGGGCCTGCGCATGGAGGTGGTGGCCGGAAGCGGAACCGCCATG
>JACOSU010000027.1 GCA_016178685.1 Candidatus Eiseniibacteriota bacterium | reverse complement strand
TGGGGCGCCGCAAGTCAATCCGCGCGCTGGAACAGGCGATGGAATCCGGCAAACAAATAATGTTGGTGGCGCAGATGAGCGCCTCCGACGACGACCCGACGCCGGATAACATTCACGTCATCGGCACCATCGCCAGCATCTTACAATTGCTCAAATTACCGGACGGCACCGTTAAAGTGCTGGTCGAAGGTGAACGCCGCGCGGTGCTGCAAAAATATCTGGAAACGGAAGATTATTTTTCCGCGCAAGTCGCGCTGCTGGAAGCGATGCCGCTTACCGATAAAGAAGGCGAAGCGCTGACGCGCTCCGTGCTCAATGACCCCGGCGAACACCGAGAAGCCGCCGTGCTGCGTCGCGATGTTGCGGATCAACTCCTGGATCAGCACCGTCTTGCCGACGCCCGCGCCGCCGAACAGGCCGACCTTGCCGCCGCGCTGATAGGGCGCGAGCAGGTCCACGACCTTGATGCCGGTCTCGAACAGCTGCTTGCTGACCTCCTGCTCCTCGAACGGAGGAGACGAGCGATGGATCGGGTAGAACTTCTCGGCCTTGACCGGGCCCTTGCCGTCGATGGGATCGCCCAGCAGGTTGAAGATGCGGCCGAGGCCGATCTCGCCGACCGGCACCGTGATCGGCGCTCCGGTATCCACCGCCTCCATGCCGCGCACCAGACCGTCGGTCGAGCTCATGGCGATGCAGCGCACCACGTTGTCGCCCACGTGCAGCGCGGCTTCGACCGTGAGCTTGATGCCGCGTGAGGAATCTTCGATCCGGATCGCGTTCAGGAGCCGGGGCAGCTGGTCGGGATCGAACGCCACGTCCACCGTGGGCCCGATCACCTGGACGATTTTCCCGATGTGGTTCGCCATGCGTTCCTCGTTCTCCTGGAAGCCGCCCGCATCCGCGGAATTCCGCAGACGGGCGGCGGGGTGGCCTACTTGAGCGCTTCCGCGCCGCCCACGATCTCGGCGATTTCCCTGGTAATGGCGGCCTGACGCAGCCGGTTGCGCAGCAGGGTCAGCGCATCGACCAGCTCGCCGGCGTTCTTGCGCGCGGCGCCCATCGCGACCATGCGCGACGAGTGTTCCGAGGCCAGCGCGTCGGCCATCCCCGCGAACATGCGGGCGGTCGCGTAGCGCGGAAGCAGCTCGGCGAAGATCGAGGCCGCGTCCGGCTCGAACATCGTTCCGCGATCCTTCGGAGACTCCCCCGCCGCCGAGCCTCCGACCGGCAGGAACACGTCGGTGACGATTTTGCGATGGAGAGCCGAGATGTACCGGGTTCCCATCATCTCGACGCGATCGACCCGGCCGCTCGTGAACAACTCGATCAGCTCCTGCGTGAGCGCTCGCGCGAACTCGACGCTGGCTTCAGCCGGCAGGTCGGCGTGGCTCGCGAGCACCGGAAACTTGCGGCGCTTGAAGTACTCGCGGCCCTTCTTCCCGACCAGCACCAGCTGGAGCGAGCCGGCCGGCGCCGCGCGCAGCCGCTGCTCGGCGGCCCGCATCAGGTTCGTGTTGTAGGCGCCGCACAGTCCGCGGTCGGCGGTCACCAGCACCAGCGCGGTGGTCTTCACCTCGCGCGCCTTGAACAGCGGATGCTCGAGGTCGCCGGCCGCTCCAGCGAGATTCGTCAGCATCTCGGTCAGCTTCGCCGAGTAGGGCCGCGCCGCGATCGCGCGCGCCTGCGCGCGCCGCAGTTTCGCCGCCGCCACCATCTCCATGGCCTTGGTGATCTGCTGCGTGCTCCTGGTCGAGCGGATGCGGCGGCGTAGATCCTTGAGCGAGGCCATGAATCCTTACGCCTTGAACGTCGCCTTGAACTGCTGGACCGCTTCGGAAAGTCGCGCGGAATCGGTGTCCGAGATCGCCAGGTGTGTGCGGATGTTGTGCGGCACCTCGGGATAATTCCTGTCGATGAACGCCAGGAACTCGGATTCGAAACGCCGCACGGCGCCGACCGGCAGCTCGTCGAGCAGCCCCTGCGTCCCGCAGAAGATCGAGATCACCTGGCTTTCGACCGGCATCGGAGCGAACTGGTCCTGCTTCAGCAACTCGACCATGCGCTCGCCGCGCGTCAGCTGCGCCTGCGTGTTCTTGTCGAGGTCCGAGCCGAACTGCGCAAACGCCGCCAGCGCGCGGTATTGCGCGAGATCGAGCCGCAGGCGGCCCGCCACCTGCCGCATCGCCTTGATCTGGGCGTTGCCGCCCACGCGCGACACCGAGATGCCCACGTTGATCGCGGGCCGCACGCCGGCGTAGAACAGGTCGGACTCGAGGAAGATCTGGCCGTCGGTGATCGAGATCACGTTGGTCGGGATGTACGCCGAGACGTCGCCGGCCTGGGTCTCGATGAACGGCAGCGCGGTGAGGGAACCCCCGCCCTTCTCGTCCGAGAGCTTGCAGGCGCGCTCGAGCAGTCGCGAGTGCAGGTAGAACACGTCTCCCGGGTAGGCTTCGCGACCCGGCGGACGCCTGAGCAGCAGCGAAAGCTGGCGGTAGGCGGTGGCGTGCTTCGACAGATCGTCGTACACGCACAGCACGTGGCCGCCCGAGTAGAGGAAATCCTCGCCCATCGTGACACCGGCGTAGGGGGCGATGTACTGAAGCGGCGCCGGTTCCGATGCCGAAGCCGTGACGACGATGGTGTACTCCATCGCGCCGTGCTTCTGGAGCGTGCCCACCACGTTCGCGACCGTGGACTCCTTCTGTCCGATCGCGACGTAGATGCAGATCACGCCGGTGCCCTTCTGGTTGATGATGGTGTCGATCGCGATCGTGGTCTTGCCGGTCTGGCGGTCACCGATGATCAACTCACGCTGGCCGCGCCCGATCGGGATCATCGAATCGATCGCCTTGATGCCGGTCTGGAGCGGTTCCTTGACCGGCTGGCGGTCGATCACGCCCGGCGCGTTGAACTCGATGTTGCGGAACTTGTCGGAGCCGATCGGGCCCTTGCCGTCGACCGGCTGGCCGAGCGCGTTCACGACCAGGCCGATCATGTCTTTCCCGACCGGCACCGACGCGATGCGTCCGGTGCGCTCGACGCGGTCGCCTTCCTTGATGTTCCGGTCGGAACCGAACAGCACCGCGCCGACGTTGTCCTCTTCGAGGTTCAGCACCATGCCGATCAGGTCGCCCGGAAACTTGAGGAGCTCGCCGGCCATGGCGTCCTCCAGCCCCCACAGGCGCGCGATGCCGTCGCCCACCGAGAGCACGGTGCCGACGCTCTTGGTTTCGAGGTTCGCCTCGTAGCGTTCGAGTTCCTGCGCCAGGACGGCGCTCACTTCTTCCGGTCGAAACGACATCGGTTCATCCCCGATCGTTGAATGGGAGTGTTTCGCTTCGTGCCCTCGATGCGGCGGATTCCCCGCCGCTCAGACGCTGGTCTCCATCAGCCGCTCGCCGATGCGCGAGAGCAGCGTGCGCACCGACCGGTCGATCACGCGGTTGCCGATCTTGACCAGCGCCCCGCCCATCAGCGACGAGTCAACCGACGCGGCGAGCCGGATCTTCGCTTTCGTCCAGCGCTCGAGCGCCGCGTGCAGCCGGCGCTTCTCTTTGTCCCCGAGCGGCTCCGCGCTCACCACTTCAGCGCGACGGATGCCCTGTTGCTTCTCGACCAGGGCCTCGAATTCCGAGACCACTCGAGTGAATTCCGCGAGCCGCTTCTTGCGCAGCAGCAGGTCGAGGAACACGACCACGATCGGCAGCACGCGAGAGGCGAGCGAGCGCTTCAAGCCTTCGCGCTTGTCCGCCAGGCGAATGCCGGGCGTGCCGAGGAACCGGCCGACGCGTGAGTCGGGCCCCAGCACCTCGAGCATGCCCTTCAGGTCCGCGAGCGCGGGCGGGGTCTCACCGCGCTTCTCGGTGACCAGGAACAGCGCCCGGGCGTAACGGCTCGCGATCGTGGTGTCCTGCATCATTTCAGCGCTCCCACCTCGTCGATGAACTCGGCGGCCAGCTTTCGCTGCGCCGGGGCGTCGAGCTTCTGCTTCAGGATCTTCTCGGCAGTGCGGATCGAGAGATGCACGACCTGCTCCTTGATCCGCTCCTTCGCCTTGTCGCGCTCGCGCGCCATCTCGTCGGCGGCGCGTTCCAGACGCTGCACGGCTTCGCTCTGCGCCTGGGCCTTGATCTCGGCCGCCACGCGCTGCCCTTCGGTGACCGCTTCCAAGATGCGGGCGCGGGCCTCGGCGTCCCCGCCGCGCAGTTTCTGCTCGTAGCCGCTCTTCAACTCCGCGGCCTCGGACTTCGCCCGCTCGGCCTCGCGGAAGTCGGCGGAGATCTTCTCGCGCCGCGCCTCGAACATGCCGACCAGCGGCCCCCACGCGAACTTGCGCAGCAGCCACAGCATCAGCAGGAAGCCCACGATCTGGGTGCCGACCAGCCGAACATCGATGGCGTTCATTCAGACTCCTTGCGGCGCGGCGAGCCCGCGGCGTCGCCGGACCTTGAGCCGGGTCGTCAGATCTTCGGCGACAGAAGGAACATGGTCACGAACGCGTAAATCGTCAGCGCCTCGGCCAGCGCGGCGATGATGATCATGGCGAGCTGAATCTTCGCGGTCGCCTCCGGCTGACGTCCGATCGCCTGCATCGCGCCATTGCCGATGCCGCCGAGCCCGATGCCCGAGCCGATCGCGGCGAGCCCGATTCCGACCGGCAGCCCGAGTCCGAGTGCTGAATGGAAGTCCATGGTTCATCCTCCTCAAGTTAGTGGGCCGGGTGCGCTTCCCCCTCATGGCCGTGTTCTTCGTGCGGCAGCATGAGCAGGATGTAAACGGTACTGAGAACGGTGAACACCAGCGCCTGGAGCACGCTCGAAAAGATCGCGAGTCCGAGGAAAAGCGGAAACTGGAGCGGAAGACCGAATGGCAGCTGCTTGACGGGCAGGCACATGACCCCGAGGGTCGCGAAGGCCACCAGCAACATGTCCTCGCCAAACACGTTGCCGAACAACCGGCACGAAAGCGAGATGGGCTTGGCGAGCTCTCCGAGGATGTGAATCGGCAGCATGAGCGGCGTGAGCAGCCAGCTCGTGACATCGCGCGGGCTGCCGAGCAGATGGTGGAAATAGCCCGGGACGCCCAGCTCCCTCAGGCCGGTGTACTGCACGTACACGAACACAGTGAGCGCGAGCGCCACGGTGACATTGAGGCTCGCGGTCGGTGAGTGCATGAACGGGATCAGCCCGAACAGGTTCATGGCCAGGATGTAGATGAACAGCGTGCCAAGGAACGGCACGTAGCGCGGGCCGTACCTGGGACCGAGGATGCCGACGATGAAGTCGTAGAGCTTCTCGACCAGCGTTTCGACCACGTTCTGCAGCGGCCCCGGGATCATCTTCGCATTGCGGCTCGCGAAATAGGCGGCCACGCACAGCAGCAGCGCGATCAGCATCGAGAACAGCAACACCTCGTCTTTCACGACCCACGCGACCCAGCCCGCATGCGGCATCGTGGCTTCGAGCAACGTTACGACGGTCGGAAAGCCGGGCGCCTTCTGCTCTTCGTGAGTGGCCGCGCTCGCGTGTGCGGGCGGCGCCGCATGCAGGGCCGCACTCGGATGCCCGGGCAGCGCGCTCACCGCCAGCCACGCGAGCCCGCCGATCGCGATCGCGACCAGCGCGGCGCGCCACGGCGATTTCGTCAGGCGGGCCCACGCGCCGGTCATGAGCAGCAGAGCCGAAACCGCCTTCGACACCATCACCACGAGCGGGACGCCGAAGCCGGCCATCAGCCACGGCGCGGGCAGCAGCGCGAGCAACGCGGCGCCCGAGGCGAACAGCACAACGAGTCCCGCGATCGCGAGCGCCGCACGGTTTCGGCACGCGAAGGTCACCCGTTCGCGGGAGGTGAGCGCGGTGATCAGCCGTTCGATCAGCGACAGGTTGACGAGCGACCACGCGGCGCCCGCCGCCAGCGCCAGCCCCAGCCGCGGACTCAGGTAGGACGCAACCAGCAGCGCACCGACACCCGCCAGCCACAGCGTGGTGTTGCGAACGCGCACGAGGAATTCGAGGCCCATGATTGCGTCGAGCGGCGGCGCCCAGCGCCGGCGCTAGTCGCGCTCCTCTTCTTCTGCCTGGTAACGGCGGTAGATCAGGAAGGTCTCACGACCGGCGGCGGCAAAGCCCAGAATCAGCCCGAGGATGAGGAACCATGGGGAAGACTTGAGCCGACGATCCACCCAGCCCCCGATCCACCCACCCAGAAGTGGCGCGACGATCAGGAGCGTCGGGATGGCAAGCAGGATACCGGCGGACCGAAGGCCCGAATACCTGGAGTCTCCGCGCCGCGGTTCTGGCATCGTGCCCGCCCCGGTGAAACTTTTCACAAACTCCAGCCAACCGTTTGATTTCCAACGGCTGCCGAAGGCGCGAGGACTCTAGAGAAAAGCCCTGTGCCGGTCAATCGAAAAGTGCCGGCGCGGCGCATTACACATTCGAATCGGCGCAACATCTATAGAGGGGGGCGGCTGGCCTGCCCGGGGCGGACCGCGTATTGTGCCCGGCCGTGTCCGCGCTCACTCCTACTCATGTCGAGGTTTATCTGTTCCGCCGGGGGCCAGGCGGGATCGAGCTGCTGCTCCTGCGCCGGTCCCGCCGACGTGCGCTCCCGGGCGTATGGCAGCCCGTGACGGGCCGCATCCGGCGTCGCGAACGCGCGCTGGTCGCTGCCGCACGCGAGGTGGCCGAAGAAACCGGCGCTACGCCCCGGCGCTGGTGGGCGCTCGAGAGCACGGCGCTCTACTTCGAACCCGGCACGGACCGCGCTTCCGTGCTGCCGCTGTTCGCGGCCGAAATCGCCCGCGGCACGAGGATCAGGCTTTCGGCCGAGCACGATGCCGGTCGCTTCGTCACCCGGCGCCGCGCGCGTGCGATGGTGCTGTGGGAATTGCAGCGACGCGCGCTCGATGCGTTGGGCCGTGAAATCTTCTCGAAAGCGCGCCTTGCGCGCGAGCTCGAGATCACCGATCTCATCCCCCGCCGCTTCCGAGCGCGCCCCAGTCCGGCGCGCGTGGCGCGGCGCTGAACGGAGGTTCCCGTGGCCGGCAGCAGCTCGTTCGATATCACCACCGGCGTGGACTTCATGGAGGTCCACAACGCCGTGGACCAGGCGTCCAAGGAGATCACGCAGCGCTTCGACTTCAAGGGTTCGAAGGTCTTGATCGAGCTCAACCAGAAGGACAAGAAGATCACGATGAGCGCCCCCGACGACTACAAGTTGAAGGCGATGTGGGACGTGCTGCAGAGCAAGATGGTTCGCCGCCAGGTGCCGCTCAAGAACTTGAAGCCCGGCACGGTGGAGCCGGCCGCGAGCGCGACCGTGCGGCAGGAGATCGCGATCCAGGATGGTCTGACCGCCGACATGGCGCGCGAGGTCGCGCGGGTGATCAAGGACGCCAGGCTCAAGAAGATCCAGGCCGCGATCCAGGGCGACACCGTGCGCGTGAGCTCATCGAGCAAGGACGATTTGCAGGGCGTGATCGCGCTGCTCAAGCAGAGCGAGTTCGAGTTCGAACTCAAGTTCGGGAATTTCCGGAGTAACTAGCGGAGCGCGGGCTGAACCGGGGTGGACAACCCGCCCGGCCCTGCTAGACTGCGCGCCAGCGAGGCGATGGAGTTCCGCCTACAACCGCCCCTCCGGGGCTGATGACTCCTACCGTTACCCAGGCGGGTGGAGTCCTTAGGTTTGTGCCCGCCGCCCAAACCGAATGGAGGGGGAATGGAGCCGCTCGCGGTCGCGGCACTGGTCGCCGCGTCCATCTGCCTCGCCAGCGTGGTCGCCGTCGAATGGGCGGTTTCGGTGGCGATCGTCGAGATTCTGGCCGGCGTTGCGGCCGGAAACGTTTTTGGAATCCACGGCGCTCCCTGGCTCGACTTTCTCGCGCAGTTTGGCGGCGTGCTTCTGACGTTCCTCGCCGGCGCCGAGGTGGACCCCGGGCTGCTCCGAAGCAAGCTCAAGCCGAGCCTCCTGCTGGGAGGCGTCTCATTCCTGTTTCCGTTCCTCGCCACGGCGGCCTTCGCGGCTTACGTCGCTCACTGGACGCCCCGGGCCTCCTTGATCGCCGGCGTCGCCCTCTCCACGACCTCGCTGGCGGTGGTCTACGCGGTGCTGGTGGAGACGCGACTCAACGCGACCGAGATCGGAAAGCTCATCATGGCGGCCACCTTTGTCACGGACATCGGCACTGCGTTGGCGCTCTCGCTCCTGTTCGCGCAGCCCGGCTGGGCCACGGCGGCCTTCATCGTCGCGTCCACGCTGGTGATATTGATCGCGCCTCGTGTCCTGCCGCGCGTGTTCGAGCGCTACGGGGCTCGCGTCATCGAGCCCGAGATCAAGTTGCTGTTCGCGATCCTGTTCGGCTTCATGCTGCTCGCGAGCCTCGGGAAGAGCCACGCGGTGCTTCCGGTATTCGTCCTGGGGCTGGTGCTGGCCCCGATGTTTCACCGCCACCGCGAACTCCAGCGCAAGCTGCGTGTGGTGGCCTTTGGTGCCATCACGCCATTCTTCTTCATCAAGGGCGGGATGAACGTGTCGCTCGGCTCTCTCGGCCCCCAGCTCGGGCTGGTGCTCGGCTTCCTGGCCGTCAAGCTCGCCGCCAAGACGGTCGGCGTCTTCCCGCTCGCCCGCGTGCACATGCCGGGCGCGGCGATCTACACCACGCTGCTCATGAGCACGGGACTCACGTTCGGCACGATCTCCTCGATGTACGGGCTGCAGGCGGGGCTCATCGACCGGGTCCAGTTCTCGATGCTCTTAGCGGTCGTGATCGGCTCGGCGGTCGTGCCCACGTTGATCGCCCAGCGCTGGTTCGCGCCGCGGCTCACGAGCGCAGAGCAGGAGGAGGTCCTGGCGCGAGAAGAGGAGAGCATGTGACGGTGGAGAGCCCGGCCGCGCGCTGGCGCCGCTACGCTCCGTACTCGGGCGCGTCCTTGCCGAGCAGGTAACGGTCGAACCACTTGCGGATGTGTTCCAACCGCTGGATGCGCCGCGACGGCATGCCGCTGCGCGACAGCTCGTGGCACTCGGCGGGAAACCGCACCATGACGGCGGTCTTCCGCTGCTGAATCAGCGCGCGGAACATGGCCTCGCCCTGTCCAATCGGCGTGCGCCAGTCGTCCTCGCTGTGGATCACCATCAGCGGAGTATCGATCGACGAGGCGTAGCTTGCCGGTGAACGCTCCAGGTATTCCGTGGGATCTTCGAACGGCGGCTTTCGGAACCAGGAGGGCGTGAACAGCGCGAAATCGGAGCTGGCCCACATCGAGGCCCAGTCGGCAACGCAGCGCTGCGTCACCGCGGCCTTGAAGCGTTGGGTCTTCGTGATCACCCAGTTCGTGAGCAGCCCGCCGCCGCTGCCGCCCGTGACGCCCAACCGCGACTCGTCGACATAGCCTCGCGCGATCACCGCGTCCACTCCCGCCATCAGGTCGTGATAGTCGTCGCCCGGATAGCGGTACTGGATGACGTCGCCGAACTCCTGGCCGTAGGTGGTGCTGCCGCGCGGGTTCGTGAACAGCACGACATATCCGGCGCCCGCCAGCGCGTGGAACTCGTGATAAAAACTCTGTCCATACGCGGCGTGCGGCCCGCCGTGGATCTCGAGGATCAGTGGATATTTTTTCTTGGGATCGAAGCCGGGCGGCTTCGCGATCCAGCCCTGAATCCGCCGTCCGTCGAACGACTCGTACCAGAACTCCTCGATCGCCGCGGCCCGGTGTGAGGCGAGCAGCGCATCATTCGCGCCGCAGATCCGCAGCAGCTTTTTCGATCCCGCATCGAACGAGTGAAGCTCGAGCGGCGTCATGGCATCGCCCACGGTCAACGCCCAGCTGGTTCCGGTCGCGTTCGCGCTTCCGTGCAGCACCTCATGCGACCCGTCGGTGAGCGCTTCGACATGACCGTCGGCGAGATTCACTCGCGTCAGCTGCGAGGCGCCGTGGCGCCCCACCACCGTGATCACCACGCGCCCGCCATCCGTGAAAGCGAGCGGCGTCTCGCCGCCGCCGCGCGGCGGGTGCTGGTCCGAACCGATCGCCTCGCCGAAATCGAAGTCGTGAGCCGCGCCCACGTCGCGCACTTTCGCAGGCCACGGGCCTTCGGCGATCAGCAGGCTCGGGCGGTCGTAGGTTCGGTAACTATCGGGCTGAAGAAAGCCGATGATCGCGATCCGGCCGGCGTCGTCCATCGCCCACTGGCGGACCGGCCCGGTGAACTCGACGACCTTCTCGAGTCCCGCGCCGTCGGTGGGAGTTTCGAGCTCGGGCGAGACCGCCCACAGGTCGGAGTGCTCTCCGCCGAACCACGGCTCTTCGCGGCGGTCGCTCACGAACATCAACCGGCGTCCATCCGGCGACCAGCGCAACAGATCCTCTTCAAACGCGCGCCCGGTCGTGATCTGCCGCGGCGTGCCGCCCTCGGCGTCTACCACCCACACGTGCTTCAGGTGATCGAAGTCGGTGAACGAGGCTCCGTCCCACCGGAACACCGGGCGCGTGACGACGCGGCACGGCTCGTTCTTCGGTTTGGGTTTCTCCTCCCGATCGAGCGCGGGATTGTGTCCGCTGCGAAACGCAAGGCGCTTCCCATCGGGCGACCACGCGGGATCCGAGCCGCCGCCCTTGAGTTCGGTGAGCTTTCGCGACTCGCCGCCTCCCATGGGCAGCACGTAAACGTGCGCGTCCTTGTCCTTGCCCTCTTCGCCTCGCACGAACGCCAGAAAGCGGCCGTCGGGCGACCAGCGCGGCTGCGAATCGAGCGATCCCGACGTCAGGTCGCGGGGTTCACCGCCCGCCGCGTCCACCACCTGAACGCGCGTGCGGTAGGCGTCCGCCTCGCGGTCGATCCATACGCGTGTGAACGCGATGCGGCGGCCATCGGGCGAAAGCCTTGGGTCTGCGATCCATTGGAGCGCGAGCAGATCTTCGATCGCGATCGGGTCCAGGGCGGGCGTGGCGCTCGTGCGGCTGGTTTCGGTCGCCGGTGCGGCGGCGCCCGGATCGAATCGGCGGCTCATGAATCCTCCAGGGCCGAGGGGAGTCGGATGGAAAGCGTGAAACTAAGAGCGCCTTTCAAAACTCGTGACGCGGTGAACTCGCTGGGGTAGCTTTCGCGGTCGGACAAGGAGGTCCGACGATGGCGAAAGTACTGGTGGA
>JACOSU010000016.1 GCA_016178685.1 Candidatus Eiseniibacteriota bacterium | reverse complement strand
AGGGGACACCTGCGGTTTCCCTCTCGCGGGCTCACGCTTCCCTTCAAGGTGTCCTCCAGGTACGGGATCCTCAGGACCCGTGCCTTCGGACGGATCTTCAAGTGCCATTTCGCGGGCAAGTTCCTGCTCGGCTGCGATTTCCTCAGGATCGTGCCAGTCGGCGAGCTGGCCGTCGTCGCAAAGGACGAATCCACAGGATGCACAGTCGATGGAGCAGTTCTCTATCGGACCATTCCATGCCAATCGTGGATTGTCACAGCACAAACGGGGTTGTGATAACAGCCAGTGATATGCGATCACTGCCTCATGGAGGAGCTTCGTGATGGGCCACCAGCAGGAAGCCCAGGGTGCTGCCGAGCACCAGCGCGACCGAGCCGCTTTGAACGCCGTGGATGAAACCCCAAACCACCGCGGCCAGCGCAACGAACAGCACCACGATCATCCGACCGCCCGAAACCAGCCCCGCTTCCTTCTCGCGAATCATGGCACCCTCCTTCGGTGATGTCGCCATGATATCATAGCGATAGCGCCAAGCTCAAGGGAGATTCGCAGGTGTCCCATGGCCAGCGCCGAAACGGTTGGGAGCGCCCGGCGACCAGCGGACCTGCGGCGCCCGTTTCCTCTTGTCGTCCTCCGCCAGCTTGCTCGCGCGGCGATGTCCACCGCCTGCTTCGCGTCGTGACACGGAAAAGGCCCGGGCGGTGACTCTCCCGGGCCCTCCGTCGTGACTTGAATCAGACCTTGGCAGTCGCGGCCGGCAGGAACGGAGCCGCGTTGTGCTCGAAGTCCCACATCATCGGCACGTCGCATCCCAGCGCGCGCAGATACGCGTACAGCTGGCCCCGATGGTGAATGAATTCGTCATACGTTACGCCCACTGCCACGAACCCCGGAAAATCCATGCCCCACGGCGTCTTGACGATGCCGGCTAGCTTCTCGTCGGTGATCGCGAGTGCGGCCTTGTCGGCGGCGGCCCAGTTTTCGCGGCAGTAGCGCGAGATGTCGGCGCGGGTCTTGAGCGTGGCCGCGATGGTCTTCTCGTCGGTTTCGGTGACGTTTGAAATCGAGCCGGTGGCCGTGCCTTCCATCACCCCGCGCAGCGCCATCCCGAACATGTGCACGATCAGCTCGCGCGGCGTGCGCATCTTCGGAATCGGATGACTGTCGAGCTTGTTCTCGGGCAGCGTGTCGGCAAGGCGGATCGCGATCCCCACGATCTGCCGGAAATGATCCCACTGACCTCTGAATGCCTGGGTGTTCATGGTAAGCCTCCGAGGAAAAAAAAGAATGCCGGGTTGCGGACCAGCCGGGGGGTGACCTGCGGCCGGGAACCGCGGGATGATCGGCCGCCGCCGCGGCCGCGTCAACCGGCCAGCGCGGGCGATCTCCTGATTTCCTCCGACCGGGGCGGGATATCCCCGCGCTTCCGCACTTTTCGTTTCCTCACTTTCTGCGGAAATCCTCGTTTTGGTCGCGGCCGGCCCTCCCGCCCACAACCCGCTCGAACCGCACGATCCCCGCGTTTTTAGCGGGGTTTTCGCGCATTTCAACTTCCGCAAGCGCGGCGTTCCCGATGTGGCACGGGGCTTGATAGGTCGAGTCCGCGGAAGCACCGAAAGCTACAGCCCAATCGGGACACCCACCCGCAGCACGCAGAGGAGGAAGGGCCATGAAGAAGCACGCGAACGCAGTGAGTGCGGCCGTTCTGGCCGCGGCGGTGGTGATCGTGATGGCAGCCGGCGACGCGAACGCGTTTTACAAGTTGCCGGACTGGAACGGTGGCAATCTGGTGATCGGACGCGGGTACCAGCACACGACCTACGACCGCGTGACCACGGCGACCACCGCCCACCGGGCGAGCGTGAGGCTGATGGGCGGGATTCGGATGGGTCTGGATGACTTCCTGCCGGGCGTGCTGCCGGCTCCCGTGTTCGAGATCGGCAACGACTTCTAGATGGGGAACGTGGGCGACGGTCGGGGGTCGGAGGACGCCCAGCCGCCGCTCACCTCCGGTGGGACGACGAACCGGAGAGCGGCGCCCAGGTGACTGGGGCAATGCGAGGAGGAGGGGGTAACGCCCTTCCTCCTTAATTGCCTTTGGAAGAGCGGCGCTGTCGGCTGCGCCTGGAGTTCGCCCGCGCAGCGCTGGCTGGCTTCGTGCTCGCGGCGCGCCCGTCGGCCTGGTCGCCGCGCTCGGCCGCATCGAGCAGCGCCTGCGGCACGGTCACTTCCATCGCGAGCAGCGCGTGCGAAAGCGTCTTGCCCTGGGCATCGAGCCGCAGCGACACGGTGCCGCCGCCGCCCAGCGATTCGTGCATCAGAAAATTGAGCGCCCACAGGTTCGCGACCTCGTGGCGCTCGACGCGTCCGAGGCAGATGCCCTTGAAGCGGCGCTTGACCACGGCCGCGGTGAGCGACCGCTTGAGCCACGGCCAGATCTCGGGCGCGCGGGCGATCACGCCAATGTTGCAGGTGTCGCCCTTATCTCCGCTCCTGCCATGGGCGAGACGCGAGAGCGGCACCGTGACACGTCGCTGCGGCCCCCTGGCCTTCGGAAACGGTGGCGTCTTGAGCGGAGCGGGCCGGGTCGCGGGCCGGATCGGCGTCGGCCAGTCGAGCGTGCGTTCGCCTTCTCGCGTGACGAGCCGCGGCTTGACGCGATCGCGCGGCACCAGCGCCGGCCAGTACGCCACCACCTCCTGCGCCTGTGGCCGGCCCCCGGTCACCGCGACTCCCGGCGGTCCTGAAAGGATCACCGCCGGCACCAGCTTCGAGAATTTTTCGATCTTCGACTTGTCGGGATCGCGCACCGAGAGCCTCAGCAGCACTTCGGGCGCATCCACCCGGGCGGCGAGCGCTCCCCAGCACGCCGAGTGCCCGATCAACTCGGTGTGGGTGGCGGCGAACGAAAGGCCCAGGCGCCGCCAGAACAGCGCCGCGAGCGCGCGCGCCTTCTCGGCTGCATCGGGCGCCGAGATGATCAGCGTGCCGCTCGCCTTCCAGCCGTCGAAATACGACGCGCTGACCTTGAGCGAGGCCGGGGCCGGCCGGCCCTTGACGCCCCACACCCGCACGCGATCGCGTCCCGCCTGCTCGAGCCGGATGGTCGCGAAGTCGGCGACCACGTCGGGCGTGGTGTAGCCGCGCGGATCGCCCATCTCGTACAACAGCTGCTCCTTTACGGTGCGCACCGTCACCCGGCCGCCGGTGCCGGCGTGCTTGGTGACGACGAACGAACCGTCGGCTGAAACTTCGATCACCGGATAGCCGATTTCGGCGAACCTCGGAACGCGACGCCAGTCCGTGTAGTTGCCGCCGGTGCTCTGCGCGCCGCATTCGACGACATGGCCCGCCACGATCCCGGAGGCGAGGCGGTCCCAGTCGTCGGGTTTCCATCCGAACGCGTGGATCATGGGGGCGAGCGTGATGCCGGTGTCGGTGCAGCGTCCGGTCACCACGATCTGCGCGCCGCTCGCGAGCGCCTCGACCACCGGCCACGCGCCGTAATAGGCGTTCGCCGACGAGACGCGCTCGCGAACCGTGAGGAACGGCGCGCCATCGTCCATGTTGTCGAGCGTGACGCCCGCCGCATTCATCTCCCCCAATCGCTCCATCAGATCGTCGCCCACCACCGCGGCCACCTCGAGCGAGTGGCCGTGCAGCTGCGCCTTCTCGAGCAGCTCACCGCGACACGCCAGCGGATTCACGCCGCCGGCGTTCGTGATCACGCGCGCTCCACGCGCCACCAGCAGCGGCAGGGTTTCTTCGACCTGCGCGACGAAGTCGCGCGCGAAGCCCGCGCGCGGATCGCGCGCGCGCTGCTTCTGCATGATCGACATCGTGATCTCGGCCAGAAAATCGAGCGTCACGTAGTCGACCGGGCCGAGCTCGACCTGGCGCTTGAACTGCGCGAGATCGTCTCCCCAGTAACCGCCGGCGTTCGCGATGCGAATCAGGTCGGGCATAAACTCCGGATCGAGGGGGCGGCCAAGAACGGGCGCTGGATGGGCACGATGGAGCGGTGAAACTATCGGCTGATCCGGCCAGCGTCAATCATCCGGCGGGCCACGCTGATCGCCGCGCAGATCGCCGCGCCGACCGGTCGTCCGATGGGGCTCCCGCGTATCCGATCCCGCCGTTTCGCGGCCCGGTCCGGGCCCGGCCCGGCGGTTGCCCGGCCATTTTCCGCGTGCTAACTTCGCGCTCTCGCGCAGAGCTTTCATTCCTGTCTCCCGCCGTCCGGCGGGTCGAACCCTCGAGGTCTCGATGACCACCCGCACGCTCACCCTCGCCGACATCGCGTGGCCGCGCGCCGGCACGCTTCAGAATCTCGCTCTTCTGATCGGCGCCAGCCTGCTGACCGCGGCGGCGGCCCAGATCGCGATCCCGCTGCCGTGGTCGCCGGTCCCGATCACCGGGCAGACGTTCGCAGTCCTGCTCTCGGGCGCGGTGCTCGGTGCGCGGCGCGCGTTCCTGGCGCAGGCGCTCTACCTGATGGAGGGCGCGGCGGGCCTGCCGTTCTTCGCCGGCGGCGTGGGCGGGGCCGCCGTTTTCGCGGGACCGACCGCAGGCTACCTGGTCGCGTTCCCATTCGCGGCCGCGATCACGGGATGGCTCGCCGCTCGCGGCTGGGATCGCAGCCGCGTGCGCGCGTTCTTCGCGATGGTGCTCGGCAGCGCGGTGATCTTCGCGTGCGGTCTCGCCGTTCTCTCGCGCTTCGTGCCGCCGCGCGCGCTGCTCTCCGCGGGCCTGCTGCCGTACCTTCCGGGCGACATCTTCAAGGCGGCGCTCGCCGCGCTGGCGTTCCCCGCCGCGTGGTCGCTCGTTCATCGGCGGAGCGGGATCGACGCGTGAACGTCCAGCGCATCGCCGTTCTCGGCGCCGGCATCATGGGGCGCGGCATCGCGTACGCCTCGGCGCTCGGCGGATTCAAGACCGTGCTGCAGGATTCGAGCGCGCCGGTCCTCGAGAAGGCGTGCGCCGAGATCTCGGTGGTGCTCGAGAAGGGCGTCGCGACCGGCAAGGTGGCGGGCGAGGATGCGGCGGCGGCGCACCAGCGGCTCACGACCGCACGCACGCTGGATGACGCGGCCCGCGAGGCCGACCTCGTGATCGAGGCGGTGCCCGAGAGCATCGGGCTCAAGATCGAGATCTTCGCCGCGCTCGACAGCGCCTCGCCGAAGCACGCGTTGCTCGCCTCGAACACCTCGTCGCTCTCGATCACCGAGATGGCGGCCGTCACCACGCGGCCCCGCCAGGTGCTCGGGATGCACTTCTTCAATCCGGTTCATCGCATGAAGCTGCTCGAGGTGGTGCGCGCGCTCGAGACCGGCGACGAGGCGATCGCCGCGGCCTGCGCGGTGGGCGAGAAGATGTCGAAAGAATGCATCGTGGTGCGCGAGTCGCCGGGGTTCGTGACGAGCCGCATCAACGCGTTGATCGGCAACGAGGCGTTCACCATGCTGCAGGAGGGCGTGGCGAGTGCGCGCGACATCGACAAGGCGCTCAAGCTGGGGCTCAATCACCCGATGGGACCGTTCGAGCTGGTGGATCTCGTGGGCCTCGACACACGGCTCTCGATTCTCCGGTTTCTGCACCGGACGCTGGGAGACAAATTCCGCCCCTGCCCGCTGATGGAACAGTACGTGGCGGCCGGCCGGCTGGGCCGCAAGACGGGTCGCGGAGTCTACGACTACGAGGCGTCATGAGCCGGTCGAAGAAGAGCGCCGCTCGCAAGGGCAAGAAGCCGAAGCCGCGCGCCCGCACCGCGGCGAAGCCGAAGCGCCGCGCCCGCACCGCGGCGAAGCCGAAACGCGGTGCCCGCGTCACAGCGAAGCCGAAGCGCCGCGCGAGCAAACCCGCCCGCAAACCCGCGCTGAAGCTCGTGCGCAAGCCCGCGCCGCGCAAGCCGAAGCCCGCGCCGCCGGCGTTTCCTCAGGCCCAGGGCGCCTCGCCCCGCCAGCGGCTGCTGTTCGATCTGGTGCGCTCTCACACTTCGGTCACGGCGGCGTGCCAGGGACTGCTCGCGGCTTCGGCGGCACGTCCGATGGGCGAGGGCAAGTGGAGCGTGCGGGAAACCGTGCTGCACCTGGTCACGCGGGATCGCATCCGGCTGCGCGAGATGGAGGCGGCGCTGCGCGGCGTGACGCCGTCGTGGCGAAACCTCGATTCCGCGGCGCAGGACCTCGTGAATGCCCGGGACCTGGCGGCGCTGGCGCAGGTTTCGTGGGACGATGCCGTGCGGGTGCTACGGAGCACGCGGCAGCAGTTGATCGAAGCGATCGAAAGCGTGCCCGATGAGCCGGCCGAAGTCTGGAGCGTGGAACACCCGTTCGGCTGGATGATGCAGAGGCTTCCCGACCACGATCGACATCACGCCGACGCGATCAAGCGCTGGCGCACCGAATCGGGCGCGTGACGCCCGGGAGAGACCTATGTCCGACACGCTGACCCCGGTCCGGCCGGGCAAGCTCATCATCAATGGCGAGGCGGTGGACGCCGCCTCGGGCCGCACGTTCACGACCTCCAACCCGGCGACCGAAGCGCCGATCTGCGCGGTGGCCGAAGCGGGGCCCGAAGACGTAGATCGCGCGGTGAAGGCGGCGCGCGCCGCGTTCGAGAGCGGGCCATGGCCAAAATTGCGACCGGCCGAGCGGCAGCGCGTGCTGTGGAAGCTCGGCGATCTGATCCTCGAACACGCCGACGAGCTGGCGCTGCTCGAGACGCTCGACAACGGAAAGCCGATCTTCGAGTCGCGCCATGCCGACGTTCCGATGGTCGCGAATTGCTTCCACTATTTCTCGGGATGGGCCACCAAGCTCGCGGGCGAAACGCTGCCGGTCAGCCCCGCGTTCTTCACGTACACGCTGCGCGAGCCGCTCGGAGTGGTAGGCGCGATCATTCCATGGAATTTTCCGATGATCATGGTGGGCTGGAAAGCGGCGCCCGCGCTCGCGGCCGGGAACTGCGTGGTGCGGAAGCCCCCGGGCGTGTGCAACCTCCTGCCGGGCAAGGGCGCGATCGCGGGTGAGGCGCTGGTGCGGCACCCGGGCGTGGACAAGATCTCGTTCACGGGTTCGACCGAGGTCGGCCGCCACATCATGAAGGCCTGCGCCGACGGCATGAAGAAGCTGACGCTCGAGCTGGGCGGAAAGTCGCCGAACATCGTGTTCGCCGATGCCGACCTCGACGTCGCATTGCGGGGCGCGACGAGCGGGATCTTCTACGGCAAGGGAGAGGTGTGCGCGGCCGGTTCGCGCCTGCTGGTGGAAGCGGGCATTCACGATGAGTTCGTCGCGAAGCTGGCCGAGCGATCGAAAAAGATGCAGCCCGGCGATCCGCTCGATCCCAGGACCCGACTCGGCGCGCTCGTGAGCGAGGTCCAGATGAAGAAGGTGCTGGGTTACGTCGAGACCGGCGTCGGCGAGGGCGCGAGGCTGGTGGCGGGCGGATCGCGCGCCCCGATCGGCGGAAAGGGCTACTTCGTTCAGGCCACGGTGCTCGATCAGGTCGAGAACCGGATGCGCGTCGCGCAGGAAGAAATCTTCGGGCCCGTGCTGTCGGTGATCCGGTTCGAAGATGTCGACGACGCGGTGAAGAAGGGGAACGACATCGTCTACGGCCTCGCGGCCGGGATCTGGACGCGCGACGTCAAGCAGGCGCACGCGGTGGCGCGGCGGCTGCAGGCCGGCACGGTGTGGGTCAACGCGTACAACCAGTACGACGCGGGCATGCCGTTCGGCGGGTACAAGGAGTCGGGTTTCGGACGCGATCTCGGCCCCGAATGCCTGCGCGACTACACCCAGGTCAAGAGCGTCTGGATCAGCACCGAATAGCGAACCCCGATGCGCATCCGCATCGACCAGGAGCCGCCATGAGCCGCCTGCTCTACGTGATCGTGTTCACTCCCGAAATCGAACGCATGAAGTCGTTCTACCGCGACTCGATGGGATTTGAAGTCACGACCGACTCTCCGTACTGGGTTTCGTTCGCGACCGGCGGCGCGAGTCTGGCGCTGATGGCGATGCATCCGTCGCAGAAGCGCGAGTTCGAGCTGTGCCTGCACAGCACGAACATCGATTCCGATGTGCGGGCATTGCGCGCGCGCGGCATGACGTTTTTCGACACCGTCAAGTCGGAGGCGTTCGGGCGCGTGATCCACATGCGGGACCCCGAGGGCAACCTGCTGTCCCTGCTCGAGCCCGTGGGCGAAGCGATCTCCGCGCGCGGCCCGTCACTTACCGCCGCGGTGCTCAATTGCCGGGACATGAGCGCGGCCCGGGCGTGGTATCGAGACAAGCTCGGCCTTCCGATCCGGATCGATTCGCCGTGGTGGGCGGAGTTCGATGCGGGTGAGACGCACGTGGCGCTTCATCCGGTGGTCGATCACGACGTGCTCGAGATTCCTCCGGCCGCGCCGGTCGCGGTGGGATTCGCGGCCGGCGACCTCGATGAATGGGTCGAAGAACTGAAACTGCGCGGGGTCGAATTCACCATGGAGATCACGGACCGCGGCTTCGGGCGCTTCGCCGAAGCGGTCGATCCGGACGGCAATACGCTGGTGCTCCGTGATTCCCACGCGCCGCCCACGCTCGAAGAAAAACTCGCCGAGGAGTACGAGAGCGAAGATGCTCCGCACCTGGTCGCGATCCGCCGGACCGTGAACAAGAACTCCAAGGCCATGAGCCGGCTCGCGGTGAAACCTGAATATCACGTTACGAAGCATCCGGCAGCGAAATCGGTGCCGGTCGCGGCGCCGGGTTCGTGGGGAGAGGGCGCGGACGGAAAGAGTGCGGCGCCCGGAAAGAGCGCGAAGCGCGCGGCGGGGCGGGGCCGCTCGAAGACCGCAGCGAGCAAGCGCAGCGCGCCATCGGTGCGGGGCGCGGGGCCCGGGCGCACGCGACTCAAACCCGCCAGGTCGAACGATTCCGAACGCGTGCGCACGAAACCTGCGGTCGGGCACCAGAAAAAGGCGACCGCCCGCTCGCTGGACCGCCAGAAAAACGCCGCCGCGATCGTCAGCCGCACGAAACCCTTGAAACGCACCGCGAACCGCGTGGGCGCCACGGTCGCCGGGTCGCGAGGCGGGTCATTGCGAGGCGCGGCGTCGAGGGGCAAGTCGTCGCGGACCCAGTCCTCGCGGTCGGGCAAGCGACGTTGAGCGACGCGCGCGTTCTGCTGGCCGGCGGCGCACGCACGTCGATCGGAAACTTCGGCGGAGCGCTCGCCGTATCGTCGGCTGCGGAGCTCGCGGGCTTCGCGGCCCGCGCAGCGCTCGAGCGCGCGGGCCTGCCGCTCGATGCGGTGGATGAGGTCATCATCGGGCACGCGCGGCAGGCAGGCAATGGCCCCAACCTCGCGCGCCAGGTGGTGAGGCGCGCGGCGCTCGCGGATTCGGTACCCGCCTACACCATCAACAAGGCGTGCGCGTCGGGGCTGCAGGCGATCGTGAGCGGCGCGCAGAGCGTGCGACTGGGCGAAAGCGACGCCGTGCTCGCGGGTGGGACCGAGCACATGTCGAGCGTTCCATTCCTCGCGCTCGACGTGCGCTGGGGAAAAAAGCTCGGCGACGAGCCGCTGGTGGACGCGATGTACCGGGACGGCTACCTGTGCCCGCTGTGCGACCAGTTGATGGGCGAGACCAGCGAGACGCTCGCCAGCGAATACGCGATCACTCGCGAGGAACAGGACCGCTACGCGCTCGAGAGCAACCGGCGCGCGGCGCGCGCGTGGGGCGAAGAGCGCTTCGCGTCCGAGGTCGTTCCGGTCACGGTAGGAGAGGGCAAAAGCGCCGTCACGATCGAGCGCGACGAACACTTTCGCGCGGACGCCACGTTGGAAGAGATGGCGAAGCTGAAACCGGTGTTTCGCAAGGACGGCTCGATCACCGCCGGCAACGCGTCGGCCATCACCGATGGCGCGGCCGCGTTGCTCGTGCTGTCCGAGGCGGCCGCGAAGCGCCATGGCGTCATGCCGCAAGCAGTGCTGCTGGGCGCGGTTTCGGTCGGCGTGGATCCCGCGCGGATGGGCATCGCTCCGGTTCCGGCCATTCGTAAATTGCTCGAGCGCCACCGGCTGAAGCTCGACGACGTCGCCGTGATCGAGTTGAACGAAGCGTTCGCCTCTCAGGTGATCGCGTGCGATCGCGAGCTGCACTTCGATCGCGAGCGGCTCAACGTCAACGGTGGCGGGATCGCGCTCGGTCACCCGACCGGGTGCAGCGGCGCGCGGATCACGGTAACGTTGCTCGCCGAGCTGGCGCGCGCGAAGGGCCGCTACGGAATCGCGACCCTGTGCGTGAGCGGCGGCCAGGGCATGGCGGTGCTGGTCGAGCGGATCTAGCTACGAACGCGCCGCGCGGCGCTTCGGGCGGGCCGCATACCGTGGGTGCGGCTCGCCAGAGCGCGGTTCGGCGTCCGACCTATCGCATTGCCGTCATTCTGCGCGTGAGGCTCCGTCCCTCCGCCTCGAGCCGCACGAAGTAGAGCCCGGCGCCGACCGCGCGGCCTGCCTCATCGCGCAGGTCCCACGTCGCCTGGTGATCGCCCGCGGGTGTGACGCCATCGGCCAGCGTTCGAACCGCGCGCCCGCTGGGATCGAAGATCGCGAGCGTGACGCTCGATTCACGCGGGAGCGTGAAGCGCAGCGTGATCGGACCGCGCGCGGGATTGGGCGACGGGCGCTCGAGCGTCAGCGGGCGTGGCGGCAGCGGCCCGGCATCGAGCGCGCCGGCCGGCAGCAGCGTGGTATACCCGCTCTCGTTGCCGTGAATGTCAATCGCCGAGAGCTTGTAGTAGTAGGTGCTGCCCGCCGCGTCGTCATAAAACGTGTCGGTGGGGGTCGCGATGCGATTGAGCGATGAAGGCGTGAAGCCCGACGTCGTTCCGCGATAGAGCCGGTAATTCGCGAGATCGGATTCCGAGTTGGGATTCCAGTGCAGGTGCGCTACACCGGCGTTGTATTGACCGGCGAACGGCGCGGGTGCGAGCGGCGGCAGGTTGTCCACCGAGTAGCCGCTGTCGGGGCGCGAGAGCCAGTACATCGAGCCGCTCGTATTGCGCGCCACGATCATGAACGCGGTCTTGGGGTTCTGGTAGCTGGTCGAATCCTCCGCGGTCGCTGCGAGATAGCTGTAGCTCGAGATGTAGTGCAGCGCATTCTGGGTGGTGAGGTACTCCCACGAGTAGCCCCGGGCTTGCTCCACCACCACCGCCTCGGTCCCCGCCGAAGGGGCTTCGGCGAAACTGCGAAGCACGCGCGCGCCGCGCGCGACGGCCGCCGCGGCGAGATTCGGCGGCACCGAGCGGTAGATCTCGTACCACGCCAGATTCGGATCGCTGTTGAGATCCAGATAGCTCGCGTTCCACGACAGCTTGATCTTGCCGCCATTGTCGTTCGGCACATCCCTGGCGCCGATGATCTCGGCCTCGGGCGTTCCCAGGTAGCCGAAACGCGCGACGCGCTGGGCGTAGATGTCGTAGGCGCCGCTACGGCCGTCGTACCAGGTGACGATGGCGCCGCCCGCGCCGTCCGCGACGATCGTGGG
>JACOSU010000015.1 GCA_016178685.1 Candidatus Eiseniibacteriota bacterium | reverse complement strand
GCTCGAGCGCGATCTTCCGATCGTCGTCCTCTGGCCTCCGCCCGCCGATTCGTTGCGTGAATTCTGGGAGCATCCGCTGACCTCGGCCGACAACGGCGCCGCCCTGGTGCTCGAGCTGGGCCGCGGTCCGGCACGCGCGCTGCTCGCGGCCGACGCCGACAGCGCGGTCGAGCGCGCGATCGCGGTCGAGCCCGGGCTCGCGCTGTTGAAAGTGGCTCATCACGGTTCGGGCTCCTCGAGCGGCGCGCGATTTCTCGGCCGCGTGCGGCCGCTCTACGCGGCCATTTCCGTGGGCCGTTTCAACCGCTTCGGCCACCCGGATCGCGGTGCGCTGGCGCGGCTCGAGGCCACGGGCGCCCGGGTGGTGCGGACCGACCGGGAAGGGGCGCTGTGGTTTGATCTCTCGGACGCCGGGATCTCGCGCATCGATTGGCGCGCCGGCACCATCGCCGTGGCCCCGGCGGCCGGCCCCGCATCGCGCATGCCGGCGCATCACGGGTTCGTGTCGCGCAATCGCTCCGCCATCGACCCCGTCCACTTGCCGCAGCGATAGGTGGTTGGTAGATTGCGGCGTGCTCTCCGCATCCACGCCGATGCTCGCCGTTTTCGCTTCGGGAAACGGCAGCAACTTCGAAGCGCTCGCCGGGGCCGGGCGAAGCGGCGCGCTGGGCGGAACGATTGCCGCGCTGTTCTCCGACCGGCCCGACTCGCGGGCCTGCGAGTGCGCGCGAGCCCTCGGGATCGAGACCGTGTGCCCGCCGGTGGGTCGTTTCCGCACACGCATTGAGGACGAGCGCACGTGGCTCGATGCGTTGCACGCGCGCCGGGTCGGCTGCGTGCTGCTTGCGGGCTTCATGCGCCGGATCCACGCGACGCTGCTCGACGCGTTCCCGGAGCGCATCCTCAACATTCATCCTTCCCTGCTCCCGGCGTTTCCCGGTCTCGATGCGATCGCGCGCGCGTTCGATCACGGCGCGCGCGTCACGGGCTGCACCGTGCACCTGGTGGATGCCGGACTCGACCAGGGCGCGATCGTGGCGCAGGCCGCGATCGAGGTGCGAGAGGGCGACACCCTCGAAGCGCTCGAGGCTCGCATGCACGAGGCCGAGCACGCGCTCTATCCGTCCGCGGTGCGACGCTTCCTCACAGAGCCGTGGCGGCGCGAAGGCCGGCGCCTGGTGTTCGAGTCGCGGGCGGGCGAGAAGCATCGTGCCTGAGATCACGCTCGAGGCCGTGCTGTTCGATGCCGGGGGAACGCTGGTGCGGCTCGACTTCGAATGGATGAGCGGCTTGCTCGGCTCATGGGGGCTCGAGATCCCGGCGGCGATGCTCCGGCGCGGAGAAATCGAGGGACGCCGGCGCTACGACTCGAGTCGCGGGGGCAGGGCAAGAGCGGGCGAGTCGCCACCACCGCTCGGCTCCGCCGGTGATATCCGTCCCTACTTCGTGGGGATGCTGGAAGCCGCCGCGGTGCCGGGCACGTTTCGCGAACGCGCGCTCGAAGCGTTCGAACAGCGTCACGCCGCGACCGGGCTCTGGACGCGTCCCATGGAAGGAGCGCGCGAAGCGATCGACGGCGTGGCCGCCCTCGGCCTGCGAAGCGCGGTGGTCTCGAATTCCGACGGCCGCGCCGAGCTGCACCTCAGCGATTGCGGGGTGCGGGAGGGCATTGAGTTCGTGGTGGATTCGCGCGTGGCGGGAATC
>JACOSU010000030.1 GCA_016178685.1 Candidatus Eiseniibacteriota bacterium | reverse complement strand
GGCAACAACGCGAACTACGTGATCAACGAGCGTCGGGATCTGACGGATGCGGCGGCGCCCGGCAATCGCACGTACGGCGTGGTGGGCGTATGGCACGTGGATCCGGGCAACTCGGTCGGGCTCACGACCACCCCGGGCACCAACCCGGTCGCTCCGGCGTGGGCGCCTCTGGATGGCACCCAGTCGGCGTGGATGGGCCTTCGCGGCCACGGCGACGTGACGGTGTCGGATCCCATCACCGGCAACGCGTTCAATGACGATTGTACCCAGTACAACGGGTTCACGGGCTCCAACACCGTGACCGGGAACGGCACCAGCAAGCACTTCCCGGGCTACGGCAACCAGATGGACCAGATGCTGTACCGGGACATCGACGTCAGCACCACGACCACCGGCGTGACGATTGCGTTCGATTACGCGACCGCCATGTCGCTGGGCAAGGACACGGCCGTCAAGAGCCGCGTCGGCTGGTTCGAAGGCGATCCGCTTTCGACCGCGGTCGGCAACCTGATCAGCGCCGAAGCCGGTCCGCCGACATTCGCGGCGAACGTGCTGGCCCCGGTGGACTCGTTCCAGGTCTACGTGGGCAAGCCGATCGACTCGGGCTGGACCGACTCGAACAGCAACGCGCAGACGGTCTACGATCCGCTTCGTCGCTGGATGAACGAAGTGCTGGATGTCGGCGCGCGGCTGTGGGTGTTCTCGGCGGCGGGCACCATCGGCAAGACTCCGGTGTCGTTGGTCCTCTCGCAGGCGCAGGTGAACGCCAACAAGTCGGGTGACAACCGTCTGCGTCTGGTGTTCCGGGTTCACACCAACCGCGGTTTCGATGATGAAAACATCTCCGTCTCGAGCTCGACCAGCTACAACTCGGGCTATCTGGGCGCGGCGCAGGTGGACAACGTCGTGGTTACGGACCCCGCCGGCCCGACCGTTCTCTCCACTAGCGGCTTCGAGAGCGCGGGCGAAATCGATAACCACGTGGCCACGACGGCACTTTCCGCGTGGAAGTCCACCGGCAAGCCGCCGGCCATTTACTGGCACGTGCATGATCTCGCATCGCTGACCGCCAGGTGGAATGACCTGTGCGGCGCCCCGAACTCCTCGACCAGCAGCTGCAACGTGTTCGGTCAGGTGCTCTCGGTGGGCAATCACGATGACAACGAGGCCACCGCCTCGGCGTCGGTGGATGCCGAGCACAACGGTCGCTGGGGCGTTGTTTCGCCCACGGTCAACTTCGTGACGGCCGGCCCCAGCACGCCGAACGGCTTCAACCTCACCGGTGACGAAGTCGATGCGACCGAGGATTACTACTTCAATTACGAGATCTATACCGGCATCTACAACGTGTTCGTGACCGGCCAGCTGTGGCAGTTCGGCTTCCAGGCCTATCCCGCGACGCAGTCCGACGAGACCAAGACCTGGGGCATGATCCGGCTGCCGGCCTTCGTCTACTTCAACCCGGATCCGCAGTGCTTCGCGGGCAACTTCGATGCCTGCCGGGCGAACGCGGCGCTGGCGACCTCGAACGTGAGCGGAATTCCCGACTCGATGCGCATCTTCATGCAGGAAGTCGGGCAGTGCTACCGGTTCGGGGTTTCGGATGTGAATTGCCACATTACCACCACGCTCGGCCTCTATGACAACTTCTCACTGGCAGTCATCGACGGCCAGAAGCAGGCGATGGGGGTTCTGATCTGGCAGTTCATGAACGATGCGTTCCCGCAGAATGAGAACGCTTCGCTGCCCGGCACGGCGGATTTCGACAGCTGTACGGCGCTGGTCCAGACCGGTCTCAATATCTCTCAGACGACCGGCACCACGACCCGCATCGACATCGCCGGCGACTCGACGGTCGTGGATGCGGACGGTCAGGGTGACAACATCCGGGTCGACATGGTGTTCCGCATCAAGCCGGGTCCCGGCAACTACGTGGTTCCGGGCACGGTCGGATCGGGTCTGCGTCACGTCCCCACCAGCGCGGCGGCCCAGACGGCGACCGACTTCTGGGGTTCGTACGAGAGCGATCCCGGTGACAAGTCGTCGTTATTGGCGCCGGGGTCACCGCTGGTGAATCTCCACAGCGCGGGTGTATGGAGTCCGCTGATGTGGAACAGTGCCCGTTGCGACACCACGAAGCTTCAGCTCTTCCCGGTGCTCGGCGACGGCATTGACCCCACGGGCGGCGGATTCTCCGCCAGCTGGGCGTCCATCTATCACGAGTCGGAGTTTGACGGTGGCGCGGGTCACGCGTCGCACGTCAACCTCGGCGTGCTTCGCAACCGTTGCTTCGTGGTGGATACGTCGCTGGCTACGCTGGTCGATCCCAACGTCAACTGCAGCGGCGTGCCTCCGGCGTGGGTCACGGCTTACTCGAGCCAGGGTCTCTCGGCCCGGATCGGGTGGGACGGCACCACGCAGACGGTGCACAGCACCAAGATCCTGCCGGACGGTCTGTTCACGCCCGGTACCCACATCGAGTACTTCTTCCGTCGCGAGGACCTGACCGGTCCGAGCACCGGCAAGGTCGACATGTGCCCCGATACGACTGTGGTGTTCCCGCAGCCGCTCGAGGGCTCGTTCGACGGACACCGGTGGCAGGAGTTCTCGGTGCTTCCGGACAAGTGGAAGGATCCGATGTACGGCGGCGCGAACAAGCCGTGCATGCTGTACGTTGACTGGAACGATCGCCGTGGCGACGAAATGACCATCGTCGGCGTCCTGGACTCGATCGCCGCGATTGCGGCGGGCGACCGTGGCAACAACAACGGCTGGGCCGCCTCTGGAACCGGCGACGTGAACAATTCGGCCAGCTTCGTGAACAAGAATCGGTCGGCCGGGACGACGTTCGACAAGTACGACGTCAAGGCGTCCGAGTCTCTGAACACGGGTTCGGGTTCGATCGGAACCCGCCACTCGACTCTGACGACCGGGGCCCAGATCGCGTTCGGCAAGGATGCGAAGAACGCTCCGACGGACGACATGCTGAATGCGTACTACAAGATCCTGATGGTGATGTCGGGTGACCTGAACTCGGGCATCCTGGGTCCCTTCAAGGATCGTAGTGCGAACGACTGCCTGACGTTCCAGAACTTCCTGCTCGGAGCCACCGGCGGCGCGATGCGCGGTATCTACGCGGGTGGTGACGGGTTCGTGGAAGATGCCAACGCGGTGGGCGGCACGCAGCTCGGCTTCGTCAGCGGTTACCTGGGTGCCGATCTCACGCTGGCCGCGGGAGCCATCGGCTACCGTACCTACTCGCTCAACGGTGGTGCGATGGCTGACCTCATCCCGCAACCGGTCCTGGGAGCCCCTCCGCCGCTCTACCCGAACACTCGTGGCGTGCGGAACTCCTGCTTCTACACCCTGGATATTCTCCAGGCGGTGGCAGGCGTCCGTACCCCGAACGCGGTGGTTGGGGTGTACTACCAGAACACCGGGACGCTGGGGCCGTACGCTGCGGCCGTCGCGAACCCGGGCGACATTCCTGGTGGTCACCCGTGGATCAACATGGTCGAGGGCTGGAACGTCAGAAACATCACGTC
>JACOSU010000029.1 GCA_016178685.1 Candidatus Eiseniibacteriota bacterium | reverse complement strand
CGTGCCTCGCGCGCCGCGACGTGCGCATCGCGCCCGAAGACCGCGGGCGCCTCGCGCTGCTGGGATTGCTCGCCGTCCCGCTCAATCAGGGATTGTTCCTGTTCGGCATGCAGTGGGCGAGCGCTTCGCATGCGGCGCTGCTCTACGCGCTTACGCCCACGTTCGTGACGCTGTTCGCTCTGCGCGGCGGTGGGCGCCCGAAACTTTCGCAGATCGTGGGGCTTGCTCTGGCGTTCGCGGGTGTGCTGTCGCTGATGCTGCAGCGCGGACTTCACTTTGATCAGCACTCGTTGCGGGGCGACGCGCTGATCCTGCTCGCGGTCGTGGCGTGGGCGATTTACACCGTGGTCGGGCGCGGCGTCACGCGCCGCTACGGGCCGCTGATCGTGACCTCCGAAGCGATTCTGATCGGCGCGCTGATCTTCCTTCCGGTCGGACTTCTCTCGCTCCGCGGCTTCGACCCGGCGCGCATCTCGGCCGGCGGCTGGGGCGGCCTCGCGTACCTCGCGCTGCTCACCTCGGCGCTCAACTACGTGATCTGGTTCTGGGGCGTCGCGCACCTCAAGCCGGCAACGGTGGCGATGCTGACGAACATTCAGCCGCTGGTGACGGTCGCGCTCGCAGTCGCGATCCTGCATGAATCGGTGCCGGCGGGATTCGCGCTCTCGACCGCGCTGGTGCTGGGCGGCGTGTGGCTGACGCAGGGGGACCGCTTCCGCCGCGCCCCGGCCCTCGCCGGCTGAGGCGGCGGCCGCGAAATGCACTCGACGCCGCGCCTGCCGCGGCCTAATCTGTGCGATCCGCCGTGCGGGATGTCGTCGCCGCGCGGCCCGCGACCATGCCCAGCCCCGTCAGTCCGCCGCTCCCGCTCTCGAAGTTGCGCACCTACGCCTCGTTCGTGCGCTTCGAACACACGCTTTTCTAGCTGCCCCTCATCCTCGCGGGCGTGTTCAGCGCACCGGGTCCGGCGCTCCCCGGCATGCGCTGGCTGCTGATCGCGCTGGCGGCGGTCGGCGCGCGCACCGCGGCGATGGCGCTCAATCGGCTGATCGATCGCCGGCTCGATGCCTTGAACCCGCGCACCATGACACGCGAGCTGCCGAGCGGGCGCATGAACTCGGCCGAAGCATGGGCGCTGCTGATCGCGAGCGCGACCGCGTACGTCGCGGCCTGCGCAGTGCTCGGGCCCTGGTACCTGCGCGTCTCGCTGGTTCCGCTCGCGGTGTTCACGACCTATCCGTGGCTCAAGCGCTGGACGCCGCTCTGCCATCTGGGGGTGGGCGCGGCGCTCGCGCTCGCGCCGCTCGCCGGTTTCGCGGCCGCGCATCCCGATCTTTCGCAGCCTCAGGTCGCGCTGTGGCTCGCCGTATTCGCGCTCGCGTGGGTGACGGGATTCGACATCATTTACTCGACGCTCGATGAGGAGTTCGACCTTCAGCACGGCGTGCACTCGCTGGTGGCGTGGCTCGGAAGATCGCGCGCACTCGCGGTCTCGAAGTTGCTGCACCGGCTCGCGGCGCTCGCGCTCATTCCTGCGCTGCTCACGCTGCAGCGCCTGACGCCCGGCGGCGCCATGGCGAACCTGCCGGCTTTGTGCCTCACGCTCGCGCTGCTCACCACGGTGGCGGTGCTGCTGGGGCTCGAGCAGCGCTGGGCCGAGAACGTGAATCTGGCGTTCTTCAAGGTCAACGTGTGGGTCTGATTCGCGGTGCTGGCCGCGGTGCTCTCGGCCCGCGGTGCAGGAGGGTTCTGATGGCGCGCTACTTGATTGGGATGACGGGCGCTTCGGGGAGCGCGTTCGGCGTGGACTTCGTGAAACGCTGCCCGGGCGAAAAGTATCTGGTGATGAGCGACTGGGCGCGGCAAGTACTGCACGCCGAGACCGGACTCAAGCCGTCCGACCTCGAACCACACGTCAAAAAACTCTACGCGGATTCCGACCTGGCCGCGCCGTTCTCATCCGGCAGCAACCGCCACGATGGGTTCGTGATCGTGCCGTGCAGCGTCTCGACCATGGCGAAGATCGCGGTCGGGATCGCCGACACTCTGATCACGCGGGCGGCCGCGGTCGCGTTGAAAGAGCGCATGCGGCTGGTGGTTTGCGTGCGCGAGACTCCGCTCTCCTCGATCGCGCTCGAGAACGCGCTCAAGCTTTCGCGCGAGGGATCGATCGTGATGCCGGTGTCGCCGCCCTGGTACCGGAATCCGAAAGACGTCGACGATCTGATCGAAGGATTCACCGACAAGATTCTCGGCGTGCTCGGCGAGAGATCGGGCGCCGGCTGGCGCGAACAGGAGCTGGAGTGAACGAGTTCACGGGAGCGCTCGATGTCGGCACCACGATCGCGCACTACCGGGTGATTCGGCGCCTCGGCGCGGGGGGCATGGGCGAGGTATATCTCGCGCACGATTCGCAGCTCCGCCGCGACGTCGCGCTCAAGGTGCTACCGGCCGAAGCGCTGGGCGATGCCACTGAGCGCGCCCGGCTTGCGCGGGAAGCCCGGCTGGCCTCGGCGCTCAATCACCCGAACATCTGCACCATCTACGAGGTCGGAGAAGAGGGCGGCCGCGCCTACATCGCGATGGAGGCGATCGAGGGCCGCACGCTCGATCAGGCGATCTCCGCGCACGGGCTGCCCGCCGAGAGCGTCGCACGAATCGGCGCCGCGATCGCGGCGGCGCTGGCGCACGCGCATCGGAGGGGGATCGTGCATCGCGATCTGAAGAGCGTGAACGTAATGATCGGCGCGGACGGCCGCGTGAAGCTCATGGACTTCGGGCTCGCGCGGAGTCCCAAAGCGGAAGGCAGCGGGCAAGGCAGCGGTGCGACCCGGATCACCTCGACCGGCGTAGTGATGGGCTCCCCGCAATACATGGCGCCCGAGGTGTTGCGCGGCGATCCCGCGGATGCGCGCAGCGATCTGTGGGCGCTGGGCGTGGTGCTGCACGAAATGTGCACGGGATCGCTGCCGTTTCAGGGGCGGAGCACGATCGAGCTGGGGGCGGCAATCCTGAATGCCCATCCCGCACTCATGCCGGCGAGCGTGCCCGCGGGCCTGCGCATGGTGGTGCAGCGTTGCCTGACGAAGGAACCGTCTCAGCGCTTCCAGCTCGCCGAGGAAGTGCGCGCCGTGCTCGAGACCGTGATGAGTGCGGGCCCGGCTTCGGTGGGCAGCGCCTCGGGCGCGGAGACGAAGATCGCGATGCCGGCCGCGGCGCAGGGGCGGGAAGCGGCGACATCCGCTGGCGCTCCGGTCGCGTCGGCAGCGGGCACTCGCCCCCGGCAACGGGCGCTCGCGATCTGGATCACGGGCGCGATCGCAATCGGTGTGCTCGCGCTGGTGTTGACGCTCAACCAGCGAGACATCGGCCGGCTCTTGCGCGGCGACTCCGGGGCAGGGCACATCCGATCGCTGGCGGTGCTTCCGCTCCAGAATCTCTCGCGCGATCCCGAGCAGGAGTACTTCGCCGACGGCATGACCGAGGAGCTGATCGCCAGCCTTGCGGGGCTCGAGGGTGTGAGTGTGATCTCTCGTACCTCGGTGATGAAATACAAGGGGACGACCAGGAGCCTGCCTCAGATCGCACGCGAATTGGGTGTGGATGGCGTGATCGAAGGCTCGGCGATGAACGCGGGCGGGCGCGTGCGAATCACCGCGCAGCTGATCGAGGCGGCCCACGATCGGCACCTGTGGGCGAATCACTACGAGCGCGATCTCAAGGACGTGCTCACGCTTCAGGACGATGTGGCCCAGGCCATCGCGGGCGAAATCCGCGTGGCCCTGACGCCGGCCGCAGAAGCGCGGCACCGCAACCTTCACGCCGTGGACCCCGCGGCGTACGAGGCCTGCCTGCGGGGCAGATATCTCTGGAACAAGCGAACGCCGGAGGGCCTCGCAGGCGCGATCGACCAGTTCAAGCGCGCGATCCGGCTCGACTCCACGTACGCGCTCGCCTTCGCAGGGCTCGCGCAGTCGTACGTCCTGATGCCGTTGTATGCCAATTGGTCCCCGGACACGGCTTCGGTGCTGACGCGCGCGGCCGCGGTCAAGGCGCTGGCCCTCGATGAGGGTCTGGCCGAAGCGCACACCGCGCTTGCTCAGGCGAAGCTCGACTTCGACTGGGACTGGTCGGGGGCCGGCGTCGAGTTCCGCCGCGCCCTGGAGCTCAATCCCAGCGATGCGACCACGCATCAGTGGTACGCGAACTATTTGCTGTACAGCGGGCACGCCGAGGAAGGGCGGAAGCAGGCGGAACTCGCTCTCAAGCTCGATCCGCTTTCCCTCATCATCGCCAACGCGCTGATCGACAACCTCATTTCCACGGGCCATTTGCAGGAGGCCGACGCCCGGCTCACGGAGCTCTTGAAGCTCGACCCGGGGTTTCCACCTTCCTACCTCGAGCTGTTCATACTCGCCGAGGCTATGAAGGATTATCCACAAGCGATCGAGGCTGCGGCCCGCTTCCAGTCGTTCAGGAGCGGATCGTCCTCCACACAGGACATCGACGCACTGAGGCAAGCCTACGCCGCCCGGGGAGAGCGCGGCTACTGGACGGCGATGGTGAAGTTCACCGAGAAATCGCATCGCCTCGGCGTGGCTCCACTCGCTGCCATCTCCCGGTGCTACGTGAGACTCGGCGACTATCCACGGGCGCTCGATCTGCTCGAGCAATCCACTGCTGCTCATGAGTCCGCGATCCTCGGCATCAACAGTGACCAGATGTGGAATCCACTGCACGCGGATCCGCGTTTTCAGGCCCTGCTGCAGCGTATCGGCCTCTCCCCGTGACCGACTTCCGCTCGCTCGGTGAGTTTCTCTCGTTTCTTGATCGCCGCGGCGACTTGAAGCGCGTGAGCCGCGAGGTGGACTGGGCGTACGAGGTCACCGAGATCGCTTGCCGCGAAGCGAAAAGCGAAGGCCCGGCGCTGCTGTTCGAGAACGTGAAGGGCGCGGCATTCCCGCTCGCGGTCAACATGCTGGCCGCGCGGCGGCGCATCGAGTGGGCGATCGGTCGCAAGGCCTCATCGGTTGGCGATGAGCTGGAGTCGCTGTTTCACGCGATGCCGCCGAAGAAGCTCGGCGACCTGTGGCGGCTTCGCGGCAGCGCAAGGCGCGTGCTCGCCATGCGGCCGCGCCTGATTGACGCGGGGCCGGCGCAGTCGAAGTCGCTGCGCGAAGGCCTCGCTTCGCTTCCGAATCTTCAGCTTTGGCCCGGGGACGGCGGCCGGTTCGTGACTTTCCCACTGGTGCTTACCGAGCATCCGGTGACGAGGACGCGCAATCTTGGCATTTATCGCATGCACGTCTTCGACGACCACACCACCGGCATGCACTGGCAGATCGGAAAGGGCGGAGGATTTCACTATCACGAAGCCGAAAAGCGCGGGCTTGCGCTCGAAGTCGCGGTCGCGGTGGGCGCCGATCCCGCCACGCTGCTTTCGGCGGTCGCGCCGCTGCCCGAGGGCATTGACGAGCTTTCGTTCGCGGGATTTCTGCGCGGCTCGCCCACGCGGCTCGCGCGTGCGCGCACGCTCTCGATGCGCGTTCCGGCCGACGCCGAGTTCGTGATCGAGGGACTGGTGCCCGCCGGTGAACGCCGGGGCGAGGGCCCGTTCGGCGATCACTTCGGCCACTACTCGCACGCCGCGCCGATTCCGGTTTTTCACGTGAAGAGCGTGACGCGTCGACGGAGAGCGGTGTTTCAGGCCAGCGTGGTGGGCAAGCCGCCTCAGGAAGACAAGTACATGGGCGAGGCGGTGCAGGAGATGTTCACCGGCGTCCTGCGCGTGATCCATCCCGAGATCCGCGACCTGTGGGCGTATTTCGAGGCCGGATTCCATAATCTGCTGGTGGTCGCGGTCGAGAACCGCTTCGCGAAGGAGGGCAAGAAGACCGCGCTCGGGCTGATGGGCACCGGCCAGCTGTCGCTCACCAAGGCGATCGTGCTGGTGGATGCGGACGTGAACCCGCGCGATCGCGCCGCGGTGTTCGGGGAGATCGCGCGCCACTTCGATCCCGCCGAGGACTTCATGCTGCTCCCCGGCGTGCCGCTCGACACGCTCGACTTCACGAGCTACACCATGAATCTCGGCAGCAAGATGGTGATCGACGCTCAGTCGCACGCGCGAGCGGCCGGTTCGGCTGGCGTGATGCCCGCGGCCGCGCGGTCCGCCGAGGGCGCGGCGTCGGTTGCACCACGGCCGGGAGCCGCCACGGGCGCGGCGCCCGCCGCGCCACCCGCGGGATCCGGCGACGGCTTGGCGCCCGTCACGCCGTCGCCGCGGTCCTCCGTTCTCGCTGACCCTCGATCATTCGATGAGACCGTCATCGCTCATCGGCTGGCGTGGGGCGGGATGCTGGTCGTCCAGGTGAAAGGCGAAGGGCGCGCAATCCTCGAGCGCCTGATCCAGCGTCCCGAATACGCCGGCGTGACACTGTTGGTCGTGGTCAGCGCCGACGTGCCGCTTGACGACGACGAGCTGCTGCTGTGGGGCATCTTCACGCGCTTCGATTGCGCGCGGGACGTGGTGCCGGCGCACACCGAATCGCGTGGCGCATGGCTGACCTGCCGCGGCCCGCTCGGCATTGACGCGACGTGGAAGAACGGCTACCCGAAAACGGTCGAGAATCTTCCCGCCATGATCCAGCACGTGAACGCGTGGTGGGGGAACGGCTAGGATCGCGCCATGGACCGCGATCACGTGATGCTCGACCTGCTGGCAGTGCCACGCGCGCTGATCGGCGTCGTGCACGTGGGCGCTCTGCCGGGCACGCCGGCGGCGCGCGAGAGCCTGGATCGCATCGTCGAGACCGCGATCTGCGAGGCGCAGATCTATCGCGACGCCGGATTCCATGCGCTCATGATCGAAAACATGCACGACCGCCCGTACTTGAAGCGCGAGGTGGGCGGGGAGATCGTGGCGGCGATGACGGCGGTCGGCTGCGCGGTGCGGCGCAAGGCCAACCTGCCGCTCGGCGTGCAGGTGCTGGCCGGCGCCAACCGCGCGGCGCTCGCGGTGGCCGCCGCGTGCGGAGCGTCGTTCGTCCGGGTCGAGGGGTTCGTGTTCGCGCACGTCGCCGACGAAGGCCTGATCGAGGCCGACGCCGGCGAATTGCTGCGCTACCGGCGCGCGATCGGCGCCGGGGACGTGCGCGTGTTCGCCGACATTAAGAAGAAGCATGCTTCACACGCGCTCACCTCGGATGTGGACCTGATCGAGATGGTGCGCGCGGCGGAATTCTTCCTGGCCGACGGCGTGATCGTCACCGGCGCCGCAACCGGACGCGAAGCCGATGCGCGCGAGGTCGCCGCGGTCGCCCAGGCGGTCGGTGTTCCGACACTGGTCGGATCTGGGGTCACCGCCTCGAATCTCTCTCGCTTCGCCTCGGCCGACGGATTCATCGTTGGCTCGTCGGTCAAGCACGGCGGCGTGTGGTCGAACGCGCTCGATCCAGCTCGCGCGCGCGAGCTGGTGCGCGCGTTCGCGGCGCTCGGCAATCCGGCCGCGGCAGCGCCGGTTCCGCCGCGCGCGTGAGGCAGACGCCATGACGCTCGGGCGGCGCGAGGAAAACGATGAGGGCGCGAGCGCGAGCGCAACCGTCGATCTCGTGTGCATGGGCAACACGGTGGTGGACGACGTGGTCTACTCCGACGGTCGCACGCGCATCGAGCAGGCGGGCGGCGCCGCGCTCTACCAGGCACTCGCGGCGCGGCTGTGGGGCGCGCGCGTCGGAGTCGTGAGCCTCGCGGGCAGCGACTACCCTCCGCGCATGCTTGAGGCGCTCGCCCGCCGCTCGATCGACTGGCG
>JACOSU010000004.1 GCA_016178685.1 Candidatus Eiseniibacteriota bacterium | reverse complement strand
TAACAAACCAGGTCCACGAACACGTCGCGGTGGAACGTGGCGCGGTACTCGAGCGCCAGCACGATGGCGTGCACCGCGGCTTCCGGATCGTCGCCGTTGACGTGCAGCACCGGAGCCTCGATCACGCGCGCGATGTCGGTCGGATAGCGCGTCGCCCGCGCCTCCAACGGCGAGGTCGTGAATCCGATCTGGTTGTTGAGGATCAGATGGAGGGTTCCGCCGGTCTGGTAGTGGGGCAGCTGCGCCAGTGCCAGCGTCTCGGCCACGATCCCCTCGCCCGAAAACGCCGCGTCGCCGTGAATCAGCACCGGGATGCCGCCGCTGCGGCCCTCGTCGCGCATCGAGTCCTGGCGAGCCCGCACCGATCCCAGCACCACCGGGTTCACGAACTCCAGATGGCTGGGATTGAAGTTGAGATCGAGATGCACGCGATGGCCGTCGGCAGCGTCCCACTGCGACGAATACCCGAGGTGATACTTCACGTCGCCGTGCCCCTGCACGTCCTCCGGCGCGAAGCTCGATTCGAACTCGCTGAAAATCGACTCGAGCGGCTTGCCCAGGATGTTCGCGAGCACGTTGAGCCGGCCGCGGTGAGGCATGCCGATCACGAGCTGCAGCACGCCCATGCCGGCGGCGTGCTCGATCAGCGCGCCCAGCATCGGGACCAGCGTCGCGCCGCCTTCGAGCGAGAAGCGCTTCTGGCCCGGAAACCGCGTGTGCAGGAATTGCTCGAACGCATCGGCGGCCAGCAGCCTCTCGAGCACGAGCCGGCGTTGCTCGGGAGTCAGCGTGGCGCGATTTCGTCCCCGCTCCATTCGCTGCTCGAGCCACTCGCGGCGCTCGGGATCGGAGATATCCATGTATTCGACTCCGAGCGTGCCACAGTAGGTCTCGCGCAGCGCCGCGATCAGATCACGGAGACGTCCGCCGGAATGGCCGTGAAACGGATGGCCGTCCGCTTCGCGGTCGAGGTCCGCGTCCCCGAGTCCGAACGCTTCGAGTTCGAGCAGCGGGTGGCGCTCGGGGTTTTCGCCGAGCGGATCGAGATTCGCGATCCGGTGCCCGAATTCTCGGTAGGCGTGGACCAGCGCGAACGCGCCGCCCGCCCGCAGTTCATGAGCCGGTGCGCGCGAGGGATCGGCCGCCAGATCGAATCCGGCGAAGAACAGGGCCCATTCCTCGGGAACCGACGCCGGATCCTGGCGATAGCGCTGGTACTGCCGCTCGATGTAGGCCCCGTTCGCTCGCTGGATGAAATCCAGTCGTGTTCCCATCCGAATATCCCGCGCCTCCGCGCGCTCGCGCCCCTGGTGAACCCGATCGATGGATCCTGAACTGCTCGAGTCGAGCAGATTAGCACGAAGCCCCGGGCGGCGACGAGCGTTTGGGGTCGCGCGCGAGGTCGTGGCGTCAGGCGGTCAGAGCGCTCCCGCACGCGCGACACCGGCGGGCCGCGGCGGGAAGGTTTTCGAGACACTCCGGGCAGGTCCGGGTCGGCGGCGCGGGCGCCGCGGGCGCGGGCTTGAGCAGGCTGCGCGTGATCAGGAACACGCACAACGCGATGATCACGAAATCCACCACGGCGCCCAGAAACGCGCCGTACGTGATGGCGTTTGCCGGCGAGCCGTCCAGCCTGGAACTGAGCACCAGCTTCAGCGTGCGCCACTCACCTCCCGGAATCGCGAGACCGATGATCGGCATCAGGATGTCGCT
>JACOSU010000003.1 GCA_016178685.1 Candidatus Eiseniibacteriota bacterium | reverse complement strand
CTCCGAGCACCTGGAACTCGATGTGCCGCGGCCGCTCGATGAACTTCTCCAGGTACACGTCGGGGGAATGGAAGCTCACCGCCGCCTCGTGCTGCGCCTGGTGGAACATGGGGGCGAGATCAGCGGGCTCGCGCACGATCCGCATGCCGCGGCCCCCGCCGCCCGCGGCCGCCTTGATGATCACCGGGTACCCGAGCGTTTTCGCGATGCCCAGCGCCTCCTCGACGTCGGCGAGCACGCCTTCGCTGCCGGGAACGCACGGCAGGCCGGCCTCGATCATGGTGCGGCGCGCGACGGCCTTGTCGCCCATCTTGCGAATCATCTCGGGGGTGGGTCCGATGAACGTGAATCCGCACGAAGCACACACCTCGGCGAAGTGCGCGTTCTCGGAAAGGAATCCGTAGCCGGGGTGGATCGCGTCGGCGCCGGTGACTTCGGCGGCCGAGATCAGTCGCGCGATGTAGTTGTAGGACTGGGCCGGCTGCGGCGGTCCAATGCAGACCGATTCGTCGGCCAGCCGCACGTGCAGGCTCTCCCGGTCGGCGGTGCTGAAGACCGCGACGGTGGCGATGCGCAGCTCGCGGCATGCGCGGATCACGCGCAGCGCGATCTCACCTCGATTCGCGACCAGGACCTTTCGGAACATGTCCCCCGGGGGGTCACTCCCGTCCTGCGTTGCCCGGTCGCACACTCGCGGCGGGACCACCGAGCGTCGAGCCCAGCGTGCGCTGGATCGGATCATCCCCGCCATCCTGCGCATCCACACCCTGCCAGGTGCGGTCGGACGCGGCGGAGATGCCCTTGAGCTTGAGGCTCAGCTCGTTCGGGTTGTTGCAGTTCTTGAGCGCCTCTTCCTCGGTGATCGCGCCGTCGCGCAACAGCTGCAGCACCGACTGGTCGAAGGTCTGCATGCCGTACTGCGTCGCGCCTTCGGCGACTACCGAATGGATCAGCGGGGTCTTCTCGGGATTCAGGATGTACTCGCGGATGGTCGGCGTCGAAACCATGATCTCGACCGCGGGGACACGGCCGGTGCCGTCCCGCCGCGGGATCAGGCGCTGTGAGATGACCGCGCGAAGGTTCGAAGCGATCGAAAGCCGGATTTCCTCGTGCTGGTGCGGCGGATAGAACGAGATGATGCGCTGCAGGGTCTGAACCACGTCGGTGGTGTGCAGCGTCGACATGACCAGGTGGCCGGTGTCGGCGGCCATCAGGGCCGTATTCATGGTTTCGACGTTGCGGATCTCACCCACCAGGATGATGTCGGGGTCCTGGCGCAGCACGTAGCGCAGACCGTCCATGAACGACTGGGTGTCGAGCCCCACTTCGCGCTGGTGGATGAACGACATGCGATCGCGATGGAGGAACTCGATCGGATCCTCGACCGTGATCACGTTGCGCGTAGTGACGCGATTGATCGCGTCGATCATGGCCGCGAGCGTGGTCGACTTGCCGGACCCGGTACGACCGGTCACGAGCACCAGCCCACGCGGAGAAAAACCGAGTTCGCGCACCGCGGCCGGGAGATTCAGGTCGTCGATCGAGGGAACCTCGACCGGCACGTGCCGCAGCGCGAGCGCCGGGGTCCCGCGCTGCATGAAGACGTTGGCGCGAAAGCGGGCGAGCCCCGAAACGCCGAACGCGAAGTCGATCTCGTGGTTGGTCGAAAAGTACTGCCGCTGTTCGTCGTTCAGAAGCTGATCGGCCACGTCGCGAAGATCCTGGGCGCTGGGCGCCGGGTCGTCGAGCGTGTAGAGCACTCCGTCCACGCGCACGACGGGCGCGGTTCCGGCCTTGAGGTGCAGATCGCTGGCGCGGGCCGCGATCATCTTCTCGAGCACGCTGCGGATATTCATGACGATTCCTTGCGTGAGAGCGCTACGCCGTGATCAGACGGGTTCCACGAGGAACAGCCGCTGTCCGAATTCCACCGGCTGGGCATTCTCGACCAGGATCCGAACCAACCTTCCGCGCGCCTCGGACTCGATCTCGTTCATCAGCTTCATGGCTTCGACGATGCAGACCGTCTGGCCCACCTCGACCATGTCGCCGATTTCGATGTACGGATCCGCATCGGGCGCGGGAGCCCGGTAGAACGTGCCCACCATCGGGGAAGTGATCGCCACGTGATTCTCGGGCCCCGGCGCCCGATCCGGCGCGGGAGCCGAAGCCTCCGCGTCCACGGGTGCGGCCGGCGAGGCGGAGTTCGGAACCCGTGCGCCCGCGGAAACGCCCGCGGACGCCGAAACCCGGACGGTCCGGCCCTGCGAGCTGATCTCGAGCTCG
>JACOSU010000002.1 GCA_016178685.1 Candidatus Eiseniibacteriota bacterium | reverse complement strand
GAACTCCGGATGACGCGGGGCCAGCAGATTGAAGCCACTCAGGGCGATCTCGACCGCCTGCGAGACCTGCCAGCCGAGGCGCCCGTCGAGCCCGACCGTGCGCCCGCGATCGATCCCGGGACCCCCGAGGCGCACCTCAGGCTCGGGACTCTGTCGCTCGCGAGCGGTCGGCCGGCCGAAGCGCTGCGCGAGTTCGCCCATCCGGGAGCCGCGCCGGCGCACGATCCACGAGTCGAATTCGGTCGCGCGCTCGCGTGCATGCAGCTCGGGGACACCGCGCACGCGCGAGCCGCCCTGCTGCGCGTGCTGAAGCGCGATCCCGCGAATGCGATCGCGCGCCGCATGCTCTCCGACACCGAAGGTGGCGCCTCGTCGCGGTGAGCGAAGCGAGTCGCGCGCCGCGGCGCGCGCCGCGGCGCGCGGACTTGCTTGACCGTCCTTCCGCGCCTCCCTAGACTCGGCGCCGTTCGCGACGGTCGGCTGGGTTCAGCCGGCCGTCTTTCACCATCGGAGGCAGACCGTGGCGCTGATCCGACTCGAGGGGCTGTCGGTGTTCGGGCACCATGGCGCGCGGCCCTACGAAAAAGAGGCGGGTCAGCGCCTCGAGGTCGATCTCGAGCTCGAGCCCACCGACGACCGGGCCGAGAGTAGCGACCGGCTCGCCGACGCGGTGGATTACGATGCGCTCTACCGGACGGTGCGCGAGGTGGTCGAGGACAAGAGCTTTCATCTGCTCGAGGCGCTGGCGGCCGCGACCGCGGAAACCATCCTCGAGCGGTTCGACGTCCGGCGCGTGAAAGTGCGGTTTGCGAAGCAGAACCTGGGCTGGACCACCGGGGGACGCGCGGTGATCGAAGTGGTCCGGGAGCGGCGCGCATGAAATCCTTCATCGGGCTGGGCTCGAACCTCGGTGAGCGCGAGGAGATGATCCGCCTGGCGCTCGACGATCTGGTGCGGTTGCCCGAAACCACGCTGCTGCGCGCGTCGTCGCTTTACGACACGGTGCCGGTCGGCGAGGTCGAGCAGCCGAATTTCCTGAATGCGGTCGCTCAAATCGACACCGCGCTCACGGCGCGCCAGTTGTTGTGGAACCTGCTCCTGATCGAGAAGCGCCTGGGCCGCCTGCGCCATCCGCGCTGGGGGCCGCGCACCATCGATCTCGATCTGCTGCTGTACGGCTCACAGGTGATCGAGGAGCCGGACCTGCGCGTTCCTCATCCCGAGATCACGCGCCGCTCGTTCGTGCTGGTGCCTCTGGTCGAGCTCGACCCGCTGCTGGTCCATCCGGTGTCGGGCGAGACCATGGTCAGTCACCTCTCGCGGCTCGGAGCGCGCCCGCCCGTGAAGCGGGGCACGCGGCTCTGGAACTAGGATGCCCGACAACCGCTACGTCGTGGTCGAGGGCGTGATCGGGGTCGGAAAGACCAGCCTCGCGAAACTGCTGAGCGAGCGGCTCCAGGCCCGGCTGGTGCTCGAGGAAGTGGAGGAAAATCCGTTCCTCAAGGACTTCTACCGCGACCGTGCGCGCTTCGCGTTCCAGACCCAGATGCACTTCCTGTTCAGTCGCTACCAGCAGCAGCGCTCGCTCCGGCAGCTCGAGCTGTTCAGCGAGCGGATGGTGTCCGACTATCTGTTCTCCAAGGACCGGATTTTCGCGAGCCTCAACCTGACGGATCGCGAGCTGGCGCTGTACGAGAAGCTGGTGGGCTGGCTGGAGCTCGAGGTGATGAAGCCCGACGTGGTCGTGTACCTGCAGGCCAGCCCCGATATGCTGATGGAGCGCATCGCGAAGCGCGGCCGCCCGTTCGAGCGCGACATGGAGCGCGATTACATCCGCCAGCTCAACGAGGCGTACAATCACTTCTTCTTCCACTACGTCGAGGCGCCGCTGCTGGTCGTGAACGAACGCGATCGACTTCGTGAACCGCCCCGAGGACTTCGAGGACCTGATGAAACGGATCCTGTCCCACCGCCAGGGCACCGTGTATTACGCTCCGATCGAGAGCGGGCACACGCCATGAAGGGCGAATCCGCCGTGGGAGCCGCCCGCGGCCCGCGCGCCAAGATCACGGCGCCCGGCATCGTCGAGATGAAACGCCGCGGCGAGCTCATCACGTGCGTGACTGCCTACGATTTTCCGACCGCGCGCATCGCCGACCAGGCCGGGATCGAGATCCTGCTGGTGGGCGACAGCGTGGGGCCGGTGGTGCTGGGCTACGAGAGCACGCTGCCGGTGACGGTCGAGGACATGTGTCACCACACGCGCGCCGTGGCGCGCGCGAAGAGCGGCGCGCTGGTGGTGGCGGACATGCCGTTCATGTCGTACCAGGCGAGCGTGGAGGACGCGATCCGCAACGCCGGGCGGCTGGTCCAGGAGGGCGGTGCGGACGCGGTCAAGCTCGAAGGCGGCGAACGCGTGATCGATTCGGTGCGCCGCCTGGTGGAATCGGGGATCCCGGTGATGGGCCATCTCGGTCTCACGCCGCAGTCCGTGCTGGCGTTCGGTGGCTACAAGGTGCAGGCGCGCGGCGAGGCCGACCAGGAGCGCCTGATGCGCGAGGCGCGCTCCCTCGAGGTGGCGGGCTGTTTCGCGCTGGTGCTGGAAGGAATCCCCGCGAAGCTCGGCGCCGACGTCTCGCGCGCGCTGACGATCCCCACGATCGGAATCGGCGCCGGCGTGGGCTGCGACGGCCAGGTGCTGGTGAGCCACGACCTGCTGGGCCTGTTCTTCGGGCACACGCCGAAATTCGTGCGCCGGTACGCCGAACTGGGCGACGCGATGCGCGCCGCCTACGAGCGTTTCGCGGCCGACGTCAAGGCGCGGCGCTTCCCGGACGAACAGGAGTCGTACTGATCGTGCGCTCCCCTGGCAGGCCTGTGTTCCGGGCGCGCTCGGTGACCGACGTCCGGCGCCGGGTTTCGGCGTGGCGGCGGGCCGGGGAGCGCATCGCGTTCGTGCCCACCATGGGAGCGATCCACGAAGGCCATCTGTCGCTGATGCGGCGCGCGCGCGCCGGCGCGGATCGCGTGGTAGTGAGCGTGTTCGTCAATCCGCTCCAGTTCGGTCCGCGTGAGGACTACGCCAGCTATCCGCGTCCGGGGAGCCGGGACCGCGCGCTGCTCAAGGCCGTCGGCGTGGACCTGCTGTGGAAGCCGCGCGTGGCCGATCTCTATCCGCCCGGCGACCGCACGCGCGTGCGCGTCGCGGGGCTCGAGGACCGGCTCGAAGGGGTCTCGCGCCGCGGACACTTCGAGGGCGTCGCGACGGTGGTGCTCAAACTGTTGAACGTCGTGGACCCCGACGTCGTGTGGCTGGGCCAGAAGGACGCCCAGCAGGCGCG
>JACOSU010000001.1 GCA_016178685.1 Candidatus Eiseniibacteriota bacterium | reverse complement strand
GTTCCGCCCCGCGCAGCGGCTTCAACTCCACATACAGATTGAAGCGCGACCAGCCGCCCTGCAGCGCGCGCGCCACCGGCGAGAAACCGTCGGCGTCGTAGGCCATGGTGACGTGAAAGGAACGGCCGAAGTGTCCGCGGTCGAGCCACGCGGAAACTTCCACCGCGTCGAATTTCGGAAGCTCGAACGGCGCCGCGCCCGGGATCAGCTCGCGGGGCGCGTCCGCTTCGCCCTCGAGCGCTCCCGCGACCTCGCCGCGATGGAGCGCGTGCGCGATGGCCTGGCGCGCCGGCGGATGAGTGGTCGGCGGCACGTCGGCGCGCATCACGAGCAGCAGGTCGCGCGCGGGGCGCGCCGGACTCCGGGTCGAGTGGTAACCGGGCGGCAGCGGCTGGGCGAGCAGCCCGCCGGGCGGTGGCCACAGCAGATCGATTCTCCCCGCGCGCAACAGCGTTCGCACGCGCGGGGCGCTCGGGACGAATCGGACGCGCAGAGTGTCGGCCGCGCGGCCCCGCCGATCGCGCACCAGGACCAGCCAGCGGTCGGTGGCCGAGGACGCCACACGGAACGGGCCGATGCCGCACGCCGCACTCCACGCACCGGGCGCGCGCCTCCGCCAGGGCGTCGAGACCCCGGGCAGCGAGAGCTTTCTGAGCAACAGCGAATCGGGACGCGCGAGCCGGATCACGAGCGTGCGGGAATCGGGAGTCTCGATGCCGAGCGGCGGGAGCGCACGTCGTGCGCGCACCGCGTCCATGCCGCGCACCGCGGCGAGCAGAGCCGCTCGTGTTCCATGGTCGGTGCGGGTCAGTCCGGCTTCGAGCGCGACCCGGAAATCCGCGGCGGTGCAGCGCTGCCCGCCGGCGAAGCGCAGTTCCGCGGGCAGGCGGAACGTGTAGGTCAGGCGGTCGCCAGAGATCGCGATGCTGTCGGCGGCCGCGGGAAACACCGTGCCGCTCGTATCATCGTCCGTGAGCCCGCGCGACAGCAGTCGCTCGAGCGATTCGCGCAGCGCATCGGGAGGGCCGTCCGGATCGAATCCCGGCGCGCTCCGGCCCACGATCCACTCCACGCGCATGCCGGGTGCCGGAGCCGCGCGGCCGCCGCATCCGGCCGCGAGCAGCGCGGCACCCGCGCACACCGCGAGCAGCCGCGTGATCCGGGCGTCAACGCTTCGCTTCCCCGCGATCTCGGACATGTGGGCGGTCAGTCTAGGGGCGGCGCACGCGCCCCACAAGCCGCACACCCGCCGCGCGCGTTGACCCTCGATTTTCGCGCGTGATAGCGTCGCGTCATGAATCTTTCCTCGCCGTCCGCCGATCGTGCGCGCGCGCGCGCCACGGCCGCCACCCGCATCGAGCGCGTGCGCGAGGCGATGGAGCGCGAGCGGGGCGACTGGCTGCTGATCCCCGCGTCGGCCGATTTCCGGTGGATCACGGGCGCGCCCGCGCGCTCCACGGAACGACTGGTGGCGTTCGCGCTGCCCTCCAGGGGCGAGCCCTTCGCGGTGGTGCCGCGGCTGGAGGCCGCAGCGCTGTCGCACGAGTGCCCGTGGCTCGAGCTCGAGGTGTGGGACGAAACCGACGACCCGTTCGAGCGTCTCGATCGCCGCATGGGACTCTCCCGCGGACCCCGCGTGCTGATCGGCGAGGGCATGCGGGTCGCGCCATTGCTGCGCCTCGCCGCGCGCGTCCGCTGCCACCCGGCGGCCGCGGCACTCGGCGACCTGCGTGCGGTCAAGGATGCGGACGAGCTGCGCAATCTGGCCCTGGCGGCGGCGCACGCCGACCGCATCGTGGAGGAAGCCGCGGATTTCATGCGCGCCGGCACGACCGAGCGCGAGGTCGCGACGTTCGTGATGTCGCGCTTCGATGCGGCCGGCGACCGCGAAGCGTGGGCGATCGTGGCCTCGGGAGCGAACGCCGCGCTCCCCCACCACTTCACTTCCGAACGCAGGCTCGAAGACGGTGACGTCGTGATCCTCGACGTGGGCGCGTTCACGGAGGGTTACGGATCCGACATCACGCGCACCTACTTCCTGGATGAGCCCGGCCCCGAAGCGCGGAACGTCTACGGGATCGTGAACCAGGCGCGCGAGGCCGGGATCGCCGCATCCCGTCCCGGTGCCGCGTGCGAATCCGTCGACCGCGCGGCACGCGAGCGGATCGAACGCGCCGGCTTCGGAGAATTCTTCACGCATCGCACCGGCCACGGCGTGGGCCTTGAAGTGCATGAGCCGCCGTACCTGGTCTCCGGCAATCCCGCCCGGCTGCGCGAGGGCATGGTGCACAGCGTCGAACCCGGCATCTACCTGCCGGGACGATTCGGAATCCGGCTCGAGGATCTGGTCGCGGTCGAGAACGCCGGTGCCCGCCGGCTCAATCGGGCGCCGCTCGATCCGCGTCCGCCGCGGTCGCGGCCGTGACCCTGTTCGACGAGACCCCGGATCGTCCGATCCTCGAGGACCTCAACGACGAACAGCGCGCCGCGGTCACGCACGGCGAGGGCCCGCTGCTGATCGTCGCCGGGGCCGGCACCGGAAAGACGCAGGTGATCACGCGCCGCATCGCCTGGCTGATCTCGACGCGGCGCGCGCGGCCCGAGCAGATCATTGCGCTCACGTTCACCGACCGGGCCGCCGCCGAGATGGAAGCGCGCGTGGATCGGCTGGTACCGATGGGATTCGTGGGCGCGACGCTGTCCACGTTCCACGCGTTCTGCGACCGCCTGGTGCGCGACCACGCGATCGAGCTGGGGCTCACCTCCCGGCTGCGCGTCGAGCAGCCCGCCGAGATCCTGGTCTTCCTGCGCGAGCGCCTGTTCGAGCTGGGACTCGATCGCTATCTGCCGCTCGGAAGTCCCGACCAGCATCTCGCGGGGTTGGTCGCGGTGTTCGATCGCGCGCGCGACGAGGACGTTTCCCCCGCCCAGTACGTGGAGTTCGCCGAGCGGCTCGCAGCCGCGGCCGGGGACGATCCGGTGCTGCGCGACCGCGCCGCGGCCGAGCTCGAGAAGGCGCGCGCGTACGGCGCCTATCAGAAGCTGTTGTTCGAGCAGGGGCGCGTGGACTTCGGCTCGCAGATCAGCCTCGCGCTGCGGCTGATGCGCGAGCGGCCGTACCTGCGCCGCGAGGTTCGCGATCACTACCGCTACATTCTCGTGGACGAATTTCAGGACACCAATCACGTCCAGTTCGAGCTCGTGAAGTGGCTCGCGGGCGGCGCCGGCGGAGAGGGCGGGCCGTGCCATCTCACCGCGGTGGGGGATGACGACCAGAGCATCTACCGCTTTCGCGGCGCGAAGGTCGAGAACCTGCTCGGATTCGTCGAGGCGTTCCCCGAGACCCGGGTGCTGCTGCTGCGCCAGAACTACCGCTCCGGTCAGCGCATCCTCGATCTCGCCCACCGCATGATCCGGAACAACGATCCCGATCGCCTCGAAGCGCGCGATCCGGTGCGCTTCGAGAAACGCCTGATCGCGGCGCGCGGGATCGAAGGCGAGGTCGATCACTGGCCGTTCGCGACCGCGAGCGACGAGGCCGATGCGGTCGCGGAGGACATCGCGCTCGCGATCCAGTCGGGGCGCCCGGCGCATGACTTCGCGATCCTCGCGCGCACCCATGCGCAGCTCGATCCGTTCGCGCTCGCGCTGCGCTCGCGCGGCGTGCGCTTTCAGCGCAGCAGCACGCGCGGACTCTATTCACGCTCCGAAGTGCTGCTGTGCCTGAACCTGCTGCGCACGCTCGCCGACCCCGACGACGGAGCGGCGGCGTACGGCGTGCTGTCGCATCCGCTGTTCGGCGTGGACGCCGTGGATCTGGCGCGGTTATCGGCGGCCGCCCGCCGGCGAAATCGTGGCCTGTTGCGCGTGGCCGGAGAGGCCGCGACGGCGGGCCGGGACCTTGCGGCCGGTTCCACGGAGGCCGTGAAGCGGTTTCTCGATCTGCACGCGCGTCTGGCGGCGAGCGCCACGCGGCGTCCGACTAGCGAGGTGTTGTACGAGTTCGTCACGGACAGCGGGCTCCTCGGGCAGCTGTCGGCCGAGGATTCGCCCGAGGCGGCGGAGCAGGTGCAGAACCTCAACAAGCTGTTCGGGATCGTTCAGCGCGTCGGTCCCCTGCTCAAGAGCGATCGCGTGCCGTTCTTCATGAGCCATCTCGACCTGCTGATCGAGGCGGGCGACGATCCGCAGGCCGCCGTGATCGACGCCGAGGAGGACGCGGTCCAGCTCCTGACCGCGCACAACGCCAAGGGACTCGAGTTCGCGAGCGTCTACATGGTGCAGCTCGCGGCCCAGAAGTTTCCGCTCACGCATCGCGGCGAGGGGCTCGAGTTTCCGAAGGAGCTCACGCACGCGGCCGGCGATCCGAAGGCCGATCACGAGCGCGAGGAGCGGCGGCTGTTCTACGTCGCGATGACGCGCGCGCGCGATCGGCTGGTGCTGTGCCATGCCGCGGATTACGGCGGCCGGCGCACGCGCAAGGTGAGTCCGTTCGTGGCCGAGGCGCTCGGGCTGCCCGAGCCGTCGCGAACCACGAAGACCGCGTCGGCCGCCGAAAACATCGCGCGCTTCGCCCCGGTTGCCGAGAGCGCGCCTCCCGAGGTTAAGCCGCTCACGGACGACCAGACGCTCGAGCTCTCGCACGGCCAGATCGACGACTACCTGACGTGCCCGCTCAAGTACCGCTACGCACACATCGTGCAGGTGCCGCTCGCCACCGATCCCAGGGTGATGTACGGCATCCTGGTTCATCACGCGATCCGCGTCTATCTCAAGCACCGGATGAAGGGCCTGCCCATTTCCGCCGAGGACGTGGTCGCCGAGTTCGAGCGCGGGTGGTCGGGAGACGGTTTTCATTCGCAGGAACACGAGCGGCGGCGCCTCGAGCAGGGAAAAGACGTACTGCGGCGCTTTGTCGAGCGCGAGAGTGCTTCGGGAATCGTGCCGCTCGCGATCGAGATGGACTTCCGATTCCGCCTGGGGCTGAATCTCGTGAAGGGGCGCTGGGATCGCATCGACGAGGTGTCGGGCGAGATCGTGCTGGTGGACTACAAGACCTCCGAGGTCGACGATCCGGACACGGCCGACGACCGCGCGAAGTCGAGCCTTCGCGACGAGCAGCTGGGGCTGTACGCGCTCGCCTACTTCGAAACCCGCCAGGTGATGCCGGCGCGCGTCCAGCTCCAGTACGTGGGCACCGGCGTCGCCGGGTCGGCCGACGTCGCGCCCGACCATCTGGATCGCGCGCGCGCGCGCATCGAACACGCGGCGGCCGGAATCCGTTCCGCGCAGTTCCCGCCGCGACCCGATCAGCGCAATTGCGGGTACTGTCCGTATTCTCGTTTCTGCGTCCACAGCGCCGCGCGGGGCGGCGCGTGAACGTTCCTAAGGGGCGGCCCCCCGGAAGCGCATCGCGTTCGTCGGAGAGCGCGCCGTCCCCCTCGGCGCTTCGCGACGCGGCGATTGAACTCGCGCGCGCGTCCGGCGCCGTTCTGCGCGAGGGCTGGGGCCGGATCCACGCGCCCGAACGAAAGGGCCGGATCGATCTCGTCACCGAGTTCGACCGCCGCTCGGAGCGGCTGCTGCTCGAGGGGCTCCGCTCCCGCTTCCCGGACCACGCCGTTCTCGCCGAAGAGTCCGGCCAGCATCCGGCCGACGGTACGGTGCGCTGGCTGGTGGATCCGCTCGACGGCACGACCAACTTCTCGCACAACTACCCGTTCTTCTGCGTGTCGATCGCGGCCGAGATCGGGGGCGAGCTGTGCGCGGGAGCGGTCTACGATCCGGTTCGCGACGAGATGTTCGCCGCCGCGCGCGGCGCGGGCGCGGCCCTGAACGGCGCGCCGCTGCGGGTCTCCGCGCTCGATCGCGTGGACGATGCCCTGCTGGTCACCGGCTTCCCTTACGACGTGCGCGAACATCCCGAGCGCAGCGTGCCGCTGTTTCAGGCGTTCCTGACGCGCGCGCAGGGCATCCGCCGTGACGGATCGGCCGCGCTCAATCTTTGTTATCTGGCGGCCGGGCGGTTCGACGGATTCTGGGAGGGATCCCTGTCGCCATGGGACATGGCGGCGGGAGTGGTGATCGCGCGCGAGGCGGGCGGCCGCATCAGTGATTACGACGGCGCGACGTTCGATCTCGCGGCGCGTCGCATCCTCGCGACCAACGGTCACCTTCACGACGAGATGATGGAGATCCTGCGCGGCGCGGGTGCGTGGCCGAAACGATGACCCCGCCGCCGGTCACGCCGCCGCGCGTCTGGCCGGAAGCCCGAGCCGCCCCCGGATCTTCGCGACCAGATCCCGCATGTTGTAGGGCTTGCAGATGAACACGTCAGCCCCCATTTCGGCCGCGAGCTTGCGATCCTGCTCGCCCGAGCGCGCGCTCAGGATGAAAATCGGCAGGGCCTTGTAGCGATCGTCGAACTTGAGCGCGCGGCACACCTTGTAGCCGTCCAGCCTGGGGAGCATGAGATCGAGCAGCATCAGCGTGGGCTGGCCTTCGCGCGCGAGGCGCAGGCCCTCTTCTCCATCGCCGGCCTCGATCACCTCGAACCCCTCGATCTCGAGGCCCAGTCGAAGCACCGCGACCAGGTCGGCCTCTTCGTCCACGATCAGAATGCGCGGCGCTCTCTCGGACATCCTGTCCCCCGGAGTGAGAAGTCCCTGCAGGCTTTATCGGGCGCCGCCTCGCCGCCCTTGAGGCTGTTCATGGGAACTCAATGGGCGCGGCTTTTCGCCTCGCCGCCCGCTCCCGCCGGGATTTCGAGCGGAGCGCTCGCGCGCTTTCGGAACAGCGCGCGGCGCTCGGCTTCGGCCCCGGTCGTGAGATCCTTCACGTGCACTTCGAGCCAGTAGCTCCCGGGCGAAAGCGGCTGGACCGGCACGCTGAGGAACTGACGGCGCAGCGAGCCAGGATTCTCCTCCCCGCGGCTCGCGGTAATGGAAGGGATGGACGGCCGCGGCGACACCATGCGCTGGAGCCAGATGCGGGGATCCCTCTCGGCGGTGCGCACGGTATAGACGTATTCGAAGTGCGACCGTCCCTCGTCGTCCGGAGTGAGGTGATAGATCTCGAAGTACGCGGTGAGCGCCTCGCTCCCCTCCACGACCGCGGAAGGATTCGCGGCCAGCCGGATCGGCATCGAATTCACATCGGGGGGGCCGCACACGACCACGACGTCGCTCAGCGAGAGATCGGGCCCGATCGGTTCGAGTTCGGCCAGGGTGCGGAACACGCCGCGGCGTCCTCCCCTCGATCGCACCGAAACCGCGATCCGATAGCCGCCGGGGGGAAGGCTGCCCATGAAGTCGGCGACACGCGACGTGGTGGGATCGCACGCCGAGGGTGACAGCGTCCTGACCTCGCGCGCCACTTCGACCTCGGTCGAGTCGAGCGCGACCCACGTCGCCCACAGGCTGTCGACCGGTCCCCCGGGCGCCTCGGCCGCGACCAGCACGCGCGGTTCGCGCGTTCCTTCGAAGCGCGCGATCGTGCCGTTGACGCCGAGCGGCCGCGCGCCCGGCGGCAGCGTGTGGAAGACCCCTTTCATATCGTGCGTGGCGAGCGCGTCGTCGCGCAGGGCGAGCATTCCCGGGTCGGGCCGCGGATCGGGATCGGAGTAGAAGCTGACGGGAAGCATATAGCGTTCCGAGAGCAGGCGGTCCTGCAGCACAACGTCCATGCCGAGGCTCGCGTAGCTCCACAGCAGCGTGTTGGCCGGGAATTCGCTCACGAAGGTCGTGTGATCGCCGTAGGCGATCGTGTAGCCATAGGCGACCGGGTTGTAGACCACGTGCTCGGGAGGTCCGTAGCGAACGTAAACCTCGCCGCGCTCGTCCCATTGCCGCAGCCGCGCGTCGTAATACAAGAAATAGGCCTGCGCGACGCGCGACCAGTATTCGAGCCGCACTTCGTTCTCGGGAGTGGCGGGATCGGGATCGTGCTCCTTCCAGAAGCGGCGCTCGAATTCCATCGCATCGAGCAGGCCGAGGCGATGCAGCTCCATGGTATCGCGTTCCGAGGCGAGCGGACTGATGTCGTCGAAGTGCGAGCGGACTTCGCGGACCAGCCGCGGGATGGCACGCGTGAAGAGATTCTCGGCGCGCGGGAGATCTCCGCCCCGATACGCGGCCGACGCCAGCGCGAGCTGCGTCTCCGGCAGGTCGGGCCGTGCCCACGCCGCGTGTTGCGCGGCCGCCGCGGCCGCGGTCAGCCGGCCCTGCTCGATCAGGAGCGGCGTCAGCATCAGCCACGCGTCCACCATCGTGGTGTCGAGGCGCGCGGCGAGCGAGAAGTTTTCGACCGCGTGATCGAGCGAGACGGCGTCCACATACTTGAGCCAGTCCCGACGCCACACCAGCCCGAGCCCATAACGGGTCGCCGCGTCACCGGGTGTCAACCGGGCCACGCGGTCGAAGCGCAGCCGGGCGCTCTTGAGATAGCCGGCCTGCAGGTAGGTGCGCGCCAGCGTGATCTCGTATTCCGGGTTCGCGGGAGCGAGCAGCGTGGCCTGTTCGAGCTCTCCGATCGCGGCGCGGCGGGTATCGAACGTGCCGAGCATCAGGTGGTCGAGCGCCGACTCGTACAGACGCTTCGCCTCGGCCGCCGGGTTCGCTCGAGCGGCGGCCGGCGGCAGCGCGAGGAGCAGCAGCGTGATGATCGCGGCGCACCGGACGCGGGGAGTCACGGCACCGTTTCCATGGACCCGGGCATGATCGAGTATCGCGCCGCCCCGGGCGGACGGTCAATCGCGCGGTCCGTCGCGTGTGCGGTCCGTCGCGCGGGTGGTCCGTCGTGTGGCTTGACGCCTTCCCTGGCATCCGGCACGATCCGCAACCCGTGAAACCCAACCCCGGCTTCACCCGATCCCGCGTCCGGCCCCGACATGTTTGAAGCGCTCGTCATCACGCTTCGCGAGGGCGTCGAAGCCGCTCTGGTGCTCGCGATCGCACACAGCCTTCTGATGCGGCGCGGCCTGGGCGGTCTGAGGTGGGCGCTCACCGCCGGTGCCGCGCTCGCGCTCGCCGGCTCGGTCGCGGTCGCAATCCTCGCCCTGCGCATCAGCTGGAACCAGGAGCTGGCCGAGGGCATCGCCATGCTGGTCGGCTCGGCGATTGTGCTTTCACTTACCTGGTGGATGTGGAAATCGGCGCCCAACATCCGCCACGACATCGAGTCCGGCGTGGACCGCGCGACCGGCGGCTCGGGGGGAGGCGCGCTCGGTGTTTTTCTGTTCGCGTTCGCGATGGTGTTCCGCGAAGGCGTCGAGACCGCGATCTTTTTGTCGGCGGCCGGATTCAACAGCCAGGGGCTGGGCCTGTGGGTCGGGGCGCTGATCGGGCTCGGGCTCGCCGTGCTGTTCGGCGTCCTGTTCATTCGCGGCACGCTCCGCATTCCGCTCAAGCCGTTCTTCTTGCTCACCTCCGCGGTGCTGCTCCTGATCGCGCTGCAGCTGCTGGTGGGCGGCCTGCACGAGCTGTCCGAGGCGCAACTGCTCCCCTCGAGCCGCGGCGAGATGGCGCTGATCGGACCGCTGGTCAAGAACGAACTGCTGTTCTTCACGCTCACCGTCGCGCTCGCCGCCGGAT